>NZ_JBTHHU010000006.1:0-309572 GCF_059089585.1 Streptomyces sp. SX-6 | reverse complement strand
CAACTCCACCCCCTCAAAAACAACAGCAACCGCCCCCGGCGCACACGCCACCCGCTCCTCAAACCCCTCCGGCAACGACACCCACGGCACCCCAACCCCCGTGTCATTACGCCGAACCAACAACTCAAAACGCTCCCGCCCGGACACCACCTCCAACTCACCAACACACCGATCCGCATCCACCACCACCGCACCCAACAACCGACCAAACCGCCCCACCAACCCCTCAACCGTCACCCGATCAAACAAATCAACAGCAAACTCCAGAAATCCCGTCAGCCCGGCTGGCTTACCGTCGGTGTCGTACTGCTCGGTGATGTTGAGAAGCAGGTCGAACTTGGATGTATGGGTGTCGAGTTGGTCGATGACCGTGGTGAGACCAGGGAGTTCGAAGTGGGGTGCCGCGTTGTTCTGGAAGGCGAGCATCACCTGGAACAGGGGATGCGAGGCCATCGAACGCGCCGGATTGAGCGCCTCCACCAAGTGCTCGAACGGGACATCCTGGTGGGCAAAAGCGGCCAGGTCGTTCTCACGGACTCGCCCGATCAGTTCACGGAAGGTCGGGTTACCCGACACATCCGTGCGCAGCACCAGCGTATTCACAAAGAACCCGACAAGGTCGTCCAACGCCTCATCCGTACGCCCGGCAATCGGCGAACCGATCGGGATATCCGTCCCCGCACCCAACCGCGACAACAACGCCGCAAACGCCGCCCGCACCACCATGAACAGGCTTGCGCCGGTTTCCTGCGCCAGGGCGTTCAGAGCCCTATGGATATCGGCGTGGATCTCGACCGGCACTCTCTCGCCCCGGTGGGAGGCCACGGCCGGGCGGGGCCGGTCCACGGGCAGGTCGAGCTGTTCCGGAAGGTGCGCCAACCCGTGGGTCCAGTACGAGAGTTGGCGTGTCAGCTGGCTGCCCTGGTCGTTGTCGTCGCCGAGGACGCGGTGCTGCCAGAGGGTGTAGTCCGCGTACTGGACCGGCAACGGCTGCCAGTCCGGGCTCTCCCCCATCGCACGCGACTCGTACGCCCTGATCAGGTCCTTTGCCAGGGGAACCATCGACCAGCCGTCCCCTGCGATGTGGTGCAGTACGACGAGCAGCACATGCGTGGTCCCGTCGAGTGCGAAGAGCCGGCTGCGCAGGGGGAGTTCGGTGGTCAGGTCGAAGCCGCGGTCGGCGGCCTCGGTGAGCATGGCCGTCAGCTTGTCCGGGCTCGTGGGCACGGTCTCGAGTGGCGTGGCGGGTATCGCGTCGGCGTCCAGGATGTTCTGGTGAGGTACGCCGCCCGGCCCTTCCGGGAAGACCGTGCGCAGGCTCTCGTGCCGGACCATGACATCCCGCAGGGCCGTTTCCAGCGCATCGCGGTCCAGGGTTCCGGTGAGCCGCACGGCGAACGGCATGTTGTACGCGGAGGACGCGGGCCCTTCGAGGCGGTTGAGGAACCACAGGCGACGCTGGGCGAAGGAGAGCGGGACCCGGGCGGTGCGCTCCACGGGAGCCAGGGCGACCCTGGTGGCACCTTCCGCCTCGTCGATTCGCCGTGCCAGCTGGGCGACGGTGGGTGTCTCGAACAGGGCGCGTACCGGGAGTTCGACGCCGAACTCGGTGCGCACTCGGCTCAGCAGCCGGATCGAGGTGAGGGACTGGCCGCCGAGTTCGAAGAAGCTGTCGTCGATGCCGGGTGTGTCGATGTCGAGGACCTCGGCGAAAGCGCGGCACAGCGCCTCCTCGCGCGGGGTCCGCGCGGTGCGCCGGGACGGTGCTGTTGCCGGGTCCGGCAGCGGCAGGGCCGCGTGGTCGAGGGTGTGCCCGGCGGTGACGGGAAGCGTGTCGAGTACCGTCACGGCCGTCGGTGCCTGTGCCTCGGGCAGGCGTTCCGCGGCGAACAGCCGGATCGCGTCCGGGTCGGCGGTGTCGGCGCGCGGTACCACGTAGGCGGTGATGCCAAGCCCGTCCACGTGGACGATGGCCACCTGGCCGACGTGGGGGTGCGCGGCCACGGCGGCCTCGATGAGACCGGACTCTCCCATGGGGGGAATGAGCTCAAGGGTGCCGTTGGTGCGCCACCGTGCCAGGTCTCCGGTGCGGTGCATCCGGTCTCCGGGCGTGCCGTACGGGTCGGCGACGAAGCGCCCGGCCGTGCGGGCGGGGCGGTGCGCGTATCCACGCGCCACCTGCGCTCCTGCCACATACAGTTCGCCGGTCGCACCGACCGGCACCGGCCGCAGCAATGCGTCCAGTACATAGGCCCGGGTGTTGGCCACAGGTCCGCCGATGAGGCAGCCGCCGGGCTCATCCATGGCCTCGCCGTTGCCGGCGGTGGCGTGCACGGCGGCTTCGGCGGGCGCGTATGCGGTGTACAGGGTGGTCTCGCCCAGGACGTCGTGGAACCGTGCGATGAGCCGGGCGGTCAGGGGTTCGCCATCGCAGACGACGGTGTGCAAGGAGGGAAGAGGGTCCGTGTGCGGCTCGCCGAGGTGTGCCAGGAGCGCCTCGAGCACGGTGCGGGTGGTGTGCAGCGCCGTGATTCGCCGGGTGCGGATGTCGGAGGCGAGGCCGGCGGCCAGTCGGTTGGCGTCGCGCTGGTCCTCGTGGGGGCCGGGTATCACAAGGGTCGCGCCACTGCCCAGGGCCCAGTGGCAGTCCCACAGCGGCGCGGTGCCGTACAGAACACGCTCGCCGGTCCTTTGCGGCAGGGGGGTGGTGCGCATCCAGGCGAGCTGGTTGGCAAGCGCGGCGTACGGGGTGATCAGACCGGCCGGGTGGCTGATGTGCGCGGGGTGGGACGGCAGCAGCGGTGTCAGCCGGTCCTCGTCGGTGACGTCGGCGCCGGACAGCAGCGCGAGGGCCTGCTCGGCGCCGGGCTCGCCCAGAGCGATTCGGAGAAGTCCGGCGGGCAGTGTCGCCGGGGTGTCGACCGAGGTCACCGCGCACACGGGACGCGCCGCCCCGGAGTCGGGGAGCCGGTGGGCCTCGATGTCCGCGGCATCCGGGTCCAGGAGCAGGCATGCCGCGCCCGCCTTGGCTATTGCCAGCGCTGCCGCAACCCACTCGGTGGACCGGGGCAGGGCCAGGGCGACGGTGCGCTCCGGGCCCGCGCCGTGCTCTATGAGCAGCCGGGCGATCCGGTTGGCCCGGGCATCCAGTTCGGCGTAGGAGCGTATGCCGTCCCCGGCGATCACCGCGGGCGCGTCGGGCGTACGCCGTGCTTGTTCCGCGACGCACGCCGGCAGTGTGTCGGCTCCCCTGGCGGTGGCCATGGTGTTCCACGTGTCCAGGACGAGCCGTCGCTCTCGGGGCGGCACGATGTCCAACTCGGCTATGGGGCGGTCGGGTTCGGCGAGCCCCGCAGCCAGGGTGTGCTCGAACCTGGCCAGGTGCCGGGTCAGTTCATCGGCGGTGTAGAGGGCCTCATTGCCGTCGAGGTGGATGGCGAGCTGCTCGCCGCGGGCCGTTCCGTAAATGTCGAAGGCCAGATCGTCGAGGGGGCCGTTGCCGAGGTTGAGGACCTTCCCGCGGTGTGCGCCGAAGCCGAGGCCGTCGTCGAGGGGCATGATGTTGACCTGTGGCCCGAAGGAGCCGGAGGTACCGGGGGATGCGGCGAAGTGGCGCTGGAGGTCTTCCTGGCGGTACCGCTGGTGTCGTAGCGCTTCCTTGGCGGCCTGGGCGGTCCGCTCGATGATCCGTGAGAAGTCGTCGCCCGCGGACAAGGCAAGCCGCAGGGGCAGAATGTTCGCGGTCATTCCAGGGGTGCGACGGGCATCCCGGGTGACCCGGGCGGTGACAGGGAAGCCGAGTGTGATGCGGTCCGCACCCGTCATACGGTGGGCATACAGCGCGACGGCCGCCATGAGTACGACCGACCAGTGGGTGCGGCCCGCGCGGGCGGCAGCGATGAGATCGTCATTGAGCTCCGCCGCGAGGTGCGTGGTGGCACGCAGCGACGTGCCGCTCGAGGTGGCGGTGCGGCGCGAGAGGCTGAACCGAGCGGGCCGGTCGGCGAGTTGGGCCTCCCAATATGCGCGATCCTCGGCGAAGTCGGGCGACGAGCGATACTCCTCGTCCTCCGCGACGAGGGAGGCGAGGGAGGCGAAAGGCGAGTCGCCGTGGGGCCTGCCTTCGGCGAGAGAGGTGTAGATGTCCGCGACGCGGCGGGTGAACAAGGAGGCGCCATAACCGTCGACGACGGCATGATGGGAACGTGTGTACCAGAGGTAGTGATCGTGTGCCAGGCGGAACAGGGCGAGTTCATACAGCCGGTCGGCAAGGAGGTCGACCGGACGGGCGCGGTCCGCACGCATCCAGCGCAGAGCGGTCTCGGCCGGGGTGGGCTCCGCCGATACGTCGCGGAGGGTCAGGATGTCGCCGGGAACCGGCTGAGGTGTCTGCCACACGCTCTCCGCGTCCTGTGTGAAGCGGACACGCAGGGCCTCCGCCTCATCGAGGGCCGCGCGGACGGCGGTCGTGAAGCGGTCCACGTCGATCGCGCCACGGATCTCGATGCACTGCGCGAGGCTGAAGTCCATGTCGGTGAGGCCCAGTTGGTGGGCAAACCAGACACCCGACTGCGCAGCGGACAACGGCCGACGAACGGCTTGAGTGCCAGACACCTGTTACCTACCCCATGAGTTGTAAACGGCGAAACGGAAATCGGGGCGGGGCGGGCGGCGCCGGGGGACGCCCCCCCACGGCCCGGCGTCCTCAGGCGTGTGCGTCCATGGCATCACGGAGGGATTTGGGACGCATATCGGTCCAGCGCTCCTCGATGAAGTCGATGCAGGCCTGTCGGTCCGTCTCCTCGAGCACAGTCCGCCAGCCCTCGGGAACTTCGATGAAGCCGGGCCACAGCGAGTACTGCTCCTCGTCGTTCATCACGACCAGGAATTTTCCTTCGGTGTTCTCAAAGGGGTTCGTCATACCACGACCTCGTTCTCGGAAAAGGCTCTTGTGACACAGCAGGAAGAGCGATTCCGGGCCCAGAGGATACTCACAGGCCCGATGCGGGTATCCCATCACGGGCTTCAATCACTTCGATATCACTCGACCATCCCCCCGCTGCGGCCGATGAGTTGAGATCCGCGCGCCGCGCCGCCCCCTTGCTCCGTCGCCTATACTGCCGAGCAATGGAGGGGAGTTTCAGTGGAGTTGCAAGAGCTTCCGGGAAAGCCGGACAGGTGTGCTGTCGCCGATTCCTTTGCCCTGTACGAGATAGCGGTCGGCCATACCCCGGCCGCGTCTTCCGCCAATGCCGCGGTGACTGCCGGGGAGATGCGCCTGGTGATACCCACGGTCACCTTCGCGGTCGCGTGCTCGATGCGCACCTGCTGGAACGAATACTGCACGAAGAGGCACCGATTCGGCATCGGTACGGCTGTGCAGAGCCTTTACGACCGTGGCCACGTCGAACTGCTCGAGCCGACCTGCCAGGAAGCTGTGTCGGCGGGCAGGCTCTACGCCAGGTCCGCTGACCGGCGCATCGAGGGACCGGAGGTCCTCGCGGCCTGCCACGCCTCTGTCGCGGCGGATGCCTGGACGGTGCCGCTGCTCTCCACACCCCGCGCCGCGTACTGCTACTCGGCCACCTTGGAGGATGGCAGGCGGAGCCGGATTCAGCTGATCTGATGCTCCATGAGGTCCGCCTCCGCCGGGCCGGTCACGCCGTATCCGTAGGTACTCTCCACCCAGTTGGTGTGGTAGACGGTGTCGAGATAGCGTTCACCCATGTCGGGCGAGATCGCCACACAGGTGAGTCCGGTCCGCCGGTCCGCCGAGCCGAGCCACCGCCGGGCTCCGCTCACCACGGTTCCGGTGGACCCGCCGAAGACGAATCCTCCTCTGGCGAGCCGGTGGCACATCCGAACCGTCTCCCGTTCCGGCACGAGAATCACCTCGTCGATGAACTCCTCGTCCAGCAACGGCGGTCGCACCCCGGAGCCGAGTCCCGGAATCATGCGCGGCCCTGGCGGATTCCCGAATGTCACGGAACCCACACTGTCCACGGCCACGATACGGACGTTCGGGCGGTGTTCCCGGTACCAGCGGGCGCACCCCATGAGCGTTCCGGTGGTACCGGCTCCGACGAACAGCACATCGAGGCCGGGGAAGGTCCGGTCGACCGCAGGCGCCGTGTGCCGGTAGTGCGCGCGCCAATTGGCTGTGTTCACATACTGGTTGAGCCACACATACCGGTCGTCCGCGGCGCACAGGCGGCGTACATGATTGATGCGCGCGGCGAGGAAGCCGCCTTCGCGGTCGGGCTCGGTGATGGTGTGCACCGTGCTGCCGAGCACCGTCATAAGGCGTTTGGCGGCCGGATTGCAGCGGGAGTCGGTGACGCAGAGGAATCTGTAACCTTTGCCGGCCGCGATGATGCTCAGCGCGATGCCCAGGTTTCCCGACGAGGACTCCACCAGAATGGAGTCCGGTGTGATGACACCGTCCCGTTCGGCTGCTTCCACCATCGCCACAGCGGCCTTCTGCTTGATGGAGCCGGCGAAGTTGAATCCCTCGCACTTGAGGAACAACGGTATTCCGAGCACTCCGTCGAGGTCGACGAACAGATCGTCCTGGTTGAATTGCTGGGGCGCCGAGATGACCGGCATATGGCCTCCCGCCTCAGCCGTAGCGTCGCATCTCGTGAAAGAAGCCGTCGACAACGTGCAACTCGCCCTTGGCGCGGACCGTGTCATAGATGTGTCTGCCGAGTGCCAGGTCGAGTACTCCCAGACCGAACGGCGAGAACACCACCGTCCGGCCGGCATCCGGGCGCACCTGCCCGGTCAGCACGTCGTACAGGGTTCCGTCGACGAACTCCCGGTGGTGAACGCGCTGTTCGGCCAGGTGCAGCGAGGTGTCGGCCTTGAGGCAGTGGTCGATGTCATCGACGATGTTGGCGGCCTCCAACACCACCTCGGGCGCCAGGTCGCGCAGTGACAGATGGAGCACCAGCGGGTGGTGCGCAAACCAGGCGGGTTCCGTGATGTGCGGTGTCCCGGCGATCGTCGCGAAGACCACCAGGTCCGAAGAGCGAATCAGTGACTCGGCGTTGGCGTGCACGGTGACCGGCCCGGAGTCGTCGGCCCGGCACAGATAGTCCCGGAACCCGGCGGCGTGCTCCTGCGCCAGGTCGTACACACCGGACTCGTCGAACACCCAGCCCGTGGCCGCCAGACAGGAGTGCACATAGCGGGCGATCAGGCCGGCGCCGAGAAATCCGATCCGGGCCGGCCGGTCCCCTCGTGCGGCCGCGAGCCGGTCGGCGGCGAGCGCGGCGGAGGCCGCGGTCCGCGCGGCGCTGATGATGGAGCTCTCGAGGCAGGCCAGTGGATATCCGGTGTCGTGATCGTTGAGAATGAGCACGGCGGAAGCCCGGGGAATGCCGCGGTCGACGTTCTCCGGAAAACTGGAGATCCACTTCAGGCCGTCGGTGCGGATGTCGCCGCCGACCGCGGCGGGCAGGGCGATGATGCGGGATGACGGCCGGTCCGGGAACCGCAGGAAGTACGAGGGCGGGTTGACGGTCCGTCCCTCGCCGTGCAGGCGGTAGGCGGCCTCGATCAACTCGACCACCTCCCGCTGGTGGCCGTCGAGAACCTGCCGCACCTGGGCTCCGGAGATCACGGAGAACGAAGGCGCCGCGTACTGCTCGGGCATGGAAAGGCTCCCTTGGAGGTCAGTTGGCGGCCATGGGCCGTAGGTGCCCGGTCAGGCGCACCGGGTCGCCGAAGAGCGCGACCACTTCGCGCTGCCCCTGGTACGCGGTTCGGCCATGGGCCATGCGCAGGTTGTCCACGACGAGCACATCGCCTGTCTGCCATGGCTCACTCGAAGTGGCCGCGTCGTACGCCTCGTTGATGGTCCGGATCACCGCCTCGGGGATGGGTTCCCCGCTGCCGTAGCGGGTGGTGAAAGGCAGCGAGTCGGGGCCGTAGAGGGAGATCAGGTACTCCCGGATGGCCTCATCCATGGTGAACTCGTTGAGAAACGCGACCTGGTTGAACCACAGGCGTTCGCCGGTGGCCGGGTGGGTGGCGATCGCCGCCCTGCGCTGCACCGTGCGCAGTGACCCGTCCGGCAGCCACCGGTGGTCGATGGCGTGGTCGCGGCAGTACGCGGCCACGCCATCGGCGTCCTCGGCACCGAACGCCTCCGCCCAGCCGAGCCCCACCTCCCCGTAGTGCCGGGCGAGCAGCCAGCCGTCCCGTTCGAAGGACTCGACAATCTCCACGGGCAGGGCTCTCAGGACCGCTTGTGCGTCCGCCACCCCGATGGCACCGCCTCGCTGCGGTGCCCGCAGACAGCCGAAGAGGGCGATCCCGGGTATCTCGTCCGCGTAACTCAGCTCATGGTGCATGCACATGGGCTCGTGTGCGGGCCATTGTGAGGCGGAGTAGACACCCTGCCCCAAGTAGTCGCGGGCGGCGAAGCCTTCGCGTTCCGTCATCGGCACCACGCCCAGGGCGCGCGCCACGGCGGCCAGGCCGGCGGGGCCGGCCAGGACGAGGCCCCGGACGAGGACCGCGCCGTGCCGGGCGAGCCCCTCCCGTATGCCGGTGGTGGGTACATCTCTGCCGGGCGGCTGGAGCTGTGGGATGCGGCCCGCCTCCAGGAGGAGGCGCGAGCCGTCGGAGAGCACGTCAATGGATGAGGTGGTGTCGGTCATGATGCCGGTCGGTGGTCTTCCTGCTCGGTCGCCGCGGATGCGGTCTGGTGTGGGGCCCGGGCGTCGAGCAGCGTGGCGAGGTCTGCGAGCCGTACGGTGTCCCGCAGCTCGTGGGGCATGAGCACGCGGTCGAGCGCGATGGCCAGGCGTATAAGGGTGAGCGATGTTCCGCCGAGGCCGAAGAAGTCGGAATCGCGTCGGATCCTGTCGACCCGGATCCGCAGGATGTCGGCCCACAGACCGGCCAGGCGGCACTCGGTTTCCGTTTGCGGCGCCTCTCCTTTGCCCGGCTTCTCTTCTGTCGCGTCCGGTTCCCCGGCCATCCGGAGCAGCGCCTTGCGGTCGGTCTTGCCATTGCCGGTGAGGGGTAGTTCGGACAGGCGGTGGAAGTGGTGCGGCACCATGTACGACGGCAGTGCCGTGCCGAGTGCCGCCGCCAGTTCGTCCGCGGACAGCTCGGCGGAAGCGGTGTAGTAGGCGACGAGCTGTCCGCCCGCCCCACTACCGCCCACGATGACGGCGCTGTCGCGCACGCCGGGAACGCGCAGCAGCCGGTTCTCGATCTCACCGGTCTCGATGCGGAATCCCCGGATCTTCACCTGGGCGTCACGACGTCCGAGGAACTCCAGGCTTCCACCGGGCAGCCAGCGCCCGATGTCACCGGAGCGGTACAGCCGCTCTCCGGGCATATGCGGGTCGGGAACGAAGGCGGCACGGGTCCGCTCCTCGTCGTTGACGTAACCGCGGCCCACGCAGACGCCGGAGAACACGATCTCCCCCGCGGTACCGAGCGGCACCGGCTGGAGCGACTCGTCGACCACGTACACCCGGACGTTGGCGATGGGCTTACCCAGGGGCACCGATGCCTGGTCCGGAACGCCCCGCATCACCTCGTGGTTGGTGTCGTCCGACGTCTCGGTGAGCCCGTAGGCGTTGACGAGCGCGACATGGGGAAAGGCCGCGAACCAGCGTTCGGCCAGCTCCTTCTTCAGTGCCTCTCCGGTCGTCGACACACAGCGCAGGCCGGACAGCTGAAGCGGTGCGCGATCCAGCTCGGTGAGCATGGTCTCCAGGTAGGAGGGCACGACCTGGAGGACCTCGACCCGTTCGGCGGAGAGGGTATGGAGGAGACGCGCCACGTCCTCGACGGCCGGCTGGTCGACGATGACGGTGCGCCCGCCGACGGCGAGTGCCGCCAGGAGCTGCCACAGAGAGATGTCGAAGCACTGCGGGGCGGTCTGTGCCACCACCGTGCCCGCCGCGATGCCAAGGTCGTCGATCTTGGCGAGGAGGTGGTTGAGGAAGCCCGCGTGCTCGCACACGGCGCCCTTCGGTGTTCCGGTCGAACCCGAAGTGAAGTAGATGTACGCGCTCTGACCGGCCGCCACGGGCACCCGGGGATCGGTGACGGGGCCCTCGGGCAGCTCCGTGAGGCATTGTGTGTGCACGCCGGGCAGGCCGGCCAGCGCCTGGTCCAGGCTGTGGGAGACACCGCGCCGGGTGAGGATGTGACGGCATTCGCTGCGCTCCAGCATGGCGGCGATGCGGTCGGCGGGGAACTTCGGTTCCACCGGCAGGTAGACGCCCCCCGTCTTGAAAACGGCGAGCGTGGCCGCCAGCCAGTCCAGGTCACGATCCATGACCACTGCCACGACGTCCTCGGTACGCAGCCCCGCGCCGAGGAGGGCGTGCGCGGCTCGATTGGCACGCTGGTTGAGCTGCCGGTACGTCCAGGATGTGCCGTTGTGGACGGCCGCGACGGCATCGGGGCGCAACCGCGCCTGCTCTTCGAAGAGCTGGTGGACGCGCCGGTCGGGCAGGGCCCGGCGGGGTCCGGCCAAACCCCTTGTCTGGTAGGCGACTTCATCGGCGGACAGCGGGCTCCAGGTGTGGTGATCCGTATCCGGACTCTCCGACATCGCGCGCAGTGCGGCCAGCAGATAGCCGGAGAACCGGCCCGCCTGACCGGCGCCCACCGCCTGCGGACGGTGACGGAGCACAAGCGTCATGCCGTTGTCGAGGGATACACCTGCCGCGAGCACGGTGTCCGGTGCGAGGTCGTTGGCCCGGGGCGCGCGACCGGTGACGAAAAGGGTGTCGTAAAGGGGTGTGGCGCCCTGGTCGCCCGGGAGGAAGGGCAGTTGGCGCAGGAGTTCCGACTCGGCCTCGGCGACATGGCGGAGGAGCCGGAGCCAGCTGCCGTCGACGAGCGGCAGCCGGCACAGGGCCGGTCCGGTGGTGAGCGGCCGGTAGCCGAAGGCCGCCGCCGGCTCGGTGGTGACCCGCGTCAGCACCTTGGCGTACGCGGCGAGTACGGCGGTGTCCAGCCGTACTCCGGACCGTTCGCGCAGGCGCCACAGCGCCTGCGCGGTCTCCTCCGGGATCGCCGTGTGCAGTGCGGCAGGTGCGCCCGGGGACTCGGTCGGCATCACGAGGCCGACCGCGCCCGCCGTTTCCGTCGAGTCTCCCGGCCATCGGGGCAGTGGGGTGAATCCGCCGCCGCTGAGCATGTCCTGCCAAAACGTCCGAGGCGCGGTTGCCACACCAAGTACCTTCCGTGCGCACGGCGTTCTTCTGCGGTCAGCCGTGCCGTTCACCTGACACGAAGGACATTAGGCGGTCCCTTTATCGGTGGGATATCGACTGGAAATTCCCCGGGAATGCACGGGGATCACCGGCCGCGTTCCGCAGACACGGTCGAGGGCAGTGGACCGCGCTTCTTCGGTCTCCTCGGCCATGACCCGCTCGCGGGCATGGAGGCGCACCAGTTCGGGGAAGGCGTAACGCAGCATCCCCTCGGCGTCCGCACCCAGCGCGGTCAGCAGATACATGTCGAAGAGCTGCTCCATGGCGTCCTCGGCCGCCGTCACGTCCACGTCGAGCAGGGCGGCCCCGAGTCGGACGGTGAAGTCCGCCGTGTCGAAGAGGCCCAGCATGCGGTACATGCGGGCCGCCGCCTCGGGGAGTGCGCGGTAGTCACGCTCCAGTCCCATGCGCAGCTCGAGTCCTCCCGCGCTGAGTTCGTCGAAGCGGCGGCGTTCGTCGGTGAGGCGGTTGACGAAGTGGTGTACGGACCAGTGGGGTTTGGCGGCCAGGCGGCCCGCTGCCGCGCGCAGCGCGAGCGGCTGCCCGCCGGTCAGCCGGCACAGCGCCTGCAGGGCCAACGGATCGTCCAGCAGGCACCGTTCCCCGGTGATGGTGGTCACCAGCTCCATGGCTTCAGGAAGGGAAAACGCGTCAAGGTCGACGCGCACCATGCCGCGGCCTACGGCCGGGTCATGGCGGATTCCGGTGGTGACGAGAATCCGCGAGGAACCGTGGCCGGGCAGGAACGGCTGAACGTGGGCGAACGCACGGGCGTTGTCGAGGACCACCAGGACGCGCCGCGATGCGAGCAGGCTGCGGTACAACGCACCGCATTCGTCGGGAGAGTGCGGGATCATCTCGGCGGCGACACCGAGAGCACGCAGGAAGCGGCTCAGCAGAGCCTGCACCACGGCAGGCTCCTGCGTCCAGTCGTAGTGGTCCAGGTCCGCATAGAGCTGTCCGTCGGGAAAGGACTCCCGGACGCCATGGGCCCAGTGCAGGGCGAGGCTGGTCTTGCCCACGCCGGACATTCCCGCGATCACGCCCGTGCGCGGCGGGGTGTGCTCGTCCTTCAGGTCGTCCAGCAGGGTGTCCAGCGTCGCGAGTTCCGTCTCGCGTCCCTGGAAGTCGGGTATGACGGGCGGCAGTTCCGCCGGTACGGCAAGCGGCTTGCGCCGTGGCGCGTCGTCGGTCTGCAGGGAGAGTTCGGAGTCGTCCTGGAGAATGGCGCGGTGCAGCTGGCTGATGCTCTCGCTCGGTTCGAGCCCTATCTCCTCGACGAAACGCTTGCGCCAGTTGAGGAATCCCTCGGCGGCCTCCGCCCGTCGCCCGGACCGGTACTGGGCGAGCATCAGGCTGTGGCGCAACTTCTCGTGCAGGGGCTTGTCGTCCGCCATGGCCGAGAGTTCGGGCAGCACTTCCTGATGGCGGCCGAGTGCCAGTTCCGCGTCGAACAGCGCCTCGTAGGCGGCGAGGCGTTCGGCTTCCAGGCGCGTCGCCTCGTCCTCCACCGGCTGTCCCCCGACTCCGGACAGGGCGGGGCCGGTCCATAGATCCACCGCCTTGCGATACAGCCCGACGGCTTCTTCGAGAGCTTTCCGGCGAACATTGTCGGCGGCCTCGGCGCAGATGGTGGCGAAGTCCCGGGCGTCGAAGGAACAGGCTGACGTAACCAGCTGATATCCGGGGTGGGTGGTCAGAATGACCGGCCTATCGCATTGGGCCGCCCGGAATGCCTTGCGCAATGCCCCGACACAGATCGCCACTTGGGTCCGTGCCGTGCTGGGCGGCTGTTCTCCCCATACGGCGTCCACCAGATCGTCCACGGAGACGACTCGGCCCCAGGCGAGAACGAGCATCGCGAAGATGGTGCGCTGACGTGGGCCTGCTATCACGACCGGTTGCCCGTCGGCGGTCACCGAGAGCGCGCCCAGAGCCGCTATCGCGATTCTTCCCGGTACGAGTTCGTGCTCGGCAGCAGATGACGCCATACCAAATCTCTCCCGGATCCGCCCTGTTGTGCCCGTCGTAAGTGCGACCGACGATCACTATAGGCATGTCCCGGGCCCCGGAGGAATGTCAGGATCCCTCTTCGGCAGCCGCCGTCTCCATGTCCCCGGTCACCAGCGGACGGGCAGCGCCACGAGGCCGCGGGTTGCCGCGGCCGGCTTCCAGGGCAGGTCGTCGATGTCCTCGGCGAGCGCCAAGTGCGGAAAGCGGTCCAGGGTCATGCGGATGACCACGGCGAGCTGGAGGCGGGCCAGCGAGGCACCGAGGCAGCGGTGCACTCCATGGCCGAATGCCAGGTGAGGGTTTCCTGTCGGGCCGCCGGAATCACGAGGGGTGCGATTCGCGCCCATGAGGAAGACGACAACGGGCTGGCCGGGCCGAATGGTGACGTCCGCGAGCTGAACGGGTTCGGTGACCGCTCGGGGGAAACCTACCGATACCGAGGGACAGACCCGCAGCAATTCCTCTACCTCGCCGGGGACAAGGGAGGGGTCGGCGCGCAGGGCCGCCGCGCGGGCGGGGTCGTGCAGAAGACTCAGAAAGGCCAGGCCGATCTGGTCGGCAGTGGAGTCGTACCCGGCCATGAGAAGCGACAGCGACAACGTGATGAGCTCACGGTTGGTGAGTTGCCCTTCATCGTCCGCTGCCTGTATCAGCGCACTGATCAAATCGTCGGCCGGCTCACGGCGCTTGCGGCCGATGAGCTTGGACATGTAGTGGGTGATACGGAAGGCACGGGTCCGGCTGGCCGGGCCCTCTCCATCCAGGTCGAAGAGGACAGGCACCCACTCCCGGAAGCTCTCGTGATCGGCGGCCGGGATGCCGAGCATATGGCACAGCACGCTGAGCGGCAGTGGTGCGGCCAGGCCGGTGACCAGGTCAGCCGGCTGTTCGCCGGCGGCCAGTGCGTCCAGGAGCCCGGCCGTGTGTGCTTCGACAACCGGGCGCAGAGCGCTGATACGGCGCTCGGTGAAGGCCCCCGCCACAATCCTGCGCAGCCGGGCGTGCGCTTTGCCGTCGAGGCTGACGATGGAGTCGGGCGATGGGTCGATGCTCGTCAGCTTGGGCATCTCCGGCGCCACGGCGGCCGCGCGGCTGAATCGCGGGTCGGCGAGCACCCGGCGGGCGAGGCGGTAGTCGGACACCGCCCAGAAGCCCTCGCCACTGGTGGTGTGCACCCACTGGACGGGAGTTGTGCCGTCGGGATCGCAAGGAATCGGCAGAGGGCCGACCGGCAGCATTTCACGTACGTCCGTGGAATTCGGCATCAATGACTCTCCCCATCGCGATGTGCTGCCCGGCACGATACGCGCGACGCCTATCGCTTTGTTTTCACTCATGTATCGATGAGTGAAAACCCGGCAGGCGCTTGCCCCGGCGGAGAGCCATGGCCTAGGGTCACGTGAACACGTCAGGTCGAAGACGGCGAATACAGCTGAGTGCGACGCCGCATCGTACGTGCGAACTCCCGTGGGAATGCCATCCGTTCAGAAGCCTTCACGGGAACCACATTCCGGATCCTGATGGCTCTCCCATGCCCAGTTGTTCCTGGAAGGAACTCCCGATGTCCAGTATTTATGACGAGATCGCCCGGCGGCTTTCGGATGCGCTGGGCATCGACAAGTCGCTCATCACCCCCGAAGTGACCTTCGTCGAGCTCAGAATCGACTCGTTGGCACTCGTCGAGTTCTCGATGATTCTTGACGAGGAGTATGGCGTTCCGCCTCTGGATCTCACCCCGGACAGCACCATCGGTGAGGCAGTGGAGCTCGTGAGGGCCCACATGAACAGCTCTGCCGGGGCCGCCTCGTGAGCCCCTCCCCCGCGGTGGCGGTGACCGGCCTCGGCATGGTCTCCCCGCTCGGTATCGGCATCGAGGCGAACTGGTCCGGCCTGACCGCCGGTGTGCCGACCGCCGCCAGTGAAAGCCTCCTTGCGGGTCTGCCCGTGGATTTCTGCTGTGCCGTGCCCGGTTTCGACGGGGACGCGCTGCTGGGACGCGACCTGTCCTGGCGCCTGGAGCCCTATACGCAGATGGCGCTGGTCGCGGCCCGTGAGGCGGTGGCGGACGCCGGACTCGACCCGGCGGCATGGGACGGCACGCGCGTCGCCGTCATCCTGGGGGTGGCCGGCACCAGCACCCGCCATTGGCAGGACCAGCTCAAGCACTTCGTCGAGGAGAGCCACCCGCTGGTGTCGCCGCTGTTCCTGCCACGCTGCCTGACCAATATGACGGCTGGTGAGATCAGCACCGATCTACGGGCATTCGGGCCCAGCCTGAGCGTCAGCACGGCCTGTGCCTCCGGCACCACGGCCATCGGCCTGGGCCGTGGCCTGCTGCGGTCCGGCAGCTGCGATGTGGCGATAGTCGGCGGCGCCGAGTCGGGCCGTTCCCGGGCGACCAGCATCGCCTTCCATCGCATGGGCGCGCTGTCCACTCGGGTGACGGCACCGGCCGAGGCCTCTCGCCCCTTCGACGCCGACCGGGACGGATTCGTGCTCGGCGAGGGCGCGGGCATCCTGGTACTGGAGCGGACCGAGGACGCACGGGCGCGCGCGGCCCGCGTCCGTGGCCACATCGCCGGCTACGGCGCCTCCGCCGATGCCTATCACTTCACCAAGCCCGACCCCGAAGGGCGCGGCGCGGAACTCGCCACCCGCACCGCCCTCGCCGACGCGGACCTCACGGCGTCCGACATCGGACACATCAACGCCCATGGCACCGCCACCCCTCTCGGCGATGCCGCGGAAGCGAAGATGCTGGACCGCGTGTTCCGGCACGCTCCTCCGGTGACCGCCACCAAGAGCCTCACGGGGCACACTCTGGGCGCGGCCGGAGCCCTGGAGGCCGCCTTCACTCTCCTGTCTCTTGAACACCAACGGGTGCCGCCCACCGCCAACTTGGACCGGGTGGACGAGGCTGCCGCCGGACTCGACCTGGTCACCGACAAGCCCCGGGATACGTTCACGTCCGCCGCGCTCAGCACATCCTTCGGCTTCGGCGGCCAGAACGCCGCCCTCGTCCTGACCTCCGGCTGACCGGCCGGGCCCGCACGGCCCGCGCCCCGGCCGAGGGCCCCTTCCCCTAAGTCATGCAGGAGGTTCGTGTCCATGCCCAGCGTCGCCACCGCCCCGTTCAACGGCATCAAGTCGGCCTACCGGAAGGATGGTTGGAGTGAAATCCCGTACCGCTTCAGTGACAGCACCGTCGCGCTGATCCGCGACCGTGTGCTCGCCATCGGCCAGGAACGCAGACCCGAGGTGGTCCACGAGGAGGGCAGCCGAACCGTCCGGGCCATCCACGGGTGCCACGCTTTCGACGAGGTGTGCGCGGCCCTGGTCCGCCTGCCGTACCTCGTCGGGCTGGCCGAAGAGCTCATCGGCGGCCCTGTGTACGTCTATCAGTTCAAGGTCAACTTGAAGCAGGCGCACGAGGGGGCCGCCTGGCCGTGGCACCAGGACTTCGCGTTCTGGCACGAGGAGGACGGCATGCCGCGCCCGGACGCCGTGAACTTCGCTGTCTCCCTGGACGATGTCCATGAGGGCAACGGACCGCTCATGGTCATCCCGGGATCACAGCGCCTCGGCCTGCTCGACCTGCCCGAGCACCGCGCGCAGGGCACCGAATCGGACTGGCGCACACATGTGTCCGCCGACCTCGCCTACACCGTGAACGGCGACCGGGCGCTGGCCATGGCCGACGAAAGCGGGCGCAAGCTCTTCCTGGGTCCGCGAGGCTCCATCCAGGTGTTCCATCCGAGCATCGTGCACTCCTCGTCGAACAACCTGTCAGCAGACCGCCGTGCGTTGCTGCTGATCACCTACAACGCCGTCGACAACGCCCCGGCGCACCCCACCCGCCCCGCCTTCCTGGTCTCCCGGGACACCGCACCCGTGGAGCACCGCGCCGACGAGCGTTTCGACTTCGTGTCGTTCTGACGCGCCGAGCAGAGTTGCGAGACATCCCCATGCCGACCGACGTGGCCGAACAGCCCCCGCACATCAACCTGGTCGACCCCGAGCTGTACGCGAAAGGCGACCCCTTCGTCCAGTGGCGGTGGCTGCGCGCCCATCAGCCCGTGTACTGGCACGAGCCGACGGACCTTCCCGGCTTCTGGGCCCTGACCAAGTACGACGACATACGCACCGCATACCGCGACTCGGCCACGTTCAGCTCGGCCCGGGGTATTCTGCTCCGCCCCGACAGCCATGGCGCCGACCCCGGTGGCGGACGCACCCTCGCGCTGACCGACCCGCCCCGCCACCGCCAACTGCGCGGGCTGATCGACGAGTGGTTCTCGGTACGGTCGGTACGAGCCATGGAACGGGACATCCAGGAGGTAACGCACCGCGTGGTGGGCCAGGCCCTCGAACGCGGCGCATGCGACTTCGTCACCGACGTCGCGGCCCGCGTCCCGCTGTTTGTGATCTGCAAGATGATGGGGATCCCCAGTCCCGACTGGGAGCGGCTTTTCACCCTGACCAGTGCCGCGTTCGGCGCCGACGATCCGCTGACCCAACGCCTTGCCCACCTGGACATCCTCGGCTACTTCGAGGCGCTGCAAGCGGACAGGGCGAAGAACCCTGCAGACGACCTGGTGAGCGTCCTGGCGACAGCCGACATCGACGGCGAGCGCCTCACTCCGGACGACATCATCCTCAACTGCGACAACCTTCTTGTCGGCGGCACCGAAAACACACGCATCGCGGCCGCCGGTGGCATGCTCGCGCTCCTCCGCCACCCCGGCCAATGGCGCGCCCTCGTAGAAGACCCTGCCCTCCTGCCGACAGCGGTCGAAGAGGTCCTGCGCTGGACCTCGACCGCAACGCACATCATGCGCACCGCGACGCGGCCGGTAGAGATCCGCGGCCGGCAGATCGCGGCCGGTGACCGCGTCACGTTCTGGCTGCCCTCGGCCAACCGCGACGAGTCGGCGTTCCCCGATCCCGAGTCGTTCGACATCCGCCGACAGCCGAACCGACACCTTGCGCTGGGCTTCGGTGAGCACTTCTGCATCGGCAGCGTGCTTGCACGCGTCGAACTGCGGCACATTTACAACGAGTTGCTCACAAGGTCGCCATGCATCGAGCCCAACGGCGAGCCCACCTTGCTGAGCTCAATCGTCGTCAACGGCCCTGCACAGCTGCCCGTGCTCCTCGCCACGGTTTGACGAGCGACACCAACGTCGGGCGGTGTCCCGTCCGGGTGGGCGATGACCTGCACGTTCACGCCGTGCTGCTTGCGCTTGTGCGAGCAGCACGGCATGCCGTCAACCACCCCGGGCAGAGGTCATGAATTGGGGCGCAGAGTCCACCAGATGGTCATCTCGCCCGTGACCGCCTCGTCCTCACGCTGAATGGCGATGCTGACCGGGAACTCCAGCCGCTGCCCCGCGTCGAGCTCCGCGATCACGTCGGCAATCGGCCGTCCCAGCGTGGCAGTTGCCGTCACCACACCCTTGGCGACCTTCTTGTAGCCGATCTCGGCCCGCACCGCGAGCGGCACGGCCCGGGAGAGCTGGTCGCCGAACGCGGCGAGGACGATGGCGCCGCTGGCCGACTCGGCGAGGGTGAACATGGCGCCCGCGTGCGGGCCGGCGATGTGGTTGTGGAACTCGGGCTGGTCCGGCAGCCGGAGCACCGCACGCTCCGGGGAGATCTCCAGGAACTCCAGGTTCAGGGTGCGCACCATCGGCACCGTGGCAGCCAGCATCGCGCCGATCGACGGGTTCTCAACAGTCATGTGCGCGATGTTACCCATCGGTAGCCCTAGCCGGAAGGGCCTTCCTCACCGGCTCCCTCTAGGCTGTTCGCCCATGTGGCCAGGACAGCAGCCCGCCAACGGGGGCGAGCAGAACCCGCAGCAACCCAACCCGTACCAGCAACCGGGCTTTCAGCAGCCCAACCCCTACCAGCAGCCGGGCTACCAGCAGCCTCAGCAGCAGCCCAACCCGTACGCCCAGCCCGGCGCACCGCAGTGGTCCGCCCCGGCGGCGACGGGCGGCGGGGAGCAACCCCCGGGCGGTGGCCGCAACAAGCGCACCGCGGTGATCGCCATCAGCGCGGCGCTGGCGGTGGTGGCCGCGGCGGTGATCACGGGCGTGGTGGTACTGAAGGACGACGACAAGAAGACCTCGGCCAAGGACGACCCCAAGCCGTCGCAGTCGGCCTCGGTGTCCGCCTCCCCGAGCCAGCAGAACACCGAGGGCCCCGAGGACAATCCGCGCGGCGACGGCAGCTCGGTCAAGCCGGTGATCAAGGGCTGGCAGGCCGTCGTCAACCCCAAGCGGCACGACGCCTTCGACGTCCCGCCGGACTGGAAGGTCGACTCGCCGGGGATGATGCACATCATCCCCGACAGCACCGCCAAAAAGGATAAAGACGCCCTCCTCCCCCCGGCCGCCGAAACCATGACGGCACCCGCCATCTACAAGGAGGACGTGTGCGAGAAGAACAGCAGCAGGGCCGCGGTCGGCACCAAGGGTGCCCAGGGTCTGAAGAGCGAGGGGGATGCCGCCGAGACGGAGGCCCTCAACTGGGTGTGGGCCGGCTTCGACCAGAAGAAGACCGGCAAGTTCGCGAAGACCAGCGCCCAGCCGTTCAAGAGTGACTACGGCATCACCGGCCATTCCGCCTCGGCCACCGTCACCGGGGTCAAGAAGACCGGCAAGTGCGACACCGACGGCAAGGCCTACACGGTCACCTACAAGGACACCAGTGGCGACTATGCGACCTGGGTGTTCTACGGCGTCCTCGGGGACAAGGACGAGGTCCCCGAGGACACGGTCAAGAAGATCATGAGCTCGCTGCGCCCGCTCAAGTCCTCCTGACCGTCACCCCACGCTGAACGCCCCGCTCGGCGGCTCCGGTGAGCCGGTCGCCTCCGCGTCGCCCACGGGCTTCGCGTCGGCGGTGAACCGGGCGAGGGCGGGGCCGTGCTCGACGCGGGCCGGGAAGGCGTCGGCGGCGGTGCGGCGGGCGAGGGCGGCGAGCGGGAGTTCGGCGTGCGAGGCGACGAGCACCGCGTTGCCGAAGCGGCGGCCCCTCAGCACCGGGGCCTCCGCGATGAGGCAGAGGTGCCCGAAGACGGCCGCGAACGTGGCCACTTGGGTGCGCAGGAAGGTGAACGGCGCGCTGTCGGCGAGGTTGGCCACGTACTGCCCGTCCGGCCGCAGGACGCGCGCGGCGGAGCGTGCGTACTCGAGCGAGGTGAGGTGCGCGGGCACCCGGGAGCCGCCGAAGACATCGGCGACGATCACGTCGGCGGAGGCGTCGGGGGCGGCCTCGAGGGCGGCGCGGGCGTCGGCCACCCGTACCTCTATGCCGGATCCGGCCGGAAGCGGCAGGTGTTCGGTGACGAGGGCGGCGAGCCCGCCGTCCGCCTCGACGACGAGCTGGTGCGAACCGGGACGCGTGGCGGCGGTGTAGCGGGGCAGGGTGAGCGCGCCGCCGCCGAGGTGCAGCACGTCGAGCGGCCGCCCCGGTTCGGCGGCGGCGTCGAGGACGTGCCCGATCCGCTGCGCGTACTCGAACTCGAGATGCGTCGGGTCGTCCAGGTCCACGTACGACTGGGGCGCGCCCTCGACCGTCAGCAGCCAGGCCCGCGCACGGTCCACGTCGGGCATCAGCTTGGCGGTGCCCCAGTCCACGTCCCGTGTCACGGGTATCGGTTCGTTCACTCCCCCATTGTGCCGACCACCGTGGTCACCGTGCCCGCGCCCACGGTGCGGCCGCCCTCCCGGATCGCGAAGGCGAGGCCCGGCTCGAGGGGGACGGGGCGGTCCAGGGCCACGGTCGTCGTCACGGTGTCGCCGAGACCGACAGCCTCGATGGTGCCGGGCACGTCGGCCGTTCGCAGGTGGAACTGCGGCCGGTGGCCGGCGGGCACGGGGGTGCGGCGGCCGCCTTCCGCCGCCGGCAGCAGGTGCACGCGGGCGGCGAAGTGCCGCGCCGGTGTGACGCTGCCCGGCGCGGCGACGACGTCCCCGCGCCGTACCTCCTGCTGCCGCACCCCGTGCAGCAGCAGTGCCACGCGGTCGCCCGCCTGAGCGCTCGTCATGGGCTTGCCGAAGGTCTCCAGCCCGCCGACGAGAGCCCGGCCGCGTACTCCCGGCACCTCGACATGGCTGCCGGCGCGGGCCGTGCCGCGCTCGACGACACCGGTGACCACCGTGCCTCGGCCGCGGGGGGACAGCACGCGTTCCACCGGCAGCAGGAAGGGCGCGTCCGTGTACCGCACCGGCAGGGGCACATAGGTGTCGACGGCGTCCAGCAGCGCCTCGACCGCCCCGGTCCACCACGGGTCCCCCGCGAGCGCGCGCAGTGCCGAGACGCGGACGACCGGGGTGAGCCCGCCCGGATAGCCGTGCCGCGCGAGCAGGTCGCGTACCTCCAGCTCGGCGAGGTCCATGCGCTCGGGGGCGCCGGCCTCGGCCTTGTTGAGCGCGACGACGATGTGCTCGACGCCCAGCCGGCGGGCGAGGAACACGTGCTCGGCGGTCTGCGGCATGACCCCGTCGAGCGCCGAGACGACGAGGATCGCCCCGTCGAGCCCGGCCGCCCCCGCGATCAGGTTCTTGCCGAAGCCGGCATGCCCCGGCAGGTCGGCATGGGCGTAGTGCCGGGTGTCCGTCTCGTACTCGAGGTGGGCGGCACGGACCGTACGTCCCCGCCCCGCGTCCCGGGGCATGCCGAGGACCTTGGCGACGGCGGACGTGAGCAGGGTCTTGCCGTGACCGGCGTGCCCCAGGGTGCCGATGTTCAGATGCGGTTTCGTGCGCCGGTACACCTGTGCGGGCATGGCTCGCTTGCCCGCGACCGCGGGCGCTGACGCACAAGAAGCGGGCCGGCACATGGAGTTGATGCTCGCCGACCGGGATGGGCACGTCGAACGGTTTTCGCAGCCCAAAGCGACACGGCAGGCACCGCGCCCTCACCTGATCCAAAGATCACACCGTCGGTTCTCCATGTCGGTTACGCTCCTTCGGTGCTCGATCCCGCAGTGCTCGATCCCGCAGCGCCCTCCCGCGGCCCCGCCGAGCGCTGCGCCCGTGCCCTGCTGTCCCCCTGGTCCCGCCTGGCCCTGCTCGTGGTGCTGCTCGCCGCGGCGGTGACGACTGTCCTGGCCTGCCACCCCGAGCGGCTGCTCACGGACGGCATGGCCGCCCGGACACCGGGGCCCGCGACGCTGGTGCTGTTCACCGTGGTCTACGGGCTGTGTACCGCCGCCTTCGTGCCGCGCCCGGTGATCAGCCTCGCGGCGGGCACCCTCTTCGGCACCCAGGCCGGCACGGCCGTGGCGCTCGTGGGCACGGTGCTGGGCTCGGCCGTTTCCTTCGGGCTGGGGCGGCTGCTGGGGCAGCAGGCGCTGCGCCCGTTGATGCGCGGGCGGTGGCCGGCCGCGATCGACCGGCAGCTGAGCCGGCACGGCTTCCGCTCGGTGCTGGCCCTGCGGCTGTTCCCCGGCGTGCCGTTCGCGGCGGCGAACTATTGCGCGGCGGTCACGCGCGTGGGCTGGTCCCCGTTCCTGCTGGCGACCGCCCTGGGCTGTGCGCCGAACACCATGGCCTATGTGATCGCCGGCCGGCATGCCGCGTCACCCACCTCGCCGGCTTTCCTGGCCGCCACGGCGTTCCTGGCGGTCACCGGGCTGGCGGCCGTCGTCGTGGCCTGGCGCAAGCGGGGCCGCCTGTCCCTCCCCCGCCGCCGGCGCGCCTCGTGAGACGCGTCGTCCCCGCAGCCCGTGACAGGGGGCGGGGACGACAACGTGACGTACGGATCGCGCGGGCGTGACGTGAGATCGGTGGCGTGAAATCACTGGCGGAATGTGGCCCGTCTGGCCTGTTGCCCAGCAAAAGTCCGCCAATTTCGGACGGTCCCCCGCGCCGCCCGAAACCGGCGGACACACCGGAATCCGCCCTGCTCAGCGGGCGGGACAACCGGCACTCTCCTGAGTATATTGGCCCGGAGCCAGTCAACGCAGGAGTTACAGCATGTCCCCGCGCAGCGCGTCGGTCAATGAGGAGATGCGCCGCCGGTCACGCGAGCGGATCCTCCAGGCAACCATCGAGCTGGTGGGCGAGCGGGGGTACGAGGCGACGACGCTCGCCGACATCGCCGACCGGGCGGGCGCCGCACGCGGCCTGGTCTCCTACTACTTCCCCGGCAAGCGCCAGCTGCTGCAGTCCGCCGTGCACCGCCTGATGCACCAGGAGCTGGCCGCCGGCCTGGGCCGGGAACCCACCGCCCGGGACGGCCGGGAGCTGCTGGCCCGGGCCATAGACGCGATCCTGGGCCTCGCACGGGACCGCCCCCGGCTCATGCGCACCCACATGGCGGGGATACTCCAGGCCGAGGGCTTCATCCAATGCCCCGAGCAGCAGCATCTGGCGTTCCTGCTGCGGGACACGGTCACGCGGTACGGATCGTCCGACCCGGAGACCGACTACCGGCTGCTGCGCGCCCTGCTCATGGGCTCGGTCGTGGCCGTGCTGCTGCCGGGGGCGCCGATGCCCATGGACCGGCTGCGCGCCGAACTGTTCCAGCGCTACGGGCTGGCGTGGGAGCTCGGCGTCCCGCCGGGGGACGAACCGTCGCGACGCGGCGTCTGAGTTCCGCTGCCGCCGCGCAGCCGCGATGGGATGCTGGACGCACCTGCCGGAAGGAGTTCCTCCGTGCTTCGCGTCGCAGTCGTGGGATCGGGTCCGAGCGGTGTCTACACCGCCCAGGCACTCGTGGCGCAGGAGAGCGTCCCCGAGGTGAGCGTGGACGTCCTGGACCGGCTGCCCTGCCCGTACGGGCTGGTGCGCTACGGGGTCGCCCCCGACCACGAGAAGATCAAGTCGTTGCAGCACCAGCTGCGCATGACCCTGGAGCACCCGAGGATCACCTTCCTCGGCAATGTCCGGGTGGGCGACGGGCCGCAGGAGGTCACGCCCGGGCAGCTGCTCGGGCTGTACCACGCGGTGGTCTACTGCGTGGGGGCGGCGTCCGCCCGGCGGCTCGGCATTCCCGGCGAGGACCTGCCCGGCAGCTGTTCGGCCACGGACTTCGTCTCCTGGTACAGCGCCCACCCGGACACCGCGCCGGACGTCTTCGCGCTCCCCGCACGTTCCGCCGTCGTCATCGGCGTCGGCAATGTGGCGGTCGACGTGGCACGTGTACTGGCGCGCGGGGCGGAGGAGCTGAGACCCACCGACGTACCGCACGCGGCCCTGGCCGCGCTCGCCGAGAGCCGGGTGACGGACATTCACATGGTGGGCCGGCGCGGCCCGGCGCAGGCGAAGTTCACCACCAAGGAGCTGCGCGAGCTGGGCGCCCTGCCGGGGGCGGAGACGCTCGTACGGGCGGATGAGGCGGCGCTCGACCCCGCGTGGGACGACCCGGCCGGGCTCCCGGCCGCCGGACGGCGCAATGTGGAGGTGCTGCGGGGCTGGGCGGAGCAGCGGCCCCGGCGCCTCGGGCGCCGTATCCACCTGCGGTTCTTCCTGCGGCCCGTCGCGCTGCTCGGGGACGGCGCGGTGCGGGCGGTGCGCTTCGAGCGGACCGCCGTGGACGCCCGTGGCGGGGTGACCGGCACGGGGCGGTTCGAGGAGATCGAGGCCCAGCTGGTGCTGCGCTCGGTCGGCTACCGGGGCGTGCCGATCCCGGGGCTGCCGTTCGACGCCGAGCACGGGACGGTCCCGCATGCGGCGGGGCGCGTCCTGCGCGACGGCGTGCCGTCGCCCGGGGAGTACGTGGCGGGCTGGATCAAGCGCGGGCCGACCGGGGTGATCGGCACCAACCGGCCGTGCGCCAAGGAGACCGTGAACTCCCTGCTCGCCGACCGGGAGCTGCTGCTCGCCCGGCGCCCGGCGGATGATCCCGCCGGGGCGCTGCGGGACGGGGGCCTGGAACCGGTGGAGTGGCCGGGCTGGCTGGGGATCGAGGCGGCCGAGAACGCGCTGGGACGGCGGCTGGGGCGCAGCACGGTGAAGATCCCCGACTGGGACGGGCTGCTGACCGCGGCCCGTGGCAGGAGCTGACGGTTCGTGCGGACGCGTGCTGAGCCACTAGAGTGACGCACCGTGGCTGGACGTCCCTTGCATGAAATTGTCGAACCCGGCTGGGCCAAGGCTCTCGAGCCGGTGGCCGAGCGGATCGCCTCCATGGGCGACTTCCTGCGTGCCGAGATCGCCGCAGGCCGTACCTATCTCCCTTCGGGCGCCAACGTGCTGCGTGCCTTCCAGCAGCCGTTCGACGACGTGAGAGTACTGATCGTGGGCCAGGACCCGTATCCCACACCGGGACACGCGGTGGGCCTGAGCTTCTCCGTGGCGCCGGAGGTACGGCCGTTGCCCGGCAGTCTGGAGAACATATACCGCGAGATGCACTCCGACCTGGGGTTGCCCCGGCCGTCGAACGGGGACCTGACGCCGTGGACGCAGCAGGGTGTGCTGCTGCTCAACAGGGCGCTGACCACCGCTCCCCGCAAGCCCGCCGCCCACCGGGGCAAGGGCTGGGAGGAGGTCACCGAGCAGGCGATCCGGGCACTGGTCGCGCGCGGGCGGCCCCTGGTGGCGATCCTGTGGGGGCGGGACGCCCGCAACCTGCGCCCGCTGCTGGGCGGGGTGCCGTGCGTGGAGTCCGCCCACCCGTCGCCGATGTCGGCCGACCGCGGCTTCTTCGGCTCACGGCCGTTCAGCCGGGCCAACGACCTGCTCACGCAGCAGGGTTCGGCCCCGGTGGACTGGCGGTTGCCATAACCCCCCACGTGCTGGGAGTCGACTCGGGCGGCTCGGGGATCCGGGTCGCCCTCGCCCCCGTGGGAGACGAGGGGGCCGCGCTGAGGTGGTCCTCGCCCGTCCCCGCCGCCACGGGCGGCCGGGGCATCGACGCACGGGAGCTGCTCGGCGGCGTCCTGCCCGCCGCCCGCGAGCTGCTCCGGCGGGCCGGTGCGGAGCACTGTGAGGCCGCCTGTGTGGGGGCCGCCGGTATGGCCTCGCTCGGCGAGGAGCTGCGCGCCGTGCTGCCCGGGGCGCTGCGCGCGGAACTCGGCGTGCGGCGGCTGGCGTTGGCCTCCGACGCGGTGACGGCGTACGCGGGAGCGCTCGGGCAGCGCCCGGGCGCGGTGGTCGCCGGCGGCACCGGGCTGGTGGCGCTGGGCACGGACCTGGATCCGGGCGGCGGTTGGCGGCGCGCGGACGGCTGGGGGCATCTGCTCGGCGACTGCGGCGGCGGCGCGTGGATCGGCCGGGCCGGGCTCGAGGCGGCGCTGCGCGCGCACGACGGGCGTCCCGGCGGCTCGGCCGCACTGCTGGCCCGCCTCGAGGCCGTGTTCGGGGCGCCGGCGGGGCTGCCCGGCACGCTCTATCCCCGGGCCGACCGGCCCGCGGTCCTGGCCTCCTTCGCACCCGAGGTCGCCCGCTGCGCGGCCGACTGCCCGGTGGCCGCGGGCGTGCTCCGGGAGGCCGCGCGGCACATCGCCGGGGCCGCGGCGGCGGTCTGCCCGCGGGCGGGGGGCGAAGTGGCGCTCACGGGCGGGCTGTTCAAGATGGGGCCTCCGCTGCTCGAGCCACTGGACGAGGAGTTGCACATGCAACTCCCTCAAGTGCGGTCGTCCACCGCCTCGGGCGAGCCACTGGACGGAGCCCTGCGGGTGGCGGAGGCCCTGGTGACGGACCGTCTGCTGCTTCCCCTCGACACGACACTGCTGCGCGTCATCGACTGAACACACCCTCTGGTCGTCGTATGAAACACCGAATAAATTCGGACAGACGGCGTCCGGGAACCCCCACCCGAACGGCCGAGTCCTCCGAGCGACTAACATGCGGCGCCATGAGCTCCTCCACTGGACCCGCCTCCGGCCTGCCTGTACGAATGCCCCGTCCCCGCCAGCCGGGACGGCACCGGAGGCCGGAGCCCGTGACCGCGCCGGCGGCCGCGCCCCCGCTCGTTCTGGCGGTACCCGGCGCATCCGGCCCGACCGCGCGCCGTCTCGCCGAGGAGATCCTCAGCATCGCCCGCTCCGAGCTGCCCGGCCTCGACGCCCGGATCGGTTACGTGGACGCCCAGGAGGAGCCGGGCTGCCCCGCGCTGGACGCCGTCCTCACCCACGCCGCGGCCGTGCACGCCGCTCGCACGCGCGAAGCCGTGCAGGCCGCGCAGGAGGCCGCCGGGGACGCTGCCGGGGAGTCCTCCGCCGCGGCGTGGGCCGAGGGGCCCGCGGCCGTCGTGGTGCCGCTGCTGGCAGGGCCCGACAGCGCGGTCCTGCGCCGCATACGCCAATCGGTGGTGAGCAGCGGCTCGGCCTTCGAGCTCACGGACGCGCTCGGCCCGCACCCCCTGCTCGCCGAGGCCCTGCACGTGCGGCTCTCCGAGGCCGGCCTGGCCCGCGCCGACCGCGCCCGACTGTTCACAGTTGCAACGGCCGCGGACGGCATCGTGCTGGCCACGGTCGGCGGCGCGGAGGCGGTGCAGGCGGCGGGCATCACCGGGATGCTGCTCTCCGCGCGCCTGGCGGTGCCGGTGCTGGCGGCGGCGCTGGACGAGGACGGTGCCGTGGCCCGTGCCGCGGAGCAGCTGCGCGGTTCCGGCTCCCGCAACCTGGCGCTCGCCCCCTGCCTCATCGGGCCCGAGGCGGACGAGGCGCTCCCGGCCATCGCGGCCAAGGAGGCGGGCTGCGCCGCGGCCGCACCGCTGGACGCGTACCCGGCGATCGGCCGGCTCGTGCTGGCCAAGTACATGGCCGTGCTGGGCATCACGCCCCAGAACGCGCAGCAGGCCGCGCCGCTGCGCTGACCGGTGACCGGTGACCGCTTGCAGGGGCCTCCTGTGGGAGGCCCCTTCGGCATTCCTGAAGGTGTTCCGGGGGCTCAGGAAAAGAAGACGACGCAGGACACCGCGGGCAGTTCGACCGCGCCCGTGCGACGCGGTATGCCGGTGCCGGGGTCGACGGCGAACCAGGTGACGTCGCCGGAGCGCTCGTTGGCGGCGTAGAGCATGCCGCTGTCCGGGTGCGCGGTCAGGTGCCGCGGCCAGTGGCCGCCGCAGTCGGTGCTGTCGCGCAGCTCCAGACGCTCGCCCGAGCCGTCGAGGGCGAGGGTGGCGATGGTGTCGTGGCCCCGGACGGCCGCCCACAGGAACCGGCCGTCGGCGGAGATCACGGGCTCCGACGGGTACACGGGCCCCTCGGTGCCGGGCGGCACCACGGGGGTCTCCCCCACCGGCTCCAGGCCGCCCGTCTCCGCGTCCCACCGGCAGACGGTGACGGTGGGCTCCAGCTCGCCCAGGACGTACACCAGGTCGCCGCGCGGGTGGAAGACGAGGTGCCGGGGCCCCGACCCCGGCCGGAGCGGCGTCTCGCGGTGCGGGCCCGGCATGCCGGTGACGGGGTCGAGCGCGTACGTCCACACCGAGTCCGTGCCGAGGTCGGCGGCCAGGGCCCAGCGGCCGGAGGGATCGGGGGCGATGCCGTGCGCGTGCGGTTCCGACTGGCGGGCGGACACCGGGCCGCTGCCGTGGTGCCGGAGCACGGCAGCGGGCTCGCCGACGGTGCCGTCCGCGCGCAGCGGGAGCGCGCTGACGCTGCCCGAGCCGTAGTTGGCGGTGAACAGATGCCCGCCGGCGAGGGCCAGGTGCGTGGGGGCGTCGCCGCGCACCGGCACGGGCGGGCCGAGCGGTTCGGGCCGTGCGGGATCGGCGAGGGAGAAGGCGGCCACGGCTCCGTCCTCGGTCTCGCTCACCGCGTGGAGCACGTCGCCGCCGGGGGCGAGGGCGAGGAACGACGGGTTCGCGACGGCGTCGGTGGAGTACACGGGTCTCAACGCGCCCGTGTCGCCGTCGACTTCCGCGACGGTGAGGCCGAGGCCTCCCGCCTCCGTGAACGACCCGGTACAGGCCCACCGGCCCCGGCGTGCGCTGCTGGTCATCGCGCGATCCTCCCCCTCGGCACCATTGCGGTCCGACGCTATACCGCGCCACTGACACCACCGCCGGTCAGGTCCCGGCCAGCGGCGAGGGACGGGCGCTGTACAGCGGTGCGGCGAGCTCGGCCAGTGCCCGCTCCAGGCCGTGCAGATGGGCGAGCGCCGGGTGGGCCGGGGCCGGTGGTGCGGCCGTGACGGCGGCCTCGGTGTCGCGGGTCCGCTCCGGTGCGGTCAGCGCCTCGACGGCGGCCTCCACGCGCCGGCACGCGGCGGTGAGGCGGTCGTCGTGGGAGGCCTCCGGGTCCGCGGCGACCGAGGCGAGGCCGCGGACCTCGCGGGCGCAGTCGTCGAGGAGCGCGAGCACGCGGCGGGCCTTGTGCTTGCGGCCTCGAAGGGGGCTCAGCGGGTGGACGAGCGGGCCCAGCGAGAGCCGTACGCGGCCGAGCAGCAGCTCCAGCTCGGCGACGTGCGGCGCGGGGTCCGCGGCCGGGGAGCCGGCCAGGCGGGCGGCGGCCTCGGCGGCACAGACGTGGACGCAGCGCAGCGCGCGCCCGATCCAGGCGTCGGTGGTGGCGTGCGTGGTCACCGGGAGCACGAGGAGTACGGCCAGGGCCGCGCCGACGGCCCCGACGCCGGTCTCGGCCAGCCGCAGGGCGAGCAGCCCGGGGTCCAGGACGCCCAGGAGTCCGTAGAGCAGCCCGGCCATGACCGTGACGGAGAGCATCATCCAGGTGTACGAGACGGCGGACGTGTAGAAGATGCCGAAGACGCAGACCGCGACGAGGACCGCGGTGGGCACGGGGGCCCCGTTCAGCGGAAGGGCGACGACCATCCCGATGGCGATGCCGATCAGCGTGCCGAGGATCCGCCGGAAGCCGCGGACCAGGGTCTCGCCGCGCGAGGCGGTGTTCACGAAGATCCACCAGGTGGCGCCCACGGCCCAGTACCAGCGCTGGTCGGACAGCAGCTGCCCGGCGGAAAGGGCGAAGGCGGCGCCAAGGGTCGCCTGCACCGCCTGGCGCGTGGTCGTCCGGGCCAGGCCGCTCCCGCCCGGCGGCGCGGGCGCGGCGGGGGGCGGCAGGCGCCGCTCGTAGCACCACAGCCCGAACCGCACGGCGGAGGACGTCACCAGGGCCAGGGCGACGGCGGCGTACAGCTCGGGCAGCTGGCCCGGCACCGTGTGCAGGAACTGCGTCTCGAAGAACGTCATGAACGCGAACACCCCGAGGGAGTGGCCGCGCGCGCCCCAGCGGCGGGCGTAGACCCCCGCCCCCACGACGGCGAGGAAGGCCGCGTCCCGCAGCAGCGGGTAGTCGTGCAGCACCGCCGCGAGGGCCAGCACCGGGAAGCCGACCACGGGCAGCAGGACGGTGGTGACCGCCTGGCCGCGCACGGTGGCGTCGGTGACGGTGAAAAGGGCGAGCATGGCCGCGAGCCCGCCGGCGATGGCCGCGACGAGCGAGTGTCCGGCGAGACCGCAGAAGGCCACCGCCAGGCCGACTCCGAGTACAGCCCGGGCACCGCTGCGCAACCGCAACAGCCCCGGGTCCGGAGCCATGAACACCCTCTTGAGCACTGCTTCCCGCCCCTTCGGCACACCGGCAGTACACCGGCATGAAAAAGGCGCCGCGGAATCCCGCAGCGCCATTGACGGCACCATCACAACATCATGTCGGCTGGTGGCTCAAGAGAGGCCGGAAATGCTGTGCCATTGGCACAGTCCGGAAGGAGTGCAGCAGGCCGTGAAAGGGCCAATGGCGCCCTCCCGGCCGGCGAGGGGGAAAGGCCGGCCGGAAGGGCGCCGAGGCGTCACCGGTGTGCGGTCACGCGGCGGACCGGCTGGCCGCGTAGTACTCGCGCAGCCACTTGCCGATCACGGGGTACAGCCGGCGCGAGACGGCCAGCAGCTCGGCCGGGGGCGTGAACTCCGGGTCGAGCTCGTCCGCCCACTCGGAGAACGCGTTCTGGAAGCCGGCCTCGATGACCATCGGGTACATCACGGGCAGGCGCCACGGGTACTCGTACCCGGTGGCGAGCAGGTGGGCGGCCGCGGTCTGGACGATCTCCTCGCGGGTGCCCGAGGCGATGGGCTTGCGGACGGGCTTGAAGGCGTCCCAGTCGAGCTCGTGCTCCTCGCCGAGCAGGCGGCGCGTCATCTCCTCCGCCAGCAGCGGGGAGAGCGTCAGGCCGTCGCGGTAGGTGCCGGTCATCATCCACAGGCCGTCGAGGCCGTCGGTCTCGCCCAGCAGCGGGAAGCCGTCGAGCGACACCGGCCGGTTGCCCACCTGGAGCTTGTGCACGCCGCTGCCCCACAGCTCGCGCCGCACCTGACGGGCCGCGCACTCGAGCAGGAAGAGGACGTCGCCCATGGCGGGAGTGGTGACGGGCTCCGGCGAGATGACGTTGGTCGCACCGACGTACACCTCGCCCTCGCCGCGCGGCAGGACGTGCAGGCCGCAGGCGAACGCCCGGTTCGGCGTGCGCAGCACGCTGCGCGGGCCGCTGATGCCCTCGGTGCGCATGATCGCCGAGACGCCGTAGCCGCTGACCAGCCGGGGCATCCGCGCGGCCAGTTCGGGGATGGTGTCGATGAGCTCCTGGCAGCGCGCGCCGCCGGCGACGACGACCTTCGCGCTGGACAGCCGCTCGCCCGAGGCGAGGACGACACCGCTGACGCGGCCCTCGCCGTGCAGCAGTTGGACGGCGGTGTCCTCGACGAGGGTGCCGCCGCGCCGCACGAACGCGGCCTGGAGACGCTCGAGGAGCACGGGCGTGTTCACTGCGTGCTCGCCCGGGATGAACATGGCGCGCAGGGGACGGGCGTTGGGGTCGGGATCCAGCCACTCGATGTCGGCGGGCTCGACGTCCTCGAACGGCTCGTCGTACTGGGTGAGCGTCTTGCGGATGGCGGCGAAGTTGTCGTCGTCGATGTCGGCGGTGCCGACGGTGTTGAGCATGACGACGGTTCCGTCGGCGCTGCGGACCTGTGCGCCCGGGGCGTCGCCGTCGAGCTCGGTCACCCAGGAGTCCCACATCTTCCCGGCGCGGACACCGAAGTCCAGCTTGGTGCGGCCGTGTTCGGACTTCAGCAGGGTGGTGGTGACCTCGCCGAAGCAGCCGAGCATCGCACCGGCCGCGGTGGTGGCGGCGGTCGGGCGGTGCGCCTCGCCGATGAGCGCGACGCCGAGACCCCGACGGGCCAGCGTCAGGCCGAGCGAGAGACCGAGCACTCCGTTGCCGACGACGACGACATCAAAGGCTTTCTGATCGATAGGACTGGCGCTCACGGTTCTCCCTTTTGAGCTGGCTCTGGCGATCGAGGCGCAGGGGCGATTTCCGGACATCGAACCGGCCTGCGTTTTTCCGTCGCCAAAACTAGGCGGGCCCCATGACCCGGCCAACCCCTAGGTGCCCCAGTCGCACCGGTAACAGGGCAGGTGGGGGCCCCGTACAGAGAACTCCGCGAGCTCCGCGCCGCCGGTCAGGCGGGCACCTCGACGGCGAGCTGCCAGACGCGGCCGCCGTCCTGGAGCCCCGCCTCCAGCGTGCCGCCGACGAGAGCCAGCCGTTCCCGCATCCCGGTGAGCCCGTATCCGGACACGGGCGGCGCCTCGTCGACGAACTTGCCCGCCTTGAGTACGTCGTTGCGCACTTCGAGCCGCAACGTGCCCGCGCCGTAGTCCAGTCCGACGGTCACGTCGCTTCCGGGCGCGTGCTTGGCCGCGTTGGTGAGAGCCTCGCGGGCGGCGCGGACGATGGCGACGGTGGGGCCCGAGGGCAGCGGTCGTGCCGCTCCGGTGGTGGTGAGCCGGACGACGGTGTGGTGGTCGCGCCCGAACTGCTCGACGAACTCCTCGAGCATCTCCGGGAGCGAGGTCACGTCGTCGCGCAGTGCGGCGACGGCGGAGCCGGCCTCGGCCAGCCCCTGGTCGGCCAGCCGGTTGGAGCGCTGGACGCGTGCGCGCGCGGCGTCGATGTCGCCGTTCTCCAACAGCGAGTCGGCGGCCTTGAGTTGGACGGTCAGCGCGCCGAGGGAGTGCGCGAGGACGTCGTGGATCTCGCGCGCGATCCGGGCCCGCTCCCCCAGTACGGCGATCTGTGCCTGTTCCTGCTGCATGAGCGTTGCCTGGTGCAGCAGTTGCTCGGCCTGCTCGGCGCGCAGCTGGTACTGGCGCTGGTTGAGGCCGAGCAGGGCGAGGAGCGAGACCATGAGAGTGTAGCCGGCCAGGTCGCCCAGTCCCGTACCGCCCGCGGCCGCGCTGGCCAGGGTCAGTACGAGGCAGCCTCCGTCCACCAACCACAGGGCCGCCGCTCTCGGTTGGCGCCAGGCGGTGAAGCGGCCGAGCACGACGCTGACGATGATCACCGCGGTGGAGTCGTGCGCCCAGCCGGCCGCCGCCGCGGGCAGCGCGGCGCTGGCCACCAGGGCCGCACCGGCCAGCCGCGGCCGCTGCTCGACGAGGAAGTGGAAGACGCACCACAGGACGAGGGAGGCCGCGTAGACCACCCACATGGCCACGGAGCCCTCCCGGGCCGTGGCCAGGGTCCCGACCAACAGGCCGAAACCGATGACCTGCATGACCAGGCTTGCAGGTGCGAACGTGTCTGAATCGGTTTGCTGGTCGCCCGTGGCGTGCACCGTCTCTCCCGACCGGCTGTTGCTGCTGCTCTTGCCGCCGGTCCCGACTGTGACGGTCAGCGACGGCCTGCCCTGCGGTAGATGATAACCATCGCGATCAGGAGGATGATCACTGCCGCGACGACGATGCCCATCTTCCAGAGCTTGTCCAGCAGCAGGTGCTGGAGCAGCTCTCCGTCGTCGTCCTTCTTGGCGGCCTCGGCGAGGAAGTAGCTCATCATGATCCCGTGCTCACCTTCGCCGGTTCTGGTCGTTCAGGACGGAGAAGATGGTCCTCAGCAGACCGCCGCGGCCACCGCGTCGCAGATTCTGCCTGTTCTCCATCACGCTGCGGGCGATGGGCCCGACTTGATCGCGCGCCTTGTTCAACGTCTGTTGGTTGATGGCGCCCTTGCGCTTGAGCATCATCAGCACCGCGAATCCGATCACCGCGAGCACGACGACACCGGCCGCGATCAAAATGAACCGCAGCAGTACGAAGTTCATCAGTCCACCGCTGCTCAGAGCTAAAGTCATCGTGCTTTTCCTTCCGAAGATCTTGCTTCGACACTACCCCGGGTACCCGGCCGGACGAGGTGCTTCCCGGGTGGGCTTCAGGTGGACCCGGGTGGATTTCCACGTCCACCCGATTCCGTTATTCGCCGCCCTGGGAGGAGGCTTTCCCCGCCTCCGCCTCCTCCTGGGCGATCAGCTCGGAGACGCTGAGTTCGCGCAGGGGAACTTCCTTGAGGCACAAGGCGAGTACCAGGGTGAGGAGCATGATTCCCGCGCCTATCAGGAATCCCGTCTGGAGGGAGGAGGCGAAGCCCTCGCGGAACGGCCGTACGAGCACCGGGTCGATGGTCTTGAGGAACGTCGAGTCCGAGGGCACCGTCGTACTGCCGTGCAGCAGGTCGAAGAAGGCGCTGTTGCGCGGCGCGGAGGCGACAGCGGGGTCGTGGACCGCCGCGGTGACCGCGGGGTCGGCGGATCTGCCGCCCACGGCGGCCGAGATGTTGCCGCGGAGCGTGCCGAAGACGACGGAGAGGAACAGGGCCACACCGAGGGCGCCGGCCATCTCGCGCAGGAACATCAGGGAGGCCGTCGCCACTCCGGTGTCGCGCGGCGGTACGGCGTTCTGCACGGCCACGGTGACCGCCTGGGTGCAGTTGCCGATGCCGATGCCGAACATCACGACGACGACCAGGGGCACCCACAACGGCGTGTCCGCGCCGATGAAGGAGAAGGCGAACATGCCGGCGGCGGTGATCGCGGCTCCGATCACCGGCAGGATCTTGTACCGCCCGCGGCGTGAGATCAGCGCTCCCGAGACCACCGTGGCGATCATGATGCCGGCCATCATCGGCAGCATGACCAGGCCGGACTCCATCGGGGTGGCGTTGCGCACCAGTTGGAGATAGAGCGGCACCAGGGAGATGCAGCCGAACATGCCGACGCCCACGGTGAGGGCGGTCAGGATGGCGGTGCTGTAGGTGGAGATGCGGAACAACCGCAGGGGAATGAGCGCGGATTCGCCGGCCCGCCGCTCGACGACGACGAAGGCCGCCAGGCCCAGCAGCCCGACGGCCAGCGAGCCCAGCGTGGCCGCCGAGCCCCAGCCCCACTCCCGGCCGTGGTCGCACAGGACCAGCAGCGGTACGAGGCCCACGGTGATGGTGACCGCGCCCCAGATATCGATCTTCGTTTCCTTGCGGCGGTGATCCAGGTCGAGGACCTTGGCGATGATGACCATCGCCACCACACCGATGGGGACATTGACCAGGAACACCCAGCGCCAGCCGGTGATCCCGAGGATGCTGTCGGTGCCCGCGAGGGCGCCGCCCACGGTCGGCCCGAGGATGCTCGCCGCGATCCACACGCCCATGAAGTACCCCTGGTACCGCGAACGGTCGCGCGGGGGAACGATGTCGGCGGTGATCGCGAAGGCGAGCGCCATCAGCCCGCCGCCACCGAGCCCCTGAAGGCCCCGGAATGCGGCGAGTTGATACATCGACTGGGCGAAGGTGCAGGTCAGCGAGCCCGCCAGGAAGAGGGCGATCGACACCAGATAGACCGGCTTACGGCCGTAGATGTCGGAGAGCTTCCCGTAGATCGGGGCGGCGATGGTGGAGGTGACCAGATACGCGGTGGTCGCCCAGGCCTGCAGGCTGAGCCCGCCGAGCCCGTCCGCAATGGTCTTGATCGACGTGCTCATGACCGTCTGGTCGAGCGCGGACAGGAACATGCCCGCGATGAGGCCCGGCAACACGGCCATCACCAGCCGGTGTTGCCGGGCCTTCGCGGCCTCTTTTTCCTCTTCCTCAGCAGCGGACGGTCCGGTCGCCTGGGCCACTCTTCACTTCTCCTGCCTCGCGAGCGCCCTCAGCGCTTGCGCTTCATAACCATCAGTACTCCGAACAGCACGATCGCCAGCACGAGTACGCCACCGACGATCAGCCCGAACCGGAGCAGGGCGAAATTCATCAGCGACTCGGAATCGAGAGCCAGGTTCACCGGCTGGTCCACCGCAGCGGCGAGATTCATCGGTCATCTTCCTTTCGACGAGGTCGTGATCCGACGCTAGCCGGGCGGCTGGTGGAGTCGCGACCACCCGCGGGTGGGCTTCCGGGAGGATCCCGTCTCAACCCTTGGCGAGACTCTTGGCGAGCTCAGCCCTTGGCGAGCGATTCGAGGTGTGCCACCACTTCCTCGACCCCGGGCAGCGCCCGCATCGCGGTGCGGACGGCAGCCGCGCGTGCGCCGTAGCCGGGGTCGGAGAGGATCCGGCGGCATGCGGAGGCCACGGCCTCCGCGGTGGGCTCGGCGGCGAGCAGGCCGAGGCCGAGCTCCTCCAGCCGGCGCCCGTTGTGCTCCTGTTCGCCGTCCTGCGGGACCACGACCACCGGCGTGCCCGAGGCCATCGCCTCGCGGGTGCCGTTGTAGCCGCCGTGGGAGACGAAGAGGGAAGCATGCTGCAGGAGCAGCGGCTGGTCGACCCAGTCGGACACCAGCACGTTGTCCGACCCGGTGAGTCCGTCGACCGCCAGGCGGCCGGTGGAGACCACCGCGAAGCAGTCCAGCGCGGACAGCGCCGAGGCGAGCATGCGGAGGATCTCCGCCGGGTCGGGACCGTCGCCGGTCACCCCGAGCCCGGCGTCGAGGGCCTCCTGCGTGGTGGCGAACTCGCTTCCCACGGTGGCCAGGACGAGCGGCCGTCCGGCGAGCCGGTCCGCGATCTCCGGGGGCAGCTCGCGGAGCGGTCCGTCCGCCGACGGCTCCCGGTAGCAGAACGCGGGGGGTATGTCGAACATGGCGAAGGAGAACTCCGCCGGCACGCAGTCGATCCGTCCGTGGCGGTAGATCGACTGCGGGTCCCGCTGGGCGGGCAGTCCGGCCTCGGCCCGCCGCTCGTTGAGCGGGCCGAGGACGCGGACCGGGTCGAGCACATTGCCGTCCCCCGACGGCACGGAGACGAACGGGACGTCCAGGGCCTCGGCGACCAGGCACGCCGCCAGCTCCGCGCCGTCGCGCAGGATCAGATCCGGCCCGAACCGCTTCGCCAGCGGGAGCACTGCCCGTACCGCCGTGGTGACGTGCGGGGCGGTGTCCACCCACGCCATCTGCCCGGCGATGTCGGCGAATTGGGCGATCAGCTCCCGGGGCGGCTCGGCACCCGAGCGCAGGATCTCGAGGACCGGCGCGAACTTCTCGAGGAGACTCGGCAGGACCGGGTGCACCTCCGGGAACTCCGCGAACCGCGGGGCCAGCCGCTCGGTGGTGACGACGAGAAGCTCGTGCCCCTTGGCGGACAGCGCCCGGGCGAGAGGCAGCATCTCGTTGGCATGGCCGACGGAGCCGGTGACCGAGATCAGAACGCGCATCGGATACTCCAGAGTTCGGGGGACGGGCGTGCTCAGAGGAGCACGCTGTGCTCCGTGCGAAGGGACCCCGTGGTGTCGAACAGGCGGTCCGCACGGGCGATGAGCTCGAGGTCGAACAGGTCGTGCCGCTGCAGCAGCACCGTCAGGTCGGCCTCGTCCATCGCGGCCTGCAGGTCCGGCACCCCCTCGATCCGTCCGCCCGGCCAGCTCAGGCCGTCGGCGTACGGGTCGTGGCAGACCACCTTCGCCCCGCGCTCGAGCAGCGCCTGGGCGATCGGCGCGGCCGGAGTGTGCCGGGTGTCGTCCGTGTTCGGCTTGTACGTCACGCCGAGCAGCAGGACCGTCGCGTCACCGATGGCGGTGCCGCGCTGCTCGATCTCCTTGACGATCCGGTCGGCCACCCACAGGGGCATGCTCTCGTTGACCCGGTGCGCGGTCTCGGACATCTTGAAGGCCATGCCGAGGGTGCCCGCGTGGTGGATCAGGTAGAGCGGGTCGGCGGGTATGCAGTGACCGCCGACGCCGGCACCGGGCCAGAACGGGTGGAAGCCGTACGGCTTCGTCGACGCCGCGGCCACGGTGTCCCAGACGTCGATGCCCATGCCGTGGCACAGCTGCGCGAACTCGTTGACGAGCGCGATGTTGACCTGGCGGTAGGTGTTCTCCAGGATCTTGGCCGCCTCGGCCTCGCGCATGCCCCGGGTCATGTGCACCGTGGTCACCTGGCGGTAGAACTCCGCGGCGCGCTCGCCGCACGCGGAGGTCAGGCCGCCGACCACACGCGGGGTGTTGCCGATCCGGTAACGGGAGTTGCCCGGGTCGATCCGCTCGGGCGAGTAGGCGAGGTTGAAGTCGACGCCCGCGCGCAGCCCGGACTTCTCCAGGATCGGCTGCAGCAGTCCGTCGGTGGTGCCGGGATGCGTGGTCGACTCGACGATGACGAGCTGCCCGGCGCGCAGCTGTCCGGCCACGGCCTCGACCGCGCCGGTGAGCGGCCCCAGGTCCGGCTCGTCGCCGTGGACCGGGGTCGGCGCGCACACGACGACGACCGAGCACTCGGCGAGCACCGCCGGGTCGGTGGACGCCGTGAGCCGGCCGTCGAGCGCCCGGATGTCGGCGTCGGTGACGGTGTCCACCGGCGAACGGCCGTCGTTCACCGCCCCGACCCGGCGCGGGTCGATGTCGAAACCGACAACCTCGTTGCCGGCCTTGGCCAGTTCGACGGCCAGCGGCAGTCCGGCATAGCCGATCCCGACCATGCCGACGTGAAGGCTCCCCATGGCAGACCTCCTGATTTCCACGGGTGAAGCGAGAAAAAAGCGAGAAAAAAGCGAGAAAAATTGGGAGCGCGCTCGTCAGTAGGCGAGGCGGTAGGGCACGAACGACTCGGCGTAGGCGCAGTTCCAGGACGAGCCGGTCGCGGCGTCGATGCCGCGGATCTGCTCGATGGACCGCGGCCCGCTGGAGCGCATCTGCGTTCCGTAGGCCTGGAGCGCCTCGTGCTTGGCCTGCCAGTGCCCGGAGGTGTCGACGTGCACCCACCAGGACTCGTTCATGGCGGACCAGCGGTCCTCGACCCCGCGATAGCCGAGCACGATGCGGGGGGTGGGCTTCAGGCCGGCGGGCTGTATCCGGGCCGCGGCGAACGCGGCGCGGTGCACGGCCTGGTGGTCCTGGTGGTAGCCGCCCGCGGAGGGGATGAACAGGGCGTCCGGCCTGACCGTCGACAAGGAGACCTCCTCGTGACGCTCGATCAGGTCGACCAGGTCGCGCTGGCGGTTGCAGACGTCCATCTCGCCGGTGTGGTCGACCCAGGCGATGGTGCTGCTCTTGACACCGAGCGCGGCGCAGGCCTTCTCGAACTCCTGGTGCCGCACGGACGGTTCGCTGGAGCTGCCCCACATCTTCGCCGCGCGCACGGTGACGCACAGCACGTGGACCTCGACGCCCTCGGAGGCCAGCCGGGCGAGGGTGCCGCCGGGGCCGATGGTCTCGTCGTCGGGGTGCGGTGCCACGACCAGGACGCGGTCGCCCGGCTGGAGGCCGAGCGCCGTCGGGGTGCCCGTCATCGCTGCGCCGCGGTTCCGTCCACAAGGGACTCCAGGTGCGCGACGACCGACTCGACGCCCGGCAGGCCGAGCATCTGGCGCTGTGCGGCACGGATGTTGTCGTGGATCTTCTGGTCGTTCAGCACGCGCTCGACGACCTTCGCGATGCCCTCGGGGCTGACATCGGTGATCCACTCGCCGATGCCGAGCTCGGCCAGGCGGCCCGCGTTGTGGGCCTCGTCGCCGAACTGCGGCAGCGCCACCATCGGGACGCCGGCCCGGATGCCCTCGCGGATGCCGTTGTAGCCGCCGTGGGTGAGGAAGAGCTGGGTGCACTCGAGCAGCAGCGGCTGCGGGACGAAGTCCATGATGTGGACGTTCGGGCCGACCTTGGCGCCCTCGACGGAGACCCCGCCCGTGGAGATCACGGCGTGGCAGTCCACGGTCGACAGCGCCTCGATGATCATGTAGAGCGTCTCGACCGGGTCGAGCATGCCGTCGGGCAGACCGATGCCGCGCTCCTGCATCTCGAGCAGCACCGGGAGCGAGGTGCCCACCGAGGCCAGGACGATCGGCTTGTCCCCGGAAAGATCGGCGAGTTCGGCCGGCAGCGTGGTCTGCTGGGCGCCGAGCATCGGCTGGCGGTAGGCGACCGCCGGGGGCACGTCGTACTGGGCGAACGAGTAGGCGTGCGGCACACAGTCGACCTTGCCGTGGGCGTAGATCGACCACTTGTCGGTCTGCTCGGGCAGCCCGACCTCCTTGCGCCGCGAGTTGAGCAGCCAGTTGGCGCCCTCGGGGTCGACGACGTTGCCGGTGCCGGAGGGGGCGGAGATGTGCGGGATGCCCAGCGTCTCCGCGATCAGTACGCCGGAGAGCTCGCCGCCGTCGCGGACGATCAGGTCCGGCTTGAACTCCTGGGCGAACGGGAGCGCGGCCCGGTAGGAGCGGGTCACGTGCGGGCCCGCGGCGAACATCATCATCTTCATCCGGATGTCGGCGAAGTCCTCCGGCTTGAGCTCGAGGTCACCTCCGCCCGCCAGGATCTTGCCGACCTCCTCCACGATGGCGTCGACCAGGTTCGGCATCGCCGGCTCCACCCGGACACCCGATCCGTCGAACACCGTCGCCAGGTGCTCGGGCAGGACCACCATCACCTCGTGACCGGCGTCGACGAGCCCGCGCAGCAGCGGCAGCACCGCGCGCGCGTGGCCCTGGGAGCCGGTGACCGTCGAAAGAACTCTCATCAAGCTGACCCTCTTCGCATGGGATGGCTGTCGTTCGGAAAGTGAATTCGTGAATTCTTTTTCGTGCGGTGATGCGGGTGATGTGGTGAGGAAAAGCCCGCAAATTCGGCTCACCGGCGGCTTTTGAGATGACTGCCGCACCTCGAAGAAAATTAATGATCCACGGGGGCGGCGAACAACCCCTACCTCCCCTACCCCCGCCCTTACCAACTGCCCCTCGCATCACGGTTCTCGGGCCGCTGGACAGCCCTTACCGGGGTTCCGGCCGCCGTGCGGCCGGAACCCCTCCCGGAATACGGGGGTGTTGTTCAGCCCAGCGTGCCGAGCCATTCCCGGACCGCCAGCGCGGTCCCGCCGGCCAGGTCCTCCATCATGGAGAAATGGTCGCCCGGCACATCGGTCTCCGTGTACGGGCCCTGCCAGGTGGCTTGCCAGCTCTCGCCGTCGCCCCAGGCGGGCAGCGGATCCATGGCCCGCACCATGAGGACGGGCGCCTCGACGGGGGTGTGCTCCCACTGGGACAGCAGCCGGAAGTAACCGCCCATCGCCGTCAGCCTGTTGTCGTCGGTGGGCAGGAACCCTTCGCCGCCGATCCCGGAGAGCAGCCGGTTCTCCACGCCCGCGAAGGCGCGGCGGGTCGGCGTGTAGGGGTCGAGCAGGGCCAGTCCGGCGGGCTGTACGCCGCGCCGCTCCAGCTCCCGCACCAGGCCGTGGGCGAGCACGCTGCCGGAGGAGTGGGCCGCGACGACGAAGGGTTCCTCGCCGCCGATCTCCTCGAGCAGCCGGTCCGCGTGTGCCACGGCCAGCAACTCGACGTCGGCGGGCAGTCGTTCGCCCTTCAGGTATCCGGGCACCGGGAGCACCAGCACGTCGCGCTCGCCGCGGAACGGCGCGGCGAACCGCGCGTACTCCTGCGGCCCGGACATCGCGAGGACGGACGGCACGCAGACCAGCTTCGGCCCGGCGGAGCCGGAGGCGAGGCGGACAGGGGTGATGCCGGCGTCCTCCGGCCGTTCGAAGACGGGACGGAACTCCGAGACGGACGCGAAGAGTTCGACCAGGCGGGCCATCTGCCCGAGCTCGGAGGCGCGCTCCATCATCGGGCCGAACACCGACTCGGCGGGGGCCGTGGCGCTCCCCGGCTCGGCGGCGCCGTCGGCCTGTCCGGCGAGCAGCCCGGTGATGTACCCGGCGAACGCGGCGGGCGTGGGGTGCTCGAAGACGGCGGTCGGGGCCAGCCTGGCGCCGACCGTGTTCGTGACGCGGTTGCGCAGTTCGACCGCGGTGAGCGAGTCGAAGCCCAGCTCGAGGAACGGGACGTCCGGGTCGACGGAGTCGGCGCCCGGCAGGCCGAGCACCACGGCCACCTCGCTGCGGAGGTAGTCCAGGACGACGCCCGTGCGGTCGTCCGGTGCGGCTGCCGTGAAGCGCTGCCGGAAGGCCGTGGCGCTGTCGGCCGCCTTGCCCGGGCGGGTCGTCGGCCGGATGAGCTTGCGGAGCAGCGGCGGGATGTCGCCTTGGCCCGCGACCGCCGCGACGTCGAAGCGCATCGGCACGAGCAGCGTCCGGTCGAGGCCGCACGCCGTGTCGAACAGGGCCAGGCCCTCCTTGCTGCTCATGCCCGCGAAGCCGGGGCGGAGCAGCTTCTCCAGCTCGCCGTCGGCCAGGTCGGCGGCCATGCCGCTGCGCTCCTCCCACAGGCCCCAGGCCAGCGAGGAGGCGGGCAGCCCCTGGGCCCGGCGGTGGTGCGCGAGGGCGTCGAGGAAGGCGTTGCCCGCCGCGTAGTTGGCCTGTCCGGGGTTGCCGATGACGCCGGCGGCGGAGGAGAACAGGACGAACGCGCCGAGGCCGAGGTCGCGCGTGAGCTCGTGCAGGTTCAGGGCGCCGTCGACCTTGGGGGCGAGGACGCGGTCCAGCCGGTCGCGGGTGAGCGAGCCGAGCACGCCGTCGGCGAGGACGCCGGCGCTGTGCACCACCGCGGTCAGCGGACGGTCGGCGGGCACCCGGGTGAGCAGGCCGCGGACCGCGTCGCGGTCGGCGAGGTCGCAGGCCGCGAACTCGGCCGTGGCGCCCAGCTCCTGGAGCTCGGCGGCCAGTTCGGCCGCGCCCGGCGCGGCGGCGCCGCGCCTGCTGGTGAGCAGCAGGCGCCGGATGCCGTGCTCGGCGACGAGGTGGCGGGCGACGAGCGCGCCCAGGGTGCCGGCGGCTCCGGTGACCAGGACCGTGCCCTCGGGGTCGAAGCCCGTCGGGCGCCGGGGCGCGTCGAGCGGCACGCGGACGATCCGGGGCACCAGGGCGGTGCCCTCGCGCAGGGCGACCTGCGGTTCCCCGCTGCCGGCCGCGGCGAGGACCGCCCGGGCCGAGGCGTCCGTGCCGTCGGTGTCCACCAGGACGAACCGGTCCGGGTTCTCCGACTGCGCCGAGCGCAGCAGGCCCCAGACGGTCGCGTGGGCGAGATTCGCCGCAGCGTCGTCCGGGCGGGCCGCGACCGCGTCGCGGGTCACGACGACGAGCCGTGCCTCGCTCAACTCCTCGGCCGCCGCCCATTCCTGCACCAGGGTGAGCATCCGGGCGGTCTCGTCGTGGACGGTCGCCGCGTCGGGGATGCCGTCCGCCGGTGCGTCCAGGACGGTGAGGACGAGGTCCGGTACGGCGGCGCCCGCCCCGGCCGCGGCCGTGAGCCCGGCGAGGTCCGCGTACCGTGTGCCGGCCTCGGGCAGCCCGTTCCCGAGCACGGCCCAGGTGCCGGTGTGCGCCACGGCAGGGGTGCGGGGCCGGGACCAGTCCAGCTCGAACAGGGTGTCGTGGTCGCCGCCCGCCGCGCTCAACTGCTCGGCGGAGACGCCGCGCAGGACGAGGGACTCGGCGGTGAGGACCGGGAGGCCCGTCTCGTCGGCGACGTCGAGGCCGATCTCGTGGCCGTTGTCGCCGTCCTTGCGGACGAGCCGGACGCGCAGGCGGGAGGCGCCCGAGGCGTGGCGGCGGACGCCGGTCCAGGAGAACGGCAGGCGCAGCGGCTCGGACGCGGAGGGCTCGGAGCCCGCGGTGGCGGCGTGCAGGGCGGCGTCCAGCAGGGCCGGGTGCAGCCCGTAGTCCTCGGCCGTGCGTGCCGCGTCGTCCGGCAGCGCGACCTCGGCGTGGACGATGTCACCGGCGAGCCAGGCGGCCCGCAGGCCCTGGAAGACGGGGCCGTAGCCGACGCCCGCGGCGTTCAGCCGCTCGTACAGGCCGTCCAGCGCCACGGGTTGGGCGCCGGCCGGCGGCCAGGCCGTGAGGTCGGCGCCGGGCGGTGCGGTGTCGGGGCCGAGCAGGCCGGTGGCGTGCGGGGTCCAGGGGGCGTCCGCCGGGGCGGAGTCCGGCCGGCCGTGGACGGCCACCTGCCGCCGGCCCTCGGCGTCGGGCTCGCCGACGTGGACCTGGACGGCCACGCCGCCGTTCTCGGGCAGCACCAGCGGTGCGGCGAGGGTGAGTTCCTCGAGGGCCGGGCAGCCGAGCTTCTCCCCCGCGCACAGCGCGAGTTCGACGAACGCCGTGCCCGGCAACAGCACCGTGCCGAGGGCGCCGTGGTCGGCGAGCCACGGGTGCGAGGCGAGCGACAGCCTGCCGGTGAGCAGGAGTTCGTCGCTGGAGGCGAGCGATATCGCCGAGGCCAGCAGGGGGTGTTCGGCGGGCCGCTGTCCGGCGCTGGTGACGTCCCCGGCGGAGCGTGCGGTGGGCATCCAGAACCGGCGGCGCTGGAAGGCGTACGTCGGCAGCTCGACCGGGACGCCCGTGCCCGGCAGCAGGGTGTCCCAGTCGGGCCGGGCCCCGTGAACGGCCGCCTCGGCGAGGGCCGTACGGAACCGGCCGGGGCCGCCCTGGTCGCGGCGCAGCGTGGGGACGAGCGCGGCGGACGAGCCCGCGTCGTCGACGATGCCCTGGAGGCCCACGGTGAGCACGGGGTGCGGGCTGATCTCGATCAGGACGTGGTGGCCGTCGGCGAGCAGGGCGCGGGCCGCGGCGTCGAACTGCACGGTCTGGCGCGCGTTGCGGTACCAGTACTCGGCGTCGAGGGTCTCGGTGCCGATCGCCTTGCCGTCCACGGTGGAGTAGAAGGGGACCGACGCGGCGACGGGCTCGACGGTCAGCTCGCCGAGCATCCGCTCGCGGAGCTTCTCGACCTGTGCGGAGTGCCCGGCCGCGTCCGCGCCGCGCACCCGGCGGGCACGGATCAGCTCGGTCTCGCACTCGGCGACGAGCTCGTCGATCGCGTCCGGTACACCGGAAACGACGCAGGCGGTAGGGCCGTTGACGACGGCCAGCGACAGCTTGTCGCCGAAGCGCTCGATGCGGGCGAGCACGTCCTGGGGCGCGGCGAGGATCGACGCCATCGCGCCGTTTCCGACGAGGGTGCGCAGCGCAGCGCTGCGCCGGGCCACGATCCGCGCGGCGTCGCGCAGGCCGATCGCGCCGGCGACGTGGGCGGCCGCGAGCTCGCCCTGGGAGTGGCCGATCACCGCGTCCGGTTCGATGCCGTGGGCCCGCCACAGGGCGGCGAGCGACACCATCATGGTGAACAGCATCGGCTGGACCACTTCCACCTGGTCCCACGGGGGCGCCGAGGCGTCGCCGCGCAGTGCGGCGGCCACCGACCAGTCGAGGAACTCGGAGAAGGCCTCGTCGCACGCGGCCACGGAGGCGGCGAACTCCGGCGAGGTCCGCAGCAGTTCGGCGGCCATGCCCTCCCACTGGGAGCCGTGGCCGGGGAAGACGAAGGCGATCTTGGCGCTCTTGCGGGCCACGCCGCGTACGGCGGTCTCGCCGGTCTCGCCGGCCTCCAGCAGGGCGAGGGCGTCGGCGAGTTCGCCGGTGTCCGTGCCGACGACCGCGCCGCGGTGCTCGAAGGACGACCGCGTGGTCACCAGCGCCCGCGCGACGTCGGCGGGGCGCAGGCCGGGGTTCTTGCGCAGCCAGGCGCGCAGTTCGCCGGCCTGGGCGCGCAGCGCCTCGGGGGACTTGGCGGTGACGAGCAGCGGCACGGGCCCCAGGTCTGAGGCAGCCTCTTCGACCGCCTCTTCGGCCGGGGCCTGCTCGAGCAGGACGTGTCCGTTGGTGCCGCTGAGGCCGAACGACGACACGCCTGCCCGGCGCGGCTCCCCGGTCTCGGGCCACGACCGGTTCTCGGTGAGCAGCGAGACCGCCCCCGCCTCCCAGTCGATCTTGCTCGACGGCTGGGTGACGTGCAGCGTCCTCGGCAGCACACCGTGCCGGATGGCCTGCACCATCTTGATCACACCCGCGACACCGGCGGCCGCCTGGGTGTGGCCGATGTTGGACTTGAGCGACCCGAGCCACAGCGGCTTCTCCGCGTCGCGTTCGCGGCCGTAGGTGGACAGCAGTGCCTGGGCCTCGATGGGGTCGCCGAGCGCGGTGCCGGTGCCGTGCGCGTCGACGACGTCGACCTGGCCCGGGGTGAGCCGGGCGTTGGCCAGGGCCGCCTCGATGACCTTGCGCTGTGCGGCTCCGTTGGGCGCGGTCAGGCCGTTGCTCGCCCCGTCCTGGTTGACCGCGGAGCCCCGGACGACGGCGAGGACCCGGTGCCCGTTGCGGCGGGCGTCGGACAGCCGCTCGAGGACGAGCATGCCGGCGCCCTCGGCGAAGCCGGTGCCGTCGGCCCCTTCGGCGAACGCCTTGCAGCGGCCGTCGGGGGCGAGCGCCTGCAGTTCGCTCAGCTCGAAGAAGCCGGGGGTGCACAGCACGGTGACGCCTCCGGCGAGCGCCATGGAGCAGTCGCCCTGGCGCAGCGCCTGGCAGGCGAGGTGCAGCGTCACCAGCGACGACGAGCACGCCGTGTCCACGGTGACCGCCGGGCCCTCGAGACCGAGGGTGTAGGCGATCCGGCCGGAGACGATGGCGCCGGTGTTGCCGGGGCCCACGAACGTCTCGGCGCCGGCGGGCACTTCGGTCAGCGGCGAGACGTAGTCCGAGCTGTTCATCATGCCGACGAACACACCGGTCTTCGTGGAGCGCACGGACTGCGGGTCGATCCCGGCCCGTTCGAGCGCCTCCCAGGCCACCTCGAGCGCCATGCGGTGCTGCGGGTCCATCGCCACGGCCTCGCTCGGCACGATGCCGAAGAAGGCCGGGTCGAAGTCCGCGACGTCGTGCAGGAATCCGCCGCTGCGGTACGGCACCGAGCCGTCCGCCCCGTCGAGGTCCCAGCCTCGGTCGGCCGGGAAGCCCGTGATGGCGTCCCCGCCCGCTTCGACCAGGTCCCACAGCTGCTCGGGGGTGCTCACGCCGCCGGGGAGGCGGCAGGCCATCCCGACGATCGCGATCGGCTCCGCGGAGCGGGCCTCCTCCTGGCGCAGGCGCTGCCGGGTCTGGTGCAGCTCGGCGGTGGCCTGCTTGAGGAAGTGCCGGAGCTTTTCCTCGTTCGTCGTCATAGGGGGTCTTCCCTCATCCTTCGAGAACTCGTCGGCCATCACGAGATGCCGAATTCCTTGCCGAGGAGGTCGAAGATCTCCTCGTCGTCCGCGTCGGCGATGGCGTCGGCGATCCCGTCGCCGTCGCCTTCGCCGTCCGTCGCGCCCTTGGCCCCGGACAGGTTGGCGAGCATCGCCTCGAGCCGGGCGACGACCCGGTCGCGCTCACCGCCCTCCTCGGGCACCGCGGTGAGCAGACCGGCGAGCCGGTCCAGCTCCGCGACGACCGCGGACGGGCCGTCGCCGTCGGACAGTTCGGCCGCGAGGTGGGCGGCCAGGTCGAGCGGGCTCGGGTGGTCGAAGACCAGCGTGGCCGCGAGCCGCAGCCCGGTCGCCCCGGCGAGGCGGTTGCGCAGTTCGACCGCGGTCAGCGAGTCGAAGCCGAGCTCGCGGAACGCCCGTCCGCCGTCGATGTCGTCGGTGGCCGAGAAGCCGAGCACCGCCGCGATCTCCGTGCGGATCAGGTCGAGCAGCGCGGCCTGCCGTGCGCCGGCGTCCAGCCCGGAGAGGCGGGAGCGCAGGTCGCCGGCGGCCTGCGGCCCGGCGGCGGTCCGCCGGTTCCTGGTGGTGACCAGGCCGGCGAGCAGCGGCGGTACGGCGCCCGCGCGGCGCAGGACCGGCAGGTCCAGCCGGATGGGCACGACCACGGCGCGGTCGGCGGCGAGCGCCGCGTCGAAGAGCGCGAGCCCCTCGTCGCGGGTCAGGGCGCCGACGCCGGACTGGGCGATGCGGCGCGCGTCGTCGTCGCTCAGCTCGGCGGCCATGCCTCCGGACTGTTCCCACATGCCCCAGGCGATCGACGTGGCGGGGAGCCCATGGGCCCGGCGGTGCGCCGCCAGCGCGTCGAGGTAGGCGTTGGCCGCCGCGTAGTTGGCCTGGCCCGCGGTGCCGAAGACTCCGGCGGCCGAGGAGAAGACCACGAACGCCGAGAGATTCTGATCCTGCGTCAGCTCGTGCAGGTGCCAGACCGCGTCGACCTTCGGGCGCAGCACCTTGCCGATCCGCTCGGCGGTGAGGGAGCCGACGATGCCGTCGTCGACCACACCGGCCGTGTGCACCACAGCCGACACCTCGACGCCATCGAGCACACCGGCCAGCGCCTCACGGTCGGCCACGTCGCAGGCCGCCACCGTCACCGAGGCACCCAACGCCTCCAGTTCGGCGACCAGTTCGTCTGAGCCCTCGGCCGTACGACCACGACGGCTCAGCAGCAGCAGATCACGCACACCGTGCTCCGCCACCACATGCCGCGCCACCAACGCACCCAGCGCACCCGTCGCACCCGTGACCACCACGGTCCCGGCGCCCAGGGCGGGGAGGTCCGCTTCGGCGCGGTGCCGGGCCAGGCGCGGTACGAGCACAGCGTCCTCGCGGACCGCGGCCTCCGGCTCGGCGGAGCCGAGGGCGGTGGCCAGGGCGGGTGCGAAGGTGCCGTCGGTCAGGTCGAGGAGACCGAACCGGCCGGGGTTCTCCGACTCGGCGGACCGGACCAGGCCCCACACCGCCGAGCGCGCCAGGTCGCGGACGTCCTCGCCGGGCCGTGCCGCGACCGCGTGGCGGGTGACGAACACCAGCCGCGCCGCGGCGAATCGGTCATCGGCGAGCCACTCCTGGACCAGCCCGAGGGCGGCCAGGGTCGCGTCGCGGACGTCGGCGGGGTGGTCCTGGGTCGGCTTGCCGCCGAGCGGGACGAGCACGAGCTCGGGTGCGTCGGCGCCGAAGGCCGCCAGTTCCGCGCCGGTCGCCGCGGTGATGCCGGCCGACTCGAGTGCGTCGACCAGGTCGAGGCCGTCGTCGCCGAGCACGGCCCACCGGCCGGCGGGCGGGTTCTGCGCCGCCGGCAGCGGCACCCAGTCGAGGCGGAACAGCGCGTCCGCCGCCTGCTCCTGCTGCCCGGCCGCGACCGGACGCAGCGTCAGCGAGCCGATCGAGGCGACCGGGGCACCCGTACCGTCCGCGACGTCCAGGGACACCGACTCCGGTCCGGCGCCGCCGACGCGGATGCGCAGGGCGGTCGCGCCGGTGGCGTGCAGGCTGACGTCCGACCACGAGAACGGCAGGCGTGCCTGGTCGTCCGTGAAGAAGCCGCCGAGGCCCACCGCGTGCAACGCCGCGTCGAGCAGCGCCGGGTGCAGGCCGAAGCCCGCCACGTCGGTGCCCTCCGGCAGGGCGATCTCCGCGAACACCTCGTCGCCGCTCTGCCAGGCGGCGTGCAGACCCTGGAACGCGGGCCCGTAGCGCAGTCCGACCTGCTCGAGGTCGGCGTACAGGTCCTCGGTCGCGATCCGTTCGGCACCGGCCGGGGGCCACTGCCGCAGGTCCGCGCCGGACCCGGCGTCGGGGGCGAGGGTGCCCGTGGCGTGGCAGGTCCAGGGCTCGTCGGCGAGCGCGTCCTCGGCGCGCGAGTGGATGCTGACCTCGTGGCGTCCGGTGTCGTCCGGGGCTCCGGTCACGACGCGGAGCGCGAGGCGGCCGGCGCCGGAGAGCACCAGCGGTGCGGCGAGCGTCAGTTCCTCGAGCAGGCCGCAGCCGACCTCGTCGCCGGCGCGCAGCGCCAGGTCGACGAACGCCGTGCCGGGCAGCAGGACGTTGCCCTGTACCGCGTGATCCGCGAGCCACGGGTGGGAGGAGAGCGACAGGCGTCCGGTGAGCACGACGCCGCCGGAGCCGGGCAGGGAGACGACCGCGCCGACGAGGGGGTGCCCTGCGGCGCTCTGGCCGGCGGCGGCCACGTCCCCGGATCCCGGGGTGTCGTTGAGCCAGTAGTGGCGGTGCTGGAAGGCGTAGGTCGGCAGGTCCACGGTGGCCGCGCCGGACGGGATCACCTGCGACCAGTCCAGGTCGATGCCGTGGGTGTGGGCCTGGGCGAGGGCGCCGGTGAAGGCGAGCACCTCGTCGCGGTCGGCCCGTACGGCGGGCAGGAAGACACCGTCGACGCAGCCCTGTCCCATCCCGGACAGCACGCCGTCGGGACCGATCTCGACGAACACCGACGCACCCTGCTCCGCCAGATACGCCATCCCGTCCGCGAACCGGACAGCACCACGCACATGCTCGACCCAGTAATCAGCCGAGAACTCCGCAACACCACCCGTCACATTCGACACGACAGGGATCGCCGCAGTCCCGTACGACAGCCCCTCGGCCACCGCACGGAACTCCTCCAACATCGGCTCCATCAACGGCGAATGGAACGCATGCGACACCGTCAGCCGCCGAGTCCGCCGCCCCTCCGCACGAAGCGCCTCCGCAACCTCGAGCGCCACCGACTCCACGCCCGAAACCACGACCGAACGCGGACCGTTGAATGCCGCGACACCAATCTCACCTTCACGGCCCTCCAGATAGGGAGCGATCTCCTCCTCGGTCGCCTCGACCGCGACCATCGCACCGCCCTCGGGCAGCGCCTGCATCAGCCGACCGCGGTGGGCCACCAGCTGGGCGGCATCCGACAGGCTGAGCACCCCGGCGACATGAGCGGCCGCCAGCTCGCCGATCGAATGCCCCACGAGGTAGTCGGGCTTGACGCCCCAGGACTCGACCAGCCGGAACAGCGCCACCTCGAACGCGAACAGCGCGGGCTGCGTGTACTCGGTACGGTCCAGCAGTCCGGCCTCGTCCCCGAACACGACGCCCTCGAGCGGCCGTTCCAGGACGGTGTCGAGCGCGGCGCATGCCTCGTCGAACGCGGTACGGAACACGGGGAACCGCTCGCGGAGTTCACGTCCCATCCCGAGCCGCTGGCTGCCCTGCCCGGCGAAGAGGAACGCCACCTTGCCGTCCGCGGGCGTCACCACGGGCGTACGCCCGTCCGCGACCGCGGCCAGTGCGGCGAGCAGTTCGTCGCGGTCGGCGCCGACGACGGCGCTGCGGAACTCGAAGCGGTGCCGGTTCGCCGTGAGCGACAACGCGACGTCTGCGGGGGCGAGTTCACCGGCGTGCTCGAGGAGCCGGGCCGCCTGGTCGCGAACCGCGGCCTCGGTGCGGCCGGAGACGATCCACGGCACGACGCCGTCCGCCGTCTCCCGCGCCGGGGCCGCCGGTGCGGGGCCCTGCTCGAGGACGATGTGGGCGTTGGTGCCGCTGACGCCGAAGGAGGACACGGCCGAGCGGCGCGGCCGGTTCAGCTCCGGCCAGGCACGGTTCTCGGTCAACAGCTCCACCGCACCGGCGGTCCAGTCCACGTGCGGCGTCGGCTCGTCGACGTGCAGCGTCTTCGGCAGCACTCCGTGCCGCATCGCCTGCACCATCTTGATCACACCCGCGACACCGGCGGCCGCCTGGGTGTGGCCGAGGTTGGACTTGACGGAGCCCAGCCACAGCGGGTTCGCGGCGTCACGGTCACGGCCGTAGGTGGCGAGCAGCGCCTGCGCCTCGATCGGGTCACCCAGCGTCGTACCCGTGCCGTGCGCCTCCACCGCGTCCACGTCCGCGGTCGAGAGCCCGGCGTCGGCCAGTGCGGCCCGGATCACGCGCTGCTGCGACGGACCGTTGGGGGCGGTGAGGCCGTTGCTCGCTCCGTCCTGGTTGACCGCGGAGCCGCGGATGACGGCCAGGACCTGGTGTCCGTTGCGCACGGCGTCCGAGAGCCGCTCGACGAGCAGGACGCCGACGCCCTCCGACCAGCCGGTGCCGCTCGCCGACGCGGCGAACGACCGGCAGCGGCCGTCGTCGGCCAGGCCGCGCTGCCGCGAGAAGTTGACGAACGTGTCCGGCGTCGCCATCACGGTGACACCGCCCGCGAGCGCCATCCGGCACTCGCCGCGGCGCAGGGCCTGCGCGGCCAGGTGCAGGGCGACCAGCGAGGACGAGCACGCCGTGTCGATGGTGACCGACGGGCCCTCGAAGCCGAAGGTGTAGGAGACCCGGCCCGACACGACGCTGCTGGACGCACCGGTGCTGAGGAATCCCTCGAGCTCGTCCGGGATGTTGTTCAGCCGGGTCGCGTAGTCGTGGTACATCACGCCGGCGAAGACGCCGACCTGTTCGCCGCGCAGATCGGCCGGGTCGATCCCGGCCCGCTCGAGCGTCTCCCAGGTCACCTCGAGCAGGAGCCGCTGCTGCGGGTCCGTCGCGAGGGCCTCGCGCGGCGAGATGCCGAAGAACAGCGGGTCGAACTCGGCCGCGTCGTGCAGGAATCCGCCCTCGTCGCTGGTGGACGTGCCCGGGTGGTCCGGGTCGGGGTGGAAGAGCCCGTCGAGCTCCCAGCCGCGGTCGGTCGGGAACGACCCGATCGCGTCGCCGCCCGCGGCGAGGAAGTTCCACAGCTCCTCGGGCGAGGACACGCCGCCGGGGTAGCGGCAGCCCATGGCCACGATCGCGATCGGCTCGTCGGCCGCGGCGGTGGCCGTCACCGTCCCGCGCACCACGGGCTCCTGACCGTTGTCGCCGAGCAGTTCGGCGACGAGGTGGTTCGCGAGCGCCTCGGGCGTCGGGTAGTCGAAGACGAGCGTCGCGGGCAGGCGCAGGCCTGCCGCCGCACCGAGCTGGTTGCGCAGCTCGACCGCGGTCAGGGAGTCGAAGCCGAGGTCCTTGAACGCCCGGTCCGGCTCGATCGCGTGCGCGCCCCCGAAGCCGAGGACGGTCGCGACCTCGGCGCGTACGAGGTCGAGGGCCGCCGCGCGGCGGCCATCGGCGTCCAGGCCCGCGAGCCGCCCGGCGAACCCGGAGGCATCGGCGGCCGCGCGGTTGCCGGCGACGGCCCGCCGGTTCGGGGTCCGTACGAGCGCGCGCAGCAGGGCGGGGGCGGACTGGCCGCGGAAGGAGGCGAGGTCCAGCCGCATGGCGACGGCGAGTTCGGCGTCACCGGCGACGGCGGCGTCGAAGAGGGCCAGGCCCTCCGTCTCGTTCAGTCCGGTCGCGCCGGAGCGGGCCATCCGTGAACGGTCGACGTCCGCGAGGGCGCCGGTCATCGCGCTGCTCTCCGTGGCCCACATGCCCCAGGCGATCGACGTGGCGGGCAGCCCATGGGCCCGGCGGTGCGCCGCCAGCGCGTCGAGGTAGGCGTTGGCCGCCGCGTAGCTCGCCTGGCCGGGGTTGCCGAAGACTCCGGCGGCCGAGGAGTACACGACGAACGCCGACAGGTCCTGGCCCTGCGTCAGTTCGTGGAGGTTCCAGGCGGCGTCGACCTTGGGCCGCAGGACGGTGTCCACGCGCTCGGCGGTGAGGGAGCCGACGATGCCGTCGTCGACCACACCGGCCGTGTGCACCACGCCCGACACCTCGACACCGTCGAGCACACCGGCCAGCGCCTCACGGTCGGCCACATCGCAGGCCGCCATCGTCACCGAGGCACCCAGCGACTCCAGTTCGGCGACCAGCGCGTCAGAGCTCTCGGCCGTACGACCACGACGGCTCAGCAGCAGCAGATCACGCACACCGTGCTCCGCCACGATGTGCCGCGCCACCAGCGCACCGAGAGCACCCGTCGCACCCGTGACCACCACGGTCCCGGTGCCGAAGGACGGGGCGTGCTCGGTGACGGCCCGGCGGACGAGGCGGGGAGCACGGAACTCACCGTCTCGCAAGGTGAGTTCGTCCTCGCCGGTGGCGAGTGCGCCGGCCACGAGGGCGGCGGTGACGTCCGTGTCGGAGTCGAGCAGCAGGAACCGGCCGGGGTTCTCCTGGGCCGCCGAGCGGATCAGTCCGCGAACGGCTGCGCCCGCGAGGTCGGCGTGCCGGGTGAGCGCGACCAGCCGCGCGTCGGCGAACCGGTCGTCGGCGAGCCACTCCTGGACCACGCCGAGAGCCGCGTGCACGGTCCGGTGCACGACCTCGGGCTCGGTGCCTTCCCCGGTCACGGGCAGGACGAGGGCGTCGACGGTGCCGGGCACCTCGGCCAGGCCCGGGAAGCCGGGCAAGCCTGCGACCGGAGCGCCGAGTACGGCCACGGACGCGGCAGTACCCTGCTCGGCCGGGACGTCGGTCCACTCCACACCGTAGAGCAGGCCGGCCGCCGGGGTGGTGGCCGGGGCGGAGGTCACTTCGCGGAACAGCAGCGCGTCGACCGAGGCGACCGGCTGTCCGGCGGCATCGGCCACGGTGACCGCGATGGTGTCGTCGCCGCCGGGCGCGAGGTGCACCCGCAGCTCCGCCGCACCGGCGGCCCGCAGGGTCACGCCGGACCACGAGAACGGCACGCGCGGCCGGTCGTCGGTGAAGAACTCGCCCATGCCGACGGCGTGCAGCGCGGCGTCCAGCAGGGCCGGGTGGATGCCGAACGCGTTCGCCTCCGCGTCCGCGGGCAGGGCGACCTCGGCGAACACCTCGCCGCCGCGCCGCCAGGCCGCGCGCAGACCGCGGAAGACAGGCCCGTAGGCGAAGCCGTGCTCGGCCGACATCGCGTACAGCCCACTGGTGTCGAGGACTTCGGCGTCCGCGGGCGGCCATGCCGTGAGGTCCTCGCCGGTACCGGGGCCGGCGTTGCCGACCAGACCGGTGGCGTGCGCGGTCCACGGCTCGCCGGGCAGCGCGTTCTCGGGCCGCGAGTGGACGGACAGTTCGCGCCGCCCCTCCGGACCGGCCTCGCCGACGACGACGCGCAGGACGACCGCGCCGTCCTCGGACAGGACGAGCGGTGCGGCGAGCGTCAGTTCCTCGACGTGGTCGCAGCCGACCTCGTCGGCGGCGCGGATCGCCAGCTCGACGAACGCCGTGCCGGGCAGCAGGACGTCGCCCAGCACCACGTGCTCCGCGAGCCAGGGCCGGCTCTTGAGCGACAGGCGTCCGGTGAGCACCACGCCGTCGGAGTCGGGCAGGGCCACCACGGCGCCGAGCAACGGGTGCGTGGCGTCGCCGAGTCCGGCCGTCGTCACATCGCCGTCCGTGGACGCCGCCTTCAGCCAGAAGTGCTCGCGCTGGAAGGCGTACGTCGGCAGCTCCACCGTGGCGGCGCCGGACGGGATCACCTGCGACCAGTCGACGGGCAGTCCGCGAACGGCGAGGCGGGCGAGCGCGGTGACGGCCGAAGGGGCCTCGTCGCGGTCGGCGCGCAGCACCGGGACGAACTCGCCGTCGACGCAGCCCTGTCCCATGCCGGACAGCACGCCGTCGGGACCGATCTCGACGAACACCGACGCACCCTGCTCCGCCAGATACGCCATCCCGCCCGCGAACCGGACAGCACCACGCACATGCTCGACCCAGTAGTCAGCCGAGAACTCCGCAACACCACCCGTCACATTCGACACGACAGGGATCGCCGCAGTCCCGTACGACAGCCTCTCGGCCACCGCACGGAACTCCTGAAGCATCGGCTCCATCAACGGCGAGTGGAACGCATGCGACACCGTCAGCCGACGGGTCCGGCGCCCTTCGGCACGCAGCGTCTCGGCAACCTCCAGGGCCACCGACTCCACGCCCGAAATCACGACCGAACGCGGCCCGTTGAACGCCGCGACACCGATCTCGCCCTCACGACCCACGAGATACGGAGCGATCTCTTCCTCGGTCGCCTCGACCGCGACCATCGCACCGCCCTCGGGCAGCGCCTGCATCAGCCGGCCGCGTGCCGCCACAAGGGCCGCCGCGTCGCCCAGAGTCAGCGCACCCGCCACATGTGCGGCGGCCAGCTCGCCGATCGAGTGCCCAACGAGGTAGTCGGGCTTGACGCCCCAGGACTCGACCAGCCGGAACAGCGCCACCTCGAACGCGAACAGCGCGGGCTGCGTGTACTCGGTACGGTCCAGCGCCCCCTCTTCACCCTCGCGGCCCTCGAAGACCAGCTCGCGCAGCGCTTCCACGCCGAACTCGCCCAGTGCCGCGCACACGTCGTCGAACGCCTCGCGGAACACCGGGAACGCCTCGTACAGTCCGCGGCCCATGCCGAGCCGCTGGCTGCCCTGCCCGGCGAAGAGGAACGCCAGCTTGCCGCCCGCCGGGGCGCCGGTGACGAGTCCGGGGGCCGTGGTGCCCTCGGTCAACGCGACGAGTCCGGCGAGGAGTTCGTCGCGTCCGGCCGCGACCACGGCCGCGCGGCGCTCGAGCGTGGCGCGGGTGGTCACGAGCGAGTGCCCGATGTCGGCGGGGCCGAGGCCGGGGTGCTCGGTCAGCCAGGCGGAGAGCCGCCCGGCCTGGCCGCGCAGCGCGGTGTCGGACGCGGCGGACAGCACCACGGGCACCGGCACGTCGGTGTCACCGGCGGGGGTCACCTCGGCGATGTCGTCGCCCTGTTCGAGGACGATGTGGGCGTTGGTGCCGCTGACGCCGAAAGAGGACACAGCCGAACGGCGCGGCCGGTTCAGCTCCGGCCAGGCACGGTTCTCGGTCAGCAGCTCAACCGCGCCCGCGGTCCAGTCCACGTGCGGCGTCGGCTCGTCGACGTGCAGCGTCTTCGGCAGCACACCGTGCCGCATCGCGAGCACCATCTTGATCACACCCGCCACGCCCGAAGCGGTCTGGGCGTGCCCGATGTTGGACTTGACGGAACCGAGCCACAGCGGGTTCCCGGCGTCACGGTCACGGCCGTAGGTGGCGAGCAGCGCCTGCGCCTCGATCGGGTCGCCCAGCGTCGTACCCGTACCGTGCGCCTCCACCGTGTCGACATCCGCCGTGGTGAGGCGGGCGTTGGCGAGGGCGTCGCGGATGACGCGCTGCTGGGAGGGGCCGTTGGGCGCACTGATCCCGTTGGAGGCACCGTCGGAGTTGATCGCCGAGCCGCGCAGGACGGCGAGCACGGTGTGGCCGTTGCGGCGGGCGTCGGAGAGGCGCTCGAGCAGCACCAGGCCGACGCCTTCGCCCCAGCCCGTGCCGTCGGCCGCGGCGGCGAACGCCTTGCAGCGCCCGTCGGGGGCCATACCGCGCTGGCGCGAGAACTCGACGAACGCGCCCGCGCTCGCCATGACGGCGACACCGCCGGCAAGTGCGGCGGTGCACTCGCCCTGGCGCAGGGACTGCGCGGCGAGGTGCAGGGCGACCAGCGAGGACGAGCACGCCGTGTCGACGGTGAGGGCCGGGCCCTCGAGACCGAGGGTGTAGGAGATGCGGCCGGAGGCGACGGACGTCTGCCCGCCGGTGACGAAGTAGCCCTCGCCGCCTTCGGGGATCTCGTAACCCTCGGCTCCGTAGCCCTGCGTGCTCGCGCCGACGAACACGCCGGTGCGGCTGCCGCGGAGCGTGGCCGGGTCGATACCGGCCCGCTCGAGGGTCTCCCAGGCGGCCTCGAGCAGGATCCGCTGCTGCGGGTCCATCGTCAGGGCCTCGCGCGGCGAGATGCCGAAGAACGTCGGGTCGAACTCGCCCGCGTCGTGCACGAACGCGCCCTCGCGGGTGTACGTCGTGCCCGGGTGGTCGGGGTCGGGGTGGTAGAGCCCGTCGAGGTCCCAGCCGCGGTTCTCCGGGAAGGCACCCATCGTGTCAGTGCCGGCCAGGAGGAGGTCCCACAGCTTCTCGGGGGTGTCGGCGCCGCCGGGGTAGCGGCAGGCCATCCCGACGATCGCGATGGGCTCGTCGGCGACCACGGCGGTGGTGGCGGCCGTGGTCGCGTCGGCGGTGTCGCCGAGCACCTCGGTCAGCAGGAACTCCGCGACGTCCGAGGCGCTCGGGTAGTCGAAGACGAGGGTCGCGGGCAGGCGCAGCCCGGTGGCCGTGCTCAGCCGGTTGCGCACCTCGACGGCGGTGAGCGAGTCGAAGCCCAGGTCGCGGAAGGCGCGGTGCGGCTCGATGGCCGAGCCGTCCGCGTGGCCGAGGACGGCGGCGGCGTGCCCGCGGACGAGGTCGAGCACTACGGACGCCCGGTCGGCCTCGGCGACGTCCCGCAGCCGGGCGGCAAGTGCCGAGACCTCACCGGCCGGTTCGGGCTCGGCGGCCAGGGCGCGTACCTCGGGCAGCTCGGCGATGAGCGGCCGCGGACGGGCGGCGGTGAACGCGGGGGCGAAGCGCTCCCAGTCGACGTCGGCGACCGCGACGAAGGTGTCGTCGTGCTCGACGGCGTGAACGAGCGCCTTGACGGCGGTCGTCGCGGCCATGGGCCGGAGTCCGCGGCGCAGCACGTACTCCTGGCCGCCCTCGTCGGTGAGCCCGCTCTCGCCGGCCCACAGGCCCCAGGCGATCGAGGTCGCGGTGGCACCGCGGGCGCGGCGCTGTTCGGCGAGGGCGTCGAGGGCCGCGTTGGCCGCGCCGTAGGCGCCCTGGCCGCCGCCGCCCCACACACCGGCGTTGGAGGAGAAGAGGACGAACGCGTCCAGCGGGGTGTCCGCGAGGAGTTCGTCGAGGTTGCGGGCGCCGGTGACCTTGCCCTCGGCGGCGTACGCGAGGTCGGCGAGGCCGGTCTCGCCGAGCGGGATGACGTCGCCGATGCCGGCGGTGTGCACCACGGCGGTCAGCGGGCGGTCGGCCGGGATCGCGGCGAGGACCGCCGCGAGGGCGTCGCGGTCGGCGGCGTCGCACGCGGCGATGGTCACCTCGGCGCCGAGTGCGGTCAGTTCGTCGCGCAGTCCGGCGGCACCGGGCGCCGCTTCGCCGCGGCGGCTGGTGAGCACCAGGTGCCGGGCGCCGTTGGCGGCGAGCCAGCGGGCCACGTGCCCGCCGAGGGCGCCCGTACCGCCGGTGACGAGTACGGTGCCGCTCGGCGTCCACGACCGGGCGGGCTGCCCGGCGGGCCGGGCGTGGACCAGGCGCCGGACCCAGACGCCGGTGGCCCGCACCGCGATCTGGTCCTCGTCGCCGCCGGCCGCGAGCACACCGGCGAGCCTGGCTGTAGTGCGGTCGTCCAGCTCGCCGGGTACGTCCACGAGGCCGCCCCAGCGGGTGGCGTGCTCCAGGCCCACGACCCGTCCCAGGCCCCAGAGTTGGGCCTGCGCGAGGGAGGGGGCCGACTCGTTCCCGGACACCCGGACCCCGTGCTGCGTGAGGATCCGCAGCGGAGCCTCGATCCCGGCGTCGCCGAGGGCCTGGACCAGGGTGAGCGTGCCGGCGAGTCCGGCGGGCACCGCGGACCGCTCCGGGTGCGGGGTCTCGTCGGCGCCCAGCAGGGACAGGACGCCGCGGATCTCACCGTGTGCCTGGGCGGCTTCGCGGAGAAGCGCGGTGAGCGCGGCACGGTCGGTGTCGGCGGGCTGCCAGTGCACCGGGACGATCGTGGCGCCGAAACCGGCCAGCGCCTCACCCATGCGCTCGTCGGCATCGGGGGCGGATATCAGCAGCCAAGTGCCGTCCAGAGAGGGCGACTTGACATCGTCCGTACGCTGCCAGGTCACTTCGTAGCGCCAGGACTCGACAGCGGTGCGGTCGTGGCGTTCGCGCCGCCAGTTCACCAGCACGGGCAGAACAGAGCGGACGAGGTGCTGCTGGTCCTCACCGGTCAGCCCGAGTTCGGTGCTGAGGGTGTCGAGGTCCTCGCGCTCGACCGCGTCCCAGAAGCGGGCGTCGGCCGGGTCGGCGAACACCTCGTCAATCTTCTCGGACTCGAGCCAGTAGCGCTGGTGTTGGAAGGCGTAGGTGGGCAGATCCACCGTGGCCGCGCCCTCGGGGAGAAGACCCGACCAACTGACGTCGGCGCCGTGGGCGAAGGCCTCACCGGCGGAGGTCAGGAACCGGTCCCAGCCACCGTCGTCACGCCGCAGCGTCCCGATCGCAGCCGGAACGGTGTCCTGGATGCCCACGGCGAGGACGGGGTGGGGGCTGGATTCGACGAACAGGCCGAAGCCCTGCTCGACCAATGCCTTGGTGGCTGCCTCGAATTCGACGGTCTGGCGCAGGTTGCGGTGCCAGTACGCGGCATCCATCGTCGCCGTGTCCAGCCACTCCCCCGTCACCGTCGACATCAACGGCACGCGAGACGCCTGCGGCACGATCGGGGCAAGGACCTCGAGCAGCTCCGCCTCAAGCTGATCAACCTGAGCCGAATGCGAGGCATAGTCCACATTGATGCGGCGGACCCGGACACCCTCGGCCTCATAGGCCGCCATCAGCTCGTCCAGAGCCTCCGGCTCACCCGAAACCACCACAGACGACGGACCATTCACAGCCGCGATCGAAACACGGCCGTCGTCCAGGCGCTCACGCACCACGTCCACCGGCAGAGCCACGGACACCATGCCGCCACGACCGGCAAGGGACTTCGCAATCACCTGGGAGCGCAGTGCGACGACCCGAGCACCATCCTCCAGGGACAGTGCGCCAGCGACGACAGCAGCGGCAATCTCACCCTGAGAGTGACCCACCACCGCAGCGGGCTCCACACCCACCGACCGCCACAGCGCCGCCAGCGAGACCATCACCGCCCACAACACCGGCTGCACCACATCAACCCGCGCCAGCAAAGCCTCATCGCCCAGAGCCTGGTCCAACGACCAGTCGACGAAAGGCTCCAGAGCCCGACCGCACGCGGCAAGCGATTCCGCGAACACCGGCGATGCCGCCGCCAGCTCACGCGCCATCCCCACCCACTGCGACCCCTGACCCGGGAACACAAACACCACACCCGAGCCCGAAGGCTGGATCTCCGGCAGCTCGGCCAAGCCGTTCAGCAGGCTCTCACGCGTCTCGCCGACAACAACGGCACGGTGCTCGAAGGTCGCGCGCGAACGCACCAGCGACGCAGCCACATCGACGGGCGACAACTCAGGCCGCGCAGTCACGAACTCGGCGAGGCGCGCGGCCTGTTCACGCAGCGCCGCAGCCGACTTGCCCGACACCACCCATGGCACCACGCCGCCCTGCTCGACGCGGGCCTCCGGCTCCTCCGCCGCCGGGGCCTGCTCGAGGATCACGTGCGCGTTCGTGCCGCTGATACCGAACGCCGACACACCCGCACGCCGCGCTCGCCCGGCGTCCGGCCAGTCCCGCGCGTCCGTCAACAGCTCGACCGCACCGGCGGACCAATCCACCTGGTGCGACGGCTCGTCGACATGCAGCGTCTTGGGCAGCACGCCGTGCTGCAACGCCATGACCATCTTGAGCACACCGCCGACGCCCGCGGCGGCCTGTGTGTGTCCGACGTTGGACTTGAGCGAGCCGAGCCACAGCGGGCTGTCGGCTGCGCGCTCCTTGCCGTAGGTGGCGAGCAGGGCCTGCGCCTCGATCGGGTCGCCCAGCGTCGTACCGGTGCCGTGCGCCTCGACCGCGTCGATGTCGTCGGACGACAGTCCGGCATCGGTCAGTGCGGCACGGATCACGCGCTGCTGCGCGGGGCCGTTGGGCGCGGTGAGGCCGCTGCTGGCGCCGTCCTGGTTCACCGCCGAACCCCGCACCACCGCAAGGACCTTGTGGCCCTTCGCGACCGCGTCGGACAGCCGCTCCAGCAAGAGGATGCCGGCGCCCTCGGAGAATCCGGCGCCGTCGGCCGCGTCGGCGAACGACTTGCAGCGCCCGTCCTCGGCGAGGCCGCGCTGGCGGCTCATCTCGATGAAGATGTCCGCGGTGGGCAGGACGGTCGCACCGCCGGCGAGGGCCATCGTGCACTCGCCGCGGCGCAGCGACTGCACCGCCAGGTGCAGGGTGACGAGCGACGACGAGCATGCCGTGTCCACGCTGACCGCGGGGCCCTCGAGGCCGAGGACGTAGGAGATGCGGCCCGAGGCGACGCTGTAGGTGTTGCCGTTGCCGATGTACCCCTCGACGTCGCTGGGGACCGAGTCGAGCCGGGAGGCGTAGTCCTGGTACATGAGACCGGCGAACACACCGGTCGCGCTGCCGCGCAGGGTGGCCGGGTCGATGCCGGCGTGCTCGCAGGCCTCCCAGGCGATCTCCAGCAGGATCCGCTGCTGCGGGTCCATGGCGAGGGCCTCGCGCGGCGAGATGCCGAAGAACGCCGGGTCGAAACCGGCCGCGTCGTCGAGAAAGCCGCCGCCCCGCGTGTAGTACGTGCCGGGGTTGTCGGGGTCGGGGTGGTAGAGGCCGGTGGGGTCCCAGCCCCGGTCGGACGGGAAGTCGCCGATGGCGTCCGTCTCTCCGAGGACCAGGTCCCACAGCTGCTGAGGAGACGCGACCCCGCCCGGGTAGCGGCAGGCCATACCGACGATCGCGATCGGTTCGTCCGCCCGGGCCTCTACCTCGCGCAGGCGACGGCGGGTCTGGGTCAGGTCGGCGGTGACCTTCTTCAGGTAGTCGCGAAGCTTCTGCTCGTTCTGCATGTGGCAATTACCTCGTCGTCGTCGCAGGCACAAGACCAACGCGGCAGGGGTGGTCACCCTTAGCCTCCTTGGGGGGCCAGGGGTTTCCCACCCCTAGCCGCCCCAATGACCACCCCTGACCGCGGGCCGGGGTTGTTGCGGTGAAAGCCGAGCTCAGGACAGGCCGAGCTCGTTGTCGATGAACGCGAACACCTCGTCGTCCGAGGCTTCGTCCAGGACGGCGGTGACGTCGTCGGCCTCCTCGCCCCGCACCGCGGCGGCGAGGGCCAGCAGCCGTTCGGCGATCTCCGCCTTCTGGGCGCTGTCGAGTGCGGCGCCGGAGAGCGCCGCCTCGAGCCGGCCTACCTCGTCGGTGACCGCCGTGGCCCCGGCCGCGTCCAACTGGAGCCGTTCGGCGAGGTGTCCCGCCACCGCGACCACCGACGGGTAGTCGAAGACGGTGGTGGCGGGCAGGCTCAGCCCGGTGAGCCGGTTGAGCCGGTTGCGCAGCTCGAGCGCGATCAGCGAGTCGACGCCGAGGTCCAGGAAGCCGCGCTCCACCGCGACCTGGTGCGGACCGGCCAGCGACAGTGCCGCCGCGACCTGGCCGCGTACCAACTCGACCAGTTCCTTGCGGCGTTCGGCCTCGCCCAGCGGGGCGAGGCGCCGCACGAGGGCGTCCGCCTCGGAGGCCGGGTCGGCCGTACGGGCCGCGGACCTGCGCAGCGGCACCCGCACCAGGTCGCGCAGCACCGCCGGGTCACCGTGCTCGGCGAGCCGGGCCCGGAGCTGGGCGAGGTCGAACACGACCGACACCAGGGCCGCGTCGGTCCGGCCGAGTGCGGCGTCGAACAGTGCCAGTCCGGTCGTGGACGCCATCGGCGCGATGCCGGAGCGGCTCATCCTGGCGACGTCGGCCTCGCCGAGGCGCCCGGTCAGTTCACTCCGCTCGGCCCAGAAGCCCCAGGCCAGCGAGGTGGCCGGGAGGCCGTCGGCGCGGCGTGCCGTGGCGAGCGCGTCGAGGAAGACGTTCGCGGCCGCGTAATTCGCCTGTCCGGGGCCGCTGATGGCGCCGGCCGCGGAGGAGAACAGGACGAACGCCGACAGGTCGAGGTCGCGGGTGAGCTCGTGCAGGACGAGCGCCGCGTCCACCTTGGGCCGGAACACGGTGTCCAGCCGCTTGGCGTCGAGCGAGCCGAGGACTCCGTCGTCGACCACGCCCGCGGTGTGCACCACGGCGGTCAGCGGGTGGGCGGCGGGCACGGCGGCCAGCAGCTCGCGAACCTCGCCCTCGTCGGCGACGTCGCACGCGGCGACCGTCACCTCGGCGCCCAGATCGCGGAGTTCGTCGCGCAGGACCTCCGCGCCGTCCGCGGCGAGGCCGCGGCGGCTGGTCAGCACCAGGTGGCGTACGCCGTGGCGGGTGACCAGGTGCCGGGCGACGAGTGCGCCCAGCGTTCCGGTGCCGCCGGTGACGAGCACGGTGCCCTCCGCCGCGAACCCGGTGAACCCGGGCTCCTCCGGTTCGCCGACCGCGTGGATCCGCCGGACGAGCATCTGCTCGCCCCGCAGCGCCAGTTCGGGCTCGCCGAGGCCGGTCAGGCCGAGGAGCCGCTGCGGGGACACGGTGTCCGAGTCGGCGTCGACGAGGAGGAACCGTCCCGGGTTCTCCGCCTCCGCGGCCCGCACGAGTCCCCAGACGGGGGCGTGGGCCAGGTCGGTCACCGGGCCGTCGGCGGCGACCGCGCCCGCGGTCACCACGACCAGCCGGGACGCGGCGAGCCGTTCGTCGGCGAGCCATGCCTGGAGCAGGGTGAGAGCAGCGGCCGAGGTCTCCCGTGCGGCGGCGGCCAGGCCGTCCCCGGGCGCCGTGCCGGTCAGCATGGCGAAGACCGTCTCCGGTGCGGCGGTCCCGGAGTCGAGGGCCGCCAGGAGGGCGTCAACGTCCGTGTAGTGCACGGCCGTTCCGTCCTCCGGCTTCCGGTCGCCGAGCACCGCCCAGGTGCCCGCCGGTGCCGTCTCGTCCCGGTCCGCCAGCGGCGTCCAGTCGACCCGGTACAGCGGGTCGCCGGTGCGCTGGGCAACGGCGTCCTCCTGCAGGACCCGCATGGTGAGCTCCGCGACGGAGACCACGGGGGCGCCGGTGGTGTCGGCTGCGGTCAGCGCCAGCCGGTCCCCTTCGCCGACGGTCAGGCGCACCCTCAACTGGCGTGCTCCGGTGGCGTGGACGGTGACACCGTTCCAGGCGAACGGAACCCGTACGTCGCCGGTGCCGTCCTCGATGCCCAGCGAGTGCAGGGCGGTGTCGAACAGCGCGGGGTGGAGGGTGAACCCTGTCCCGGCGGCGTCGTCGGGCAGCGCGACCTCGGCGTAGATCTCGGTGTCGCGGCGCCACACGGCGCGTACGCCGCGGAAGACGGGGCCGTATTCGTAGCCCTCGTCGGCCAGCCGCTCGTACAGACCGTCGGTGGCGACCGGCTCGGCGCCCGCCGGGGGCCACACGCCGAGGTCCGTGACGAAGGCGGCGGCACCGGTGCCGAGGAGGCCCGTGGCGTGGAGCGTCCACGGCCGGTCGGCCAGGTCGTCCTGCCGCGAGTGGATGGTGACCGGCCGGCGGCCGGCCTCGTCCGGGCTGCCGACGGTGACCTGGAGCTGCACCCGGTCGCCGGCGCCGAGGACGAGCGGAGCGGCGAGCGTGAGCTCGTCGACTCCGGTGCACCCGGCCTCGTCGGCGGCGCGTACGGCCAGCTCGACGAACGCGGTGCCGGGCAGGAACACGGTTCCGCGGACGGCGTGGTCGGCCAGCCACGGGTGGGTGCGCAGCGAGAGGCGTCCGGTGAAGACCAGTCCGTCGGAGTCCGCGAGCGGCACGACGGCACCCAGCAGCGCGTGGTCCGCGGCACCGAGACCGGCGGATCCGACGTCGCCGGCCGTGGCGGCGTCGTCCATCAGCCAGAAGTGCTGGTGCTGGAAGGCGTAGGTGGGCAGGTCCACCAGGGCGGTGTCGTCGGGGAAGACGCGCGACCAGTCGACCTCGGCGCCGTGGGAGAAGGCCTCGCCGACGGAGGTCAGGAACCGGTCCCAGCCACCGTCGTCACGCCGCAGCGTTCCGACAGCGGCGGCCTCGATCCCGGCCGCGTCCACGGTGTCCTGGACGCCCATCGTCAGCACCGGGTGCGGGCTCATCTCGGCGAGCACCCGGTGGCCTTCGGCGAGAAGCCGCTGGACGGCCGTCTCGAATTCGACGGTCTGGCGCAGGTTACGGTGCCAGTACGCGGCATCCATCGTCGCCGTGTCCAGCCACTCCCCCGTCACCGTCGACATCAACGGAACACGGGAAGCCCGCGGCTGGATCGGAGCGAGAACCTCGAGCAGCTCCGCCTCGAGCTGATCCACCTGAGCCGAATGCGAGGCGTAATCCACATTGATACGGCGGACGCGGACGCCCTCGGCCTCGTACGCCGCCATCAGCTCATCCAGAGCCCCCGGCTCACCCGAAACCACCACAGAAGACGGACCATTGACCGCTGCTATCGAAACGCGGCTGTCATTCAGACGCTCACGCACCACATCCGCCGGGAGCGCGACCGAGACCATGCCACCACGACCAGCAAGCGACTTCGCAATCACCTGCGACCGCAGCGCCACGACCCGGGCACCGTCCTCCAGAGACAGAGCGCCAGCCACCACAGCAGCGGCAATCTCGCCCTGCGAGTGACCCACCACAGCGGCAGGCTCCACGCCAACCGAGCGCCACAGCGCCGCAAGCGACACCATCACCGCCCACAACACCGGCTGCACCACATCAACCCGCGCCAGCAGAGCCTCATCACCGAGGGCTCCGTCCAACGACCAGTCGACGAACGGCTCCAGAGCCCGACCGCACCCGGCAAGCGACTCCGCGAACACCGGCGACGACGACGCCAGCTCACGCGCCATCCCCACCCACTGCGACCCCTGACCCGGGAACACGAACACCACGTCGGCGCCGGACCGGCCCGGTCCTCCGAGGGTGCCGTCGGTGACCGCGGCCAGGCTGTCCAGCAGGTTCTCGTGCGTCTCGCCCACGACGACCGCGCGGTGCTCGAAGACCGTACGCGAGCGCACCAGCGACGCACCCACATCGACGGACGACAACTCAGGCCGGTCGGCAAGCAGTTCGGCGAGCCGCGTCGCCTGCTCACGCAGTGCGGCGTCGGACCGCGCGGAGAGCACCAAGGGCACCACGGCGTCCTCGTACTTCCGGGCCTTCGGCGCCTCCGCCTCCGGCGCCTGCTCAAGAACCACGTGCGCATTCGTGCCGCTGATACCGAACGCCGACACACCCGCACGGCGCGGACGCCCGGCGTCCGGCCACTCCCGGTTCTCGGTGAGCAGTTCGACCGAACCCATCGACCAGTCGGCCTGGTGCGTGGGCTCGTCGACGTGCAGCGTCTTCGGCAGCACGCCGTGCCGCATCGCCATGACCATCTTGATGACGCCGCCCACACCGGCCGCCGCCATCGCGTGACCGATGTTGGACTTCAGCGACCCGAGCCACAACGGACGGTCGGCATCGCGGCCTTGACCGTACGTCGCGAGCACGGCCTGTGCCTCGATCGGGTCGCCCAGCGTCGTACCGGTGCCGTGCCCCTCGACGAGGTCGACGTCCTGCGCCGTGAGCCGGGCATCGGCCAGGGCGCTGCGGATGACGCGCTCCTGCGACGGGCCACTGGGCGCGGTCAGACCGTTGGACGCACCGTCCTGGTTCACCGCCGAACCCCGCACCACCGCAAGGACCTTGTGGCCCTTCTCGATGGCGTCCGACAACCGCTCCACCACCAGCACGCCGACGCCCTCGGCCCAGCCGGTGCCGTCCGCCGCGTCGGCGAACGCCTTGCACCGCCCGTCCTGTGCCAGCCCTCGCTGACGCGAGAAGTCCGTGAAGGACACCGGAGTCGACATCACCGATGTGCCGCCGACGAGCGCCATGCCGCACTCGCCGCGCCGCAGCGACTGCACCGCCAGGTGCAGGGCCGTGAGCGACGACGAGCATGCCGTGTCGACGCTGACGGCGGGGCCCTCGAGGCCGAGCAGGTAGGACACCCGGCCCGAGGCCATGCTCGTGAAGCCGCCGTTGCCGAGGAACGGCTGCACGTCCTCCGAGATCGAGGTCACGCTGGTCGTGTAGTCGTTGTTGATGATGCCCATGAAGACACCGGTTGCCGTGCCGGCGAGCGCCTTGGGGTCCTGGGAAGCCCGCTCCAGGGCTTCCCACACGACTTCAAGAGCTATGCGCTGCTGCGGGTCCATGGCCACCGCTTCACGCGGCGAGATCCCGAAGAACGCCGGGTCGAAACCGGCCGCGTCGTAGAGGAAGCCGCCCTCGCGGACGTACGACGTGCCCGCCTTGTCCGGGTCCGGGTCGAAGAGGGCGTCGAGGTCCCAGCCGCGGTCCTCCGGGAACGTCGACATGCCGTCGACGCCGTCGGCCACCATGCGCCACAGGTCCTCCGGCGACCCCACTCCCCCCGGGAAGCGGCACGCCATGCCCACGATCGCGATCGGCTCGCTGCCGTCACCGACCGAAGCCGCTGTCACCGGCGTCATGTCCGCCGGTGCCTGCTCGTCGCCGGTGACCTCGGTGACGAGGTGACGGGCGAGCGCCCGCGGGTTGGGGTGGTCGAAGACCAGGGTGGCGGGCAGCCGCAGACCGGTGGCGGACTGCAGGCGGTTGCGCAGCTCGACCGATGTCAGCGAGTCGAAGCCCAGTTCCTTGAAGGCCACGGTCACCGGTACGTCACCGGCACCGCCGTGGCCGAGGACGACGGCGACGTGGCGCCGTACCTCGTCGCTCACCCACCGCTCGCGCTCGGCGGGCGCGAGCGCGGCCACGCGCTCCGCCCAGCTGCGCTCGCCGGCGGTCGCCGCCGCGGCACGGCTGCGCACCGGGCCGACGAGGGCCCGCAGCACCGGGGGGATGGTGCCGGACGCCCGTACCGCGGCGAGGTCCAGGCCGAACGCGGCCATGACGGGCCACGCCGATCCCGAGGCGGCATCGAAGAGGCGCATGCCGAGCTCGTTGGTCAGCGGGACCTCACCGGCGCGCGTCATCCGCTCGACGTCCGTGTCGGAGAGGTGCGCGGTCATGCCGCTGCGCTGCTCCCAGAAGCCCCAGGCGATCGAGGTGCCCGGCAGGCCCGCCGCACGGCGGGAGTCAACCAGGGCGTCGATGAAGGTGTTGGCGGCCGCGTAGCCGCTCTGCCCGGCCGCGCCGAGCGTGGCTGCGGCCGACGAGAAGACGACGAACATCGCCAGGTCGGCGCCACGCGTCAGCTCGTGCAGGTGCACCAGGCCGTCGACCTTCGGACGCAGCACGCCCGCCAGCCGCTCCGGCGTCAGCGAACCGACGAGACCGTCGTCGAGCACACCGGCGGCGTGGACCACACCGGTCAGCGGCGCCTCGGCCGGAATCCCCGCGAGGACGGCGGCCACCGACTCCCGGTCGGCGACGTCGCACGCGGCGACCGTCACCGTGGCGCCCAACGCCTCGAGTTCGGCGGTGAGTTCAGCGGCTCCGGCGGTGTCCGCGCCGCGGCGGCTCGTGAGCACCAGGTGCCGTACGCCGTGCTCCGTCACCAAGTGCCGCGCCACCAGGCCGCCGAGCACGCCCACGCCGCCGGTGATCAGCACCGTGCCGGCGGGGTTCAGGCCGTGCGGCATGGTGAGCACCAGTTTGCCGATGTGCCGTGCCCGGCTCATGAACCGGAACGCCTCGACACCGCGCCGTACGTCCCACGCCAGCACCGGCATGTGCGTCAGGGCGCCCTGTGCGAAGAGGCCGGCGACCTCGCCGAGGATCTCGCGGGTACGGGACTGCTCGAAGTCCGGCAGGTTGTAGGCGGCGTACTGGACGCCCTCATGGCTCGCGGCGATCGCCTGGGCGTCGCGGATGTCCGTCTTGCCCATCTCGAGGAAGTGTCCGCCGCGCGGCAGCAGCCGCAGCGAGGCGTCGACGAACTCCCCGGCGAGCGAGTTGAGGACGACATCGACGCCCTCGCCGTCCGTCACCGCGAGGAACTTCTCCTCGAAGTCCAGGTCGCGCGAGGAGGCGATGTGGTCGTCGGCGATGCCGAGGGAGCGCAGGACGTCCCACTTGGCCGGGTTCGCCGTCGCGAAGACCTCGCAGCCCCAGTGCAGGGCGAGCCGGATCGCCGCGATGCCGACGCCGCCGGCGCCGGAGTGGATCAGGACGCGCTGTCCCGCCTGGACGTGTGCGAGGTCGACCAGGCCGTACAGCGCGGTCGTGTAAACGACCGGGATGGACGCCGCCTCGGCGAACGTCCAGTCGTCCGGCATCCGCACGAGGTAGTCACGGTCGGTGGTCGCCACCGGGCCGAAGGCGCCGGTGAAGAGTCCGGTGACGCGGTCGCCCACGGCGAGGTCCGTGACGCCGGGGCCGACCTCGGTCACGACGCCGGCGGCCTCGCCGCCCATGGGCTCGTCGACGTGCACCATGCCGAGCGCGACGACGACGTCCCGGAAGTTGATGCCCGCGGCGCGGACCGCGACCCGGACCTCATGGTCGGCGAGCGGCGCGCTCTGGTCGGGCGTGGGGATGAGCGCCAGGTTCTCCAGCGTGCCCTCGCCGGTCACCTCGAGGCGCCACGGCCCGTCGCCGGCCGGCTGGACCAGGGCGTCCTGGGCGGTCGCCCGGACGAGCCTGCGGCAGCGCGCGGTTCCGGCGCGGACGACGAGTTCGGCCTCACCTCTCGCCAGAGCGGCCGGGACGGCGCGGGCCGACTCGTCGAGGGCGTCGACGTCGAGCAGGACGAACCGGTCGGGGTTCTCCGACTGCGCCGAGCGCAGCAGGCCCGCGACGGGGGCGTGGGCCAGGTCCGTGATCCGCTCGCCCGGCTCGGCCGACACGGCGCCCTGCGTGACGAACACCAGCTTCGCGGCGGCGAACCGCTCGTCGGCCAGCCAGGCCTGGATCAGTTCCAGGGCCGAGTGCAGGGCGGAGTGGACTCCGGTCACCAGGTCGTCGTCGGAGGGTGCCGGCAGGGCGGCGAACACCGTGTCCGGTACGTCCTCGATTCCGGCGAGGTCGTCGTACCGCGCGGCGCCGGGGACGTCGAACGAAAGCGCACCCAGCACCGCGGCCGAAGGCCACGCGGCGTCGTCCGCCGCCGGGAGAGCGGTCCACTCCACCCGGTACAGGGAGTCGGGCTGGTCGGGCGCCGCGGCCATCTGCCCGGCGGAGAACTCACGCAGCACCAGCGAGTCCACTGCGGCCACCAACGCACCCTTGGCATCGGCGAGTTGCAGGCTGTACTCGTCGGCGCCATGCCGCGAGACCCGTACGCGCAGCACCGACGCACCGCCCGCGTGCAGCGAGACGCCGCGCCAGGCGAAGGGCAGGGCGAGCCGACCGGTGTCGACGACACCGAGGACGTGCAGGGCGGCGTCGAAGAGGGCCGGGTGCAGGCCGAAGGCGGCGGCTTCACCGGACGCGCTCTCGGGCAGGGCGACCTCGGCGTAGATCTCCTCGCCCAGGCGCCACGCCTCCCGCAGTCCACGGAACGCCGCGCCGTATCCGTAACCCTCGCTCTCGAGGCGCTCGTAGAAGCCGTCGAGGGCGATCCGCTCCGAACCGGCGGGCGGCCAGACACCCAGCTCGGACATCGGCGCCTGGGCGCCCAGGGCCAGGGTGCCCGTGGCGTGGCAGGTCCAGGCCTGGTCGTCGTACACACGCGAGTGGACGGTCAGTTCACGGCGGCCGGTGGCGTCTGCCGCGCCGACGACCACGCGCAGGGAGACGCCCTCGCGCTCGGGGATGACCAGCGGTGCGGCCAGGGTCAGTTCCTCGACCTGTCCGCAGCCGACCTCGTCGGCGGCGCGCACGGCCAGCTCGACGAACGCGGTGCCGGGCAGCAGCACCGAGCCCAGCACGGCGTGCTCGGCGAGCCACGGCTGGGCACGCAGCGAGATGCGCCCGGCGAGCACGACGCCCTCGGAACCGGGCAGGGCCACCACGGCACCGAGCAGCGGGTGTTCGGCGGACTGCAGGCCCGCGGCGGACACATCGCCGGTCGTCGGTACGCTCTCGAGCCAGAAGTGCTGGTGCTGGAAGGCATAGGTGGGCAGGTCCACCGTGGCCGCGCCCTCGGGAAGAAGGCCCGACCAACTGAGCTCGGCGCCGTGGGCGAAGGCCTCGCCGGCGGAGGTCAGGAACCGGTCCCAGCCGCCGTCGTCACGCCGCAGCGTCCCGATCGCGCCTGCCTCGGTGTCGCTCAGGGTGTCCTGCATGCTCCCCGTGAGGACGGGGTGGGGGCTGGATTCGACGAACAGGCCGAAGCCTTGCTCGACCAACGCCTTGGTGGCGGCCTCGAATTCGACGGTCTGGCGCAGGTTGCGGTGCCAGTACGCGGCATCCATCGTCGCCGTGTCCAGCCACTCCCCCGTCACCGTCGACATCAACGGCACACGGGAAGCCCGCGGCTGGATCGGAGCGAGAACCTCGAGCAGCTCCGCCTCGAGCTGATCCACCTGAGCCGAATGCGAGGCGTAATCCACATTGATACGGCGGACGCGGACGCCCTCGGCCTCGTACGCCGCCATCAGCTCATCCAGAGCCCCCGGCTCACCCGAAACCACCACAGAAGACGGACCATTGACCGCTGCTATCGAAACGCGGCCGTCGTCCAGGCGCTCACGCACCACATCCGCCGGGAGCGCGACCGAGACCATGCCACCACGACCAGCAAGCGACTTCGCAATCACCTGCGACCGCAGCGCCACGACCCGGGCACCGTCCTCCAACGACAGAGCACCTGCCACCACAGCAGCGGCAATCTCACCCTGCGAGTGACCCACCACAGCGGCAGGCTCCACACCCACCGACCGCCACAGCGCCGCGAGCGAGACCATCACCGCCCACAGCACCGGCTGCACCACATCAACCCGCGCCAGCAGAGCCTCATCATCGAGAGCTCCGTCCAACGACCAGTCGACGAACGGCTCCAGCGCCCGACCACACTCCGCCAGAGACTCCGCGAACACCGGCGACGACCCCGCCAGCTCACGCGCCATCCCCACCCACTGCGACCCCTGACCCGGGAACACAAACACCACACCCGAGCCAGTCGTAGCAGCCGGGGAGTCCTCCACCGCCGCCAGACCGTTCAGCAGGCTCTCGTGCGTCTCGCCGACCACCACGGCACGGCGCTCGAAGACCGCACGCGAGCGCACCAGCGACGCGGCCACGTCCACCGGCGAAAGCTCAGGCCGCTGAGCCACGAACTCGGCCAGACGCGCGGCCTGTTCACGCAGCGCCGCATTCGTCTTCCCCGACAGTACCCACGGCACCACGCCGCCCTGCTCATCGCGGGCCTCCGGCGCTTCAACCTCCGGCGCCTGCTCAAGGATCACGTGCGCGTTCGTGCCGCTGATGCCGAACGACGACACACCCGCACGCCGCGGACGCTCGACCTCGGGCCAGTCCCGCGCCTCCGTCAACAGCTCGACCGCACCGGCGGACCAGTCCACCTGGTGCGTGGGCTCGTCGACATGCAGGGTCTGCGGCAGCACGCCGTGCTGCATCGCCATGACCATCTTGATGACGCCGCCCACACCGGCAGCCGCCATCGAGTGACCGATGTTGGACTTGAACGAGCCCAGCCACAGCGGGCGGTCGGCCGCACGTCCCTGACCGTAGGTGGCGAGCAGGGCCTGCGCCTCGATCGGGTCGCCGAGCCTCGTCCCGGTGCCGTGCGCCTCGACCGCGTCCACGTCCTCGGCGGTCAGCCGGGCGTCGGCCAGCGCGCTGAGGATGACGCGCTCCTGCGACGGGCCACTGGGCGCGGTCAGACCGTTGGACGCACCGTCCTGGTTCACCGCCGAACCCCGCACCACCGCAAGGACCTTGTGGCCCTTCTCGATGGCGTCCGACAACCGCTCCACCACCAGCACGCCGACGCCCTCGGCCCAGCCGGTGCCGTCCGCGCCGGCCGCGAACGCCTTGCACCGGCCGTCCTGTGCGAGCCCCCGCTGACGCGAGAAGTCCACGAAGTCGTCCGGGTGCGCCATGATCGTGACACCGCCGGCGAGGGCCACGGTGCACTCGCCGCGGCGCAGCGACTGGACCGCCAGGTGCAGGGAGACGAGCGACGACGAGCATGCCGTGTCGACGCTGATCGCCGGGCCCTCGAGGCCGAGGGTGTAGGCGACGCGGCCCGAAACGATGCTGCTGGTACCGCCGTTGGCCAGGAATGCCTCGACGTCCTCGGGGACTTCCCGCAGACGGGTCGTGTAGTCGTTGTGGATGACGCCCATGAACACGCCCACGCTCGACCCGCGCAGCGCCCCCGGGTCGATGGAGGCGCGCTCCAGCGCCTCCCATGACGTCTCGAGGGCGAGCCGCTGCTGCGGGTCCATGGCCACCGCTTCACGCGGCGAGATCCCGAAGAACGCCGGGTCGAAACCGGCCGCGTTGGTGAGGAAGCCGCCCTCGCGGACGTACGACGTGCCCGGCTTCTCCGGGTCCGGGTCGAAGAGGGCGTCCAGGTCCCAGCCGCGGTCGTCCGGGAACGTCGACATGCCGTCGACGCCGTCGGCCACCATGCGCCACAGGTCCTCCGGCGACCCCACTCCTCCCGGGAAGCGGCACGCCATGCCCACGATCGCGATCGGCTCGCTCGCGGCCGTGATCAGCTTGCGGTTCTGCTGCTTGAGGCGTTCCGTCTCCTTCAGCGACGCGCGCAGTGCGTCGACAAGCCGGTTGTCGGACGTCGTCATTTCGTGCTCCACATTCCGCAGTTGATCAAAATGTCGTCGGGAGGAGAGGTCGTCAGGAATCGGGGTTGTTGAGTGCGAGCGCGATGAGGCTGTCGGTGTCGAGGTCGTCGATCGCCCCCGCCTCGTCGGCGGCCGTCTCGGTCTCCGTGGTGGCGAGGCCGGTCAGCGCGAGGAGTGTGTCCAGGACACCGGCCTCGGCGAACCGTGCCAGCGGGACCTTGCCGAGCGCCGCGTGCAGGGCCGCCTCGGCGGGGTCGGCGGCCGGGACGAGGTCGTCCGGGACCAGTTCCGCGATCAGGTACTGGGCGAGGGCGGCGGCGTTCGGCTGGTTGAAGACGACGGTGGGCGGCAGCCGGAGCCCGGTGCGGTCCTGCAGGCGGTTGCGCAGTTCGACCGAGGTGAGCGAGTCGAAGCCCAGCTCCTTGAACGCCACCGACACCGGCACGTCGTTCCCGTCGCCGTGGCCGAGGACCAGGGCGACCTGACGGCGGACCTCGTCGACCATGAACTTCTCCCGTTCGGCCGCGGGAAGTTCGACGAGCTGGTCGGCCCACGAGCGTTCGGCCGCGGCCGCGACCGCCTGGCGGCGCACCGGTCCGGTGAGCGCGCGCAGCACCGCGGGGACGGAGCCGGAGGTCCGTACCTTGGCCAGGTCGAGGACAAGGGCGGTCGTCGAGGGCCAGGGCGAGCCCGTGGCCTCGTCGAAGAGCCGCAGTCCCAGCTCGGTGGAGAGCGGCAGTTCGCCGGAGCGGGCCAGCCGCTCGAGGTCGGTGTCGGAGAGGTGCGCGGTCATGCCGCTGCGCTGCTCCCACAGTCCCCAGGCGATCGAGGTGCCCGGCAGGCCGAGCGAGTGCCGCAGGTCCATCAGGGCGTCGATGAAGGTGTTGGCCGCCGCGTAGCCGCTCTGGCCGGGCGAGCCGAGGGTGGCCGCGGCCGACGAGAAGGCCACGAACATCGCCAGGTCGGCGCCACGCGTCAGCTCGTGCAGGTGCACCAGGCCGTCGACCTTCGGACGCAGCACTCCTGCCAGCCGCTCCGGCGTGAGCGCGCCCACGAGGCCGTCGTCGATGACGCCCGCCGCGTGGACGACACCGGTCAGCGGTGCCCCGGCCGGAATGCCCGCGAGGACGGCCGCCACCGACTCCCGGTCGGCGACGTCGCACGCGGCGACCGTCACCGTGGCGCCCAACGCCTTGAGTTCGGCGACCAGTTCGTCCGCGCCCGGCGTCGCGGGGCCGCGGCGGGCGGTCAGCACCAGGTGCCGTACGCCGTGCTCGGTCACCAGGTGGCGGGCCACCAGGCCGCCCAGCACGCCGACGCCACCGGTGATCAGCACTGTCCCGGCGGGGTTCAGCGGTGCCGGAACGGTCAGGACCAGCTTGCCGATGTGCCGTGCGCGGCTCATGAACCGGAACGCCTCGACACCGCGCCGTACGTCCCATGCCAGCACCGGCAGCGGTTCCACGATGCCGCGGCCGAGCAAGTCGGTGGTGGCGAGCAGCAGTTGCTGGATGCGCTCGTGTCCGGCGTCGATCAGGTCGAAGGCGCGGTAGGTGACGCCCGGGTACAGGGCCTCGACCTCGTCGGCGGCCCGGATGTCGGTCTTGCCCATCTCGACGAAGTGCCCGCCCCGCGGCAGCAGCCGCAGGGAGGCGTCGACGAACTCGCCGGTGAGGGAGTTGAGGACGGCGTCCATGCCCTCGCCGTCCGTGACGTCGAGGAACTTCTTCTCGAAGTCCAGGTCGCGCGAGGAGGCGATGTGGTCGGCGGGGATGCCCATCGAGCGCAGCACGTCCCACTTGGCGAAGCTCGCCGTCGCGAAGACCTCGCAGCCGCGCTGCTGTGCCAGGCGGACGGCCGCGATGCCGACGCCGCCCGTACCCGCGTGCACCAGCACCCGCTGCCCGGCCTCGACGTGCGCGAGGTCGTCCCACGCGTACAGCGCCGTCGCGTAGACCAGCGGCACCGCCGCCGCGTCCGCGAACTCCCAGCCGACCGGGACCGGTACGACGAGGTCGCGCGGCACGACGGCCGTGGGGCCGAACCCGCCGCTGATGAGGCCGAGTACGCGGTCGCCGACGGCGAGGCCGGTGACGGCCGAGCCGGTCTCGGTCACCACGCCGGCGGCCTCGTAGCCCAGGACGTCCTCGGAGGCGGCCATGCCGAGCAGCGAGACGACGTCGCGGAAGTTCATGCCCGCGGCGCGGATCGCGACGCGGACGTGGTCCGCGGGCAGCGGTGCGCCGGCTTCGGGCGCGGGCACGACCTTCAGGCTCTCGAGCGTGCCGCGGACGGGCGCGTCCAGGCGCCAGTGGGTTTCGCCGGCAGGGGGCACGAGCGCGTCGGTGCCGGTGCGCACCATGCGGCGGGCCACGGCCTTGCCGCCTCGCAGGGCGAGTTCGGGCTCCCCGTGCGACGCCACGGCGGGCAGGGCGCGCAGGCTCTCCGCCGTTGCGTCGATGTCGGCCAGGAGGAACGCCCCGGGATTCTCGGACTGGGCCGAGCGCACCAGGCCCCACAGCGGGGCGTGGGCGAGGTCGGCGATGCGCTCGCCGGACTCGGCCGACACGGCGCCACGGGTCACGAACACCAGCTGCGAGCCGGCGAAGCGCTTGTCGGCCAGCCATGTCTGGATCAGTGCGAGCGCCCGGTTCAGGGCCGTGTGCACGGCGTCGGGGCCTGTGCCCGGTGCGGCGGCGAACGGGGCGAACACGAGGCCGGGGACGTCGCCTTCGATGTCCTCGAGGGCCGCGAAGGTGTCGAAGCCGAGGCCCAGTTCGTCGGGGCCGACGGTCGTCCACGTGCCTGCCGGGGTCCCGGAGGCGTCGGGCAGGGCCGTCCACTCGATGCGGTACAGCGGTGCGTCGGATCCGGACGGGCGGGTGTCGAGCTGGGCCGCGTCGACGGGCCTCGCCACCAGCGCCTCCACCGAGGCGACGGGGCCGCCGGTCTCGTCGGTGAGGGTGATGGCCACCGCGTCGTCGCCGTCCGGCACGATGCGTACGCGCAGGGCCGCTGCCCCGACGCCGTGGATCTCGACGCCCCGCCAGGAGAAGGGGAGCGAGACGCCGGTGCCCTCCTCGGCGATGATGCCCGCGTGCAGGACGGCGTCGAACAGTGCGGGGTGCACGCCGAACCCGGCCGCCTCGGCGCCCTCGGGCAGGGCGACCTCCGCGTAGACCTCGCCGCCGCGCCGCCAGGCGGCGCGCAGGCCGCGGAAGACCGGGCCGTAGCCGTAGCCGTCGTCGGCGAGGCGGTCGTAGAAGCCGGCCAGTTCGATCCGTTCGGCGCCCTCCGGCGGCCACACCGTCGTGCCGTCCGCGGCGGCCGGGCCGCCGGGGGCGAGCACGCCCACGGCGTGGCAGGTCCAGGCCTCGTCGCCGTCGGCGCGGGAGTACGCGGCGACCTGCCGGGTGCCGGACTCGCCGGGCGCGCGGACGACGAGGCGTACGGACACCCCGCCGTGCTCGGGCAGGGCCAGCGGCGCGGTCAGGGTCAGCTCGTCGATGCGGGTGCAGCCCGCCTCGTCCCCGGCGCGCGTGACCAGTTCGACCCAGGCCGTGCCGGGGAACAGCACGGTGCCCAGCACCGCGTGGTCGGCCAGCCAGGGGTGGGTGCGCAGGGAGAGCCGGCCGGTGAGCACGATGTCGTCGCTGTCGGGGACGGTGACGACCGCGCTCAGCAGCGGGTGCCCGGCGTCGCCGAGGCCGGCCGAGACGACGTCGCCCGCCGGGGCGCCCGACTCGAGCCAGTAGTGCTTGCGCTGGAACGCGTAGGTGGGCAGGTCCACCCGGGCGGCCCCGGCCGGCAGGGCGGCGGTCCAGTCGACCTCCACGCCACGGGTGTGCAGGCGGGCGAGTGCGGCGGTGAACGTGGCGGCCTCGGGCCGGTCCGCGCGTACGGTCGGCTGGAAGACGGCCTCGCCGTCGTCCAGGCAGCCCTGGCCCATCCCCGACAGCACGCCGGCCGGGCCGAGTTCGAGGAACGTCGACACCCCGTATCCGGCGAGCAGCTGGATCGTGTCGGCGAAGCGGACGGCCTCGCGCACATGCCGTACCCAATAGTCGGGCGAGGCGATCTCCTCGGCCGTCAGCACGCGGCCGGTCACGTCGGAGACGACCGGTATCCGCGGCTCGCCGTACTCGACCACGCGGGCGATCCAGCGGAACTCCGCCAGCATCGGCTCCATGCGCGGCGAGTGGAAGGCGTGGCTCACGGACAGCCGCCGGGTCCGGCGGCCGCGGGCGCGCCACGACTCCGCGAGGTCGAGCACAGGCTGTTCGTCGCCCGAAATCACCACGGACTGAGGGCCGTTGAGCGCCGCGATGCCCATCTCGTGCTCGTGTCCCTCGAGCTCCGGCGCGATCTCCTCCTCGCCGGCCTCGATCGCGACCATCGCCCCGCCCTCGGGCAGTTCCTGCATCAGCCGGCCGCGGTGGGCCACCAGCAGGGCGGCGTCCGGGAGGTCCAGCACGCCGGAGACGTGGGCGGCCGTCAGCTCGCCGATCGAGTGCCCCACGAGGAAGTCCGGCCGGACGCCCCACGATTCGACGAGCCGGAACAGTGCCGTCTCGAAGGCGAAGAGGGCGGGCTGTGCGTACTCGGTGCGGTCGAGCAGTGCGGGGTCGTCCCCGAACACGACGTCCTGGAGCCGCCGGTCGAGGAAGGCGTTCAGCGCGGCGCAGGCGTCGTCGAAGGCGGCGCGGAACACGGGGAACTCTTCGCGGAGTTCGCGTCCCATGCCGAGCCGCTGACTGCCCTGGCCGGTGAACATGAAGGCGAGGCCGCCCTCGGCCGGTGTGCCGGTCACGACATCGGCGGCGCTGCCGTCCGCGGCCAGGGCGCGCAGGGAGCGTACGAGCGCGGCGCTGTCTGCGGCGACGGCGACAGCGCGGTCCGTCAGCGGTGCGCGGGTGGTGGCGAGCGTGTGGGCGACGTCGGCCGGGCGCAGGTCCGGGTGCTCCTCGAGGAAGCCCGCCAGCCGCTCGGCCTGGGCGCGCAGGCCGGCCGGGCCGTTGCCGGAGAGGACGTAGGGCAGGGTCCCCGCCGGCTCCGCCGCGGGCCGCTCCTCGGTGACGTCTTCGACGCCTTCCACGATGACGTGGGCGTTGGTGCCGCTCACGCCGAACGACGAGATGCCCGCCCGGCGCGGCCGTCCGGCCTCCGGCCACGGGGTGGCCTCGGTCAGCAGCTTCACGGTGCCCGCGGACCAGTCGACGTGCGAGGTCGGCTCGCTCACGTGGAGCGTGCGCGGCAACAGGCCGTTGCGGAGCGCGAGTACGGTCTTGATCACCCCGGTGACGCCGGCCGCGGCCTGCGTGTGCCCGAGGTTGGACTTGACGGACCCGAGCAGCAGCGGCTTCTCCGGGTCGCGGTCACGTCCGTAGGTGGCGAGCAGGGCGTGCGCCTCGACGGGGTCGCCCAGCTTCGTGCCGGTGCCGTGCGCCTCGACGGCGTCGACCTCGTCAGCGGCGAGGCCGGCGTCGGCCAGGGCCCTGCGGATCACCCGCTGCTGGGCCGGACCGCTCGGCGCCGTCAGCCCGTTCGAGGCACCGTCCTGGTTCACCGCCGAACCCCGCACCACGGCAAGGACCTTGTGGCCGTTGCGCTCGGCGTCCGACAGGCGCTCGAGCACGAGCACGCCGACACCCTCGGCCCAGCCCGTGCCGTCGGCGTCGTCCGAGAACGCCTTGCACCGGCCGTCGACCGAGAGGCCGCGCTGGCGGGAGAAGGACAGGAAGCCGCCGGGGCTGCCCATCACACACGCGCCGCCGGCCAGGGCGAGGCTGGATTCGCCGCGGCGCAGGGACTGTGCCGCCAGGTGCAGGGCCACCAGCGAGGCCGAGCACGCGGTGTCCACGGTGATGGCCGGGCCCTCGAAGCCGAACGAGTAGGCCACCCGGCCGGAGGCGACGCTGCCCGCGGTGCCGGTGAGCAGATGGCCCTCGAGGCCGGACCCGACGTTCTGCAGACCCGGCCCGTACTCCTGGTTCTCCACGCCGGTGAAGACGCCGACCTGGGCGCCGCGCAGCGTGGCCGGGCTGATGCCGGCCTGCTCCAGGCTCTCCCAGGTGACCTCGAGCAGCAGGCGCTGCTGCGGGTCGGTCGCCACCGCCTCGCGCGGCGAGATGCCGAAGAACTCGGCGTCGAACTCCCCGGCGTCGTGCAGGAAGCCGCCGCGCCGGCTGTAGGTCCGGCCGGGCTTGTCGGGGTCGGGGTCGTACAGGCCGTCGATGTCCCAGCCGCGGCCCGCGGGGAAGTCCGATACGGCGTCGCGGCCCTCGGCCAGCAACTGCCAGAACTCCTCGGGCGAGTTGATCCCGCCGGGCAGCCGACAGGCCATGCCGACGATCGCGATCGGCTCCGCGGGGTCGATCGCGGCGGCCTCGTCCTCCTCCTGCCGCGCGGCCTCGTCGCCGTAGAACCGTGCGTACAGCTCGTCGGCGAGGGCCTGCGGCGTGGGGTGGTCGAACACGGCGGTCACGGGCAGGTCGAGCCCGGTGGCCGCGGTCAGGCGCCGGTGCAGTTCCACCGCCCCGATCGAGCCGACTCCCTGGTCCACAAAGGAAGTACGGGCGCCGATCGACGCGGCGTCCTGCTCCAGGACCTCGGCGGCGTACTCGCACACCAGACGCAGGAGAGTGTGCCGTCGTTCGAACACCGGCGACCGGTCGAGCTCTTCGCGCACTGGTGTCCCCTTTCATAGCTCGGAGTTCGACGTCGCGTGGGTGTCTCGCGGGCAGGCCCCCGCGGCCTGGACCTGCCGGACGGCCCGGATTGACGGCGCGGTTGAGGAACCGGGGACGGTTCACACCCGTCAAGCCCGATGCTAGGGAAGACGATCAGCGCCACCCACCCCTAACGTCCCTTACTCGGGAAAGGGGGAACCCCGGCGGAACGTATGGCGATAGGGGTTTCAGGTGCCTCTCCCCGGTATTCCCGAATCACCGGGTGGAATTTTGTCCACCCGCATGTCCTGCGGATGTCAACCTGCCAAGCTGACGCCGTCACCGCGCGCATTCCGTACCGTCGGGCGCAGCGACACCTGTCAATGGGGGACCTGTCAGCGGGAGAACGGAACCTGAGGATGCGTGAACTGATCGCCGATCGCGATGTCGAGCTGATCAGGATCGGTGCCCCGATGCAGCCGACGGCCTTCCGGCTCGCGTGCTTCCCCCACGCGGTGGGCGGCTCCGAGGCGCTGTGGCACCTGGCCAGGCTCCTGCTGCCCTCGGTCGAGGTGCTGGCGGTCCAGTACCCCAACCACGCCGCCCGGGGAACCGATGGCTACATCGCCAACCTGGACGGTCTGGTGGACGACAGTGTGGAGTTGCTCCGCGGCTGGACGGACCTGCCGCTCGCGCTCTTCGGTCACCGCAGCGGCGGCGAGGTCGCCTTACGGACCGCCGCCCGGCTCGAGCGCGAGACCGCCGTCGCCCCGTTGTGCACCTTCGTGGCCCACTGGGGTGCGTCACCGAAGTTCGAGACGGTCCGGCTGGCCTCGCCCGTCGTCGCGCTCGCCACGGCACAGGACGCCACGGCGCTGCCCCGGTGGCAGAGGTGCACACGGAGCAGGTTCGACCTCGAGGTGCTGAGGACCGACGGGCGATGTTCCCAGGCGCGTGCCGCGGAGATCGCCAACCTGATCCACGACCGTCTGATCTCGGCGACGATCGAAGGAGAGGCCCTCAGGGGTGGCCGCACGGCCCCGCCTTGGTCCTGACACGCATGTGAGGGAAACTGGCCGGGTGAGCGAAGAAAGCAGTGTCCGGGTGATCGTCGCCGACGACCAGGCAGCGGTGCGAGAGGGGCTCGTGCTCCTGCTGGGGACGATGCCGGGCATCACGGTGGTGGACGAGGCCGCGGACGGCGAACAGGCGGTGGCCCTCGTCGCCGAGCACGGGCCCGACGTGGTCCTGATGGATCTGGGCATGCCCGTCTGCAGCGGTGCCGAGGCCACCCGGCGCATCCGGCGCGACCACCCCGACACCCAGGTGGTCGTCCTCACCACGTACGCCACCGACGACCTCATCCTGGAGGCGCTGGACGCCGGCGCGCTCGGCTACCTCACCAAGTCCGCGACGAAGGACGCGATCGCCCGTGCGCTCGCCGCGGCCGCCGCCGGCCAGGCGGTGCTGGACCCCGGCGTGCAGCGCACCCTGGTCCGGGCGGCCACCCGCGGCGAGGTGGCCCCGGCGCCCCCGGCCCCGGACGACGGGCTCACCGCGCGGGAGATCGACGTGCTCAAGCTGATAGCCGCCGGGTTCGGCAACCGCGAGATCTCCCGGCGCCTATTCATCGGCGAGACCACCGTCAAGACCCATATCAACCGCATCTTCGCCAAGACGGGCAGCAGGGACCGGGCGCAGGCGATCCAGTACGCGCGGCAGCACCGGTACGCGGAGTAGACGAAGTCAAGCAGAGTCAGCGGAGCAAGGAGCCAAGGACCCATGGCTGTGGACGCGTTGGACGCGCGGATCCTCACCCTGCTGCTGGAGCAGCCGCGCACGAGCGTGCGCGAGTACGCGCGGCTGCTGGGGATCGCACGCGGCACCCTCCAGGCGCGGCTGGACCGCCTGGAGCGCGACGGCGTGATCACCGGGACGGGGCCGCGTCTCTCCCCCGCCGCGCTCGGCCATCCGGTGCTGGCGTTCGTCCACATCGAGGTCACGCAGGGGCATCTGGACACGGTCGCCCACGCGCTCATCGATGTGCCGGAAATCCTCGAGGCGTTCTCGGTCACGGGCGGCGGCGACCTGATGGCCCGGGTGGCCGCGCGGGACGCGGCGCACCTGGAGGACGTCATCCAGCTGTTGGTGCGCACGACGGGCGTGGTGCGCACGCGGACCGAGGTGGTGCTGCGCGAGCGGGTGCCGTACCGGATGGTGCCGCTGGTGGAGTCCGTGGGGCGGGCGGCCCGGCAGGGTTCCTGAGCGTTCGTCACGTTTGCGGTGGCCCCGGCTTCTCCCTGGGAGGCGAGGGGTGGCAGTATCGCCTGGTCCACTCGACAAACGAGATAACAGCACGGAAAAAGGATGTCTATGCAGCGACATGGGGGAAGACCTGTCCGCCGGTGGGGAGTTGCCCTGACCGCGTCGACCGCCGCCTTCGCCGTCGCGGTCCCGGCCGCGACCGCCGAGGCTGCGACCGGCCCGACGGGCATCGCCGCCAAGGGGGCGTTCCTGCTCGACAGCAGCGCCAACCGCCAGCTGTGGGGCAAGGAAGCCGACACCAAGCGGCAGATGGCCAGCACCACCAAGATCATGACGGCCGTCACGGTGCTGGACCGGCCCGGCCTCAACCTGAACAAGCAGATCACCATCAAGCAGTCGTACCGCGACTACGTCCAGCGCACCGGCGCGAGCACCGCCGACCTGCGCACGGGCGACAAGATGACGGTGCGCCAGCTGCTCTACGGCCTGATGCTCCCGTCCGGCTGCGACGCGGGGTACGCCCTCGCCGACAACTTCGGCACGGGCAAGACCGAGGCCGCGCGCACCAAGTCGTTCATCGCGCAGATGAACAAGAAGGCCGCCTCTCTGGGCCTGAAGAGCACCAAGTACGACTCCTTCGACGGCATATCCGACAAGGGGGACAACCACACCACTCCGCGTGACCTGGCGAAGCTGGCCCGGCACGCGCTCGCCAACGCCACGTTCCGCACGGTCGTCAAGGCGACCAGCACCCGCCAGAAGGCGGTGAACGTCAACCGCACCTACACCTGGTACAACACCAACAAGCTGCTCGGCTCCTACAAGGGCGCCATCGGCATCAAGACCGGCACCGGCACCGCCGCCGGACCGTGCCTGGTCTTCGCCGCGCAGCGCGGCAACCGCACGGTCGTGGGTGTCCTCCTCAACGACCGCACCCAGCGCTACCCGGACGCGGTGAAGATGCTGGACTTCGCGTTCAACACCACCAGCAAGGTGAAGCTGCGCCAGCTGCCTTCGCTGGCCCAGCAGGACTGACGCCTCCCGGCCGCGGCCGGTCGTCTGCGATGTGGGCCCTGACCAGGCAAATACCCTGGTCAGGGCCCACACTCATATCGCCCGGGGCAGAGTGGACGCCAGCCGTCTCAGCCTGCGAGGTCGGCCAGGGTGGCATCGAGGTCGGCCGTCCTGGGCCGGTTGTGAGGGAGTTTGGCGAGTATGCGGGCCATGCCGCAGGTGTCGGTGAGGGCGGAGACGACCAGGCCTCCGGCAATACCGGCGGACAGCAGGCGCATCGCGGGCAGGCGCCGCCCGGTGAGCAGTCCGGCCAGCACGAGGGATCCGGCGGCGAGGCGGACCTGGCGCTCCATCGCCCAGACGGCACCGGTCACTTGGGGATGATCGAGGCCGTGGCCCTGCTGGGACCAGGCGGTGGTGCCGCCGGTGAGGGTGGCGGCGGCGATGCCGTGCGCGGCCAACTGCTCGCAGGCCCTCGCGGACCGGGAGCCGGAGGCGCACACGAGCAGCAGGTCGTTCCGGCCGACGGCGCTCTCCAGGGACGGCAGCGCCTGGTCCAGGCAGTCGAGCGGGACGTTGTGGGCACCGGGCAGATGGCCGGAGGCGTACTCGCCGGGGGTGCGTACGTCGACGACGGTCAGCTCATGCAACCGGGCACGGGCCTGGTCGGGGGTGAGGGTGATGGTCATCAGGTGCATCTCCTTGGCTGTCTTTGGGAGGGCCCCTCCGGGTAGGATACCCGGCGGGGTATAGGGATCGGAGTGGACTGTGGAAATGACGATGGCGGCCGAGGAACTGAAGGCGGTGGTCAACCGGCTGCGCCGGGCTCAGGGCCAGATCGCCGGGGTGATCAGGATGATCGAGGAGGGCCGGGACTGCGAGGACGTGGTCACGCAACTCGCGGCCGCTTCCCGCGCGTTGGACAAGGCGGGCTTCGCGATCATCGCCACCGGTCTGCAGCGGTGCCTGGCCGACTCCGAGGCGGCCTCCGGCGGGGACCGGGAGCAGATGCGGGCCCGGCTGGAGAAGCTCTTCCTGTCCCTGGCCTGACCCGGCCGGACGGTCACACCAGTGCGTCGATGAGCATGAACGCGGCCACGGCCAGCAGCACGACCGCGAAGGCACGCTGGAGCAGGGCGCCGGAGGCCTTGTCGGCCAGGCGCTTGCCGTCCCAGGCTCCCAGGACCGCGGCCGCCGTGAATGGCGCGATCACCGCCCAGTCGAGGCCCGTCGTGGTGGCGCCGCGCGTGGCCAGGGCGGCCAGCGAGTTGGCGGTGATGACCAGCAGGCTGGTGCCTATGGCCGCCTGCATCTCGAACGCCAGCACCGTGACCAGGGCCGGAACGGCGAGGAAGCCGCCGCCGACGCCGAGCAGTCCGGTCAGCGCGCCCAGTCCCGCGCCGGCGCCCGCCGCCCTGCCCGGCCGGGCGGGGCGCGGCTCCGCCGAGTCCGGTGCACGGCGGGGGCGGAGCATCCTGAGGGCCGCGAGAGCGGCTATGCCGGCGAAGGCGGCGGTCAGTGCCGGTTGCGGCAGACGGGCCGCGGCGGCTCCGGCGGCCGCGGCCGGCAGAAGTCCGGCCGCGGCGAACAGCAAGCCCGCCTTCCACCGCACATGGCCCGCCCGGGCACGGGCGTACAGGGCCGTCGCGGAGGTGGCGGTGACGATCAAGAGGCTGGCAGTGGTGGCAGCCGCGGGGCTGAAGCCCAGCAGGTAGATCAGCGCCGGCACGGCCAGTACGCTGCCGCCCCCGCCGAGCGCGCCGAGCGCCAGGCCGACCACGGCCCCGGAGACGAGAGCCAGGATCAGCACGCTCACGCTATGCCCCCGGTCAGGGGCGGGGAGATGACGAGCCCGGCATCGGTGGCGGCGGCGAAGCCGTCGTCGACGGCGACCACCTCGCGGCCGGTGGCGTCCAGCAGGGACGCGGCGATCGCCGCACGCATGCCACCGGCGCAGTGGACCCACACCGCCCCGGGCGGCACCTCGCCGAGCCGGCCGCGCAGCTGGTGGAGGGGGATGTGCACGGAACCCGCGACGAAGCCGTTCGCACGCTCGGAGTCGCGCCGTACGTCCAGCACCACGACGTTCTCGCCGCGGCCCCGCGCTCCGGCGAGGTCGGCGAACCGGGCCCGCGGGAAGGAGGCGAGCCGCTCGCCCCGCCGTACCCAGGCGGCCGGATCCCCGGTGGCCGCGGCGGCCGGGCGGTCGATGCCCACCCGCACCAGCTCCCGCTGCGCGGCGGCGACCTGCTCGGGCGTCTCGGCAAGCAGGGTGACCGGCTTGCCCCACGGGACCAACCACGCCAGATAGAGCGCCAGTTGGCCCTCGCCCTCGAAGTTGAACGATCCTGCGACATGCCCCTCGGCGAACGCGATGCGGTGGCGCAGGTCCACCACCCACTCCCCCGCCGCCAGCCGCTCGGCGATCTCCTCCGCGTCGGCCTCTCTCACAGGAGTCAGGTCGACGGGGGCGGGGCCGGCGGAGTTGGCCGGACCCATGTGCGCGTAGTACGCCGGTACGTCGTCCAGGCCGGCGAGCAACTCGGCGACGAAGGTGTCCACGTCCTTCGTCAGCGCGGCGTTGTTCCTGCGCTCCGCGCCGATCGTGGTCGCATCCCCCTCGGCCTGGGACGAGGAACAGAAGCTGCCGAAGCCATGGGTGGGCAGCACCCGCACCGCATCGTCCAGTTCACCGGCCAGGCGGTGGGCGGAAGCGTGCTGAGCACGGGCCAGCTGCTCGGTCAGCCCCGGCTCGACCAGGTCCGGCCGGCCCACACTGCCGATCAGCAGCGAACCGCCGGTGAACGCCGCGACGGCCCGTCCGTTCTCCTCGAGGACGTAGGACGTGTGATGGGGCGTGTGCCCCGGCGTGGCCAGAGCGCGCAGCACCAGGCCCTCGTCCACCGCGACGGTGTCCCCGTCGGCCACCGGCATACGGGCGAAGGAGACCGCCGCGCCAGCCGGCACCAGGTATTCCGCGCCGGTGACCTGTGCCAGCTGAAGGCCGCCGGTGACGTAGTCGTTGTGTACGTGCGTCTCCACCACGTGAGTGATCCGCACCCCGTGAAGGGCGGCCACGGCGAGGACCTGATCGATGTCCCGCGGCGGATCCACGACCACCGCCGAGCCCGGCCCTCCGGCGAGATAGCTGCGATTGCCCAGGCCCTTGAGTTCCAGGGTGCTGATGAAGAACACGACTGCGACTCCTTCCGCGCGATGTACCCCGGGGGGTATCTGTCAGTCACTCTAACAGTGATACCCCCGGGGGTATTCAGGTGCGAGGGATCTCCCGGCGGCGGAAGGCGGAGCCACGCCGGGCAGTACGCCCGGCCGGCGGTCAGCCCAGGAAGCTCAACCGCACCTGGCGGCGGGGATTGTCGACGTTCGTGTCGACGAGGCACACGGACTGCCAGGTGCCCAGCTCCAGCCGTCCGCCGATGACCGGGAGGGTCGCGTGCGGCGGCACGATCGCGGGCAGTACGTGGTCGCGCCCGTGGCCCGGGGTGCCGTGGCGGTGGCGCCAGCGGTCGTCGGCGGGGAGCAGGTCGCGCAGCGCGGCGAGCAGGTCGTCGTCGCTGCCCGCGCCCGTCTCCAGGACCGCGACACCGGCTGTCGCGTGCGGGACGAAGACATTGAGCAGTCCGTCCCGGCCGACGGCCGCCTCCTTCAGGAACGCCTCGCAGTGGCGGGTGAGGTCGAAGACGGTCTCGGTGGAGCCGGTGGTGATGTCGAGCACGCGTGTGCGGAAGTTGTCGGTCATGGCCCCATCTTCGTACGGAGCATGAGAAGGGTTCCCCCGTCTCCCGCGTTAGTAGAAACATGAACTACACGGGAGTGGTGCGTGAGACGGACGTGCTCGTGATCGGCGCCGGCCAGGCGGGCCTGGCCTCCGCCTACCACCTGCGGCGCAGGGGGTACGAGCCGGGCCGGGACTTCGTCGTCCTCGACCACGCACCGCGCCCGGGCGGAGCCTGGCAGTTCCGCTGGCCGACGCTGACGTACGACAAGGTGCACGGCATACATGCGCTGCCGGGCATGCCGCTGGCGGAGCCGGAGGGCTCGCGGCCGTCGTCGGAGGTGATCGGCGCGTATTTCGCGGAGTACGAGGCCGCCTTCGGCCTGCGGGTCCGCCGTCCGGTCACGGTGCGCGCGGTACGGGAGTCGGAGGGCGGGCGGCTGCGTGCCGAGACCTCCGAAGGGGTGTGGTCGGCGCGGGCGTTGATCAACGCGACCGGTACCTGGGACCGCCCGTTCTGGCCGCGCTATCCCGGGCAGGAGCGCTTCACGGGCCGCCAGTTGCACACCGCCCGGTACCCCGGGCCTCAGGAGTTCGCCGGGGCGCGCGTGGTGGTGGTCGGCGGCGGTACCTCCGCCGTGCAACACCTGATGGAGATCGCCGAGGTCGCGTCGGCGACGACGTGGGTGACGCGGCGCCCTCCGCTCTTCCGCGAGGGCCCCTTCGACGAGACGCGCGGCCGGGAGGCCGTGGCGCTCGTCGAGGAGCGGGTCCGGCAGGGCCTGCCGCCGCTGAGCGTGGTCTCCGTGACGGGCCTGCCCTCCCCCATGGCCTTGACGGCATGGGCGGGACCCCCATCGCCCGCGATGGAGCGTGCCCGGGCCGCCGGAATCCTCGACCGGCGGCCGATGTTCGACCGCATCACCCCGACCGGCGTGGCGTGGACCGACGGCGCCTCCGTCGACGCCGACGTCATCCTCTGGGCCACCGGGTTCCGCGCCGCCGTCGACCACCTGGCTCCGCTCAGGCTGCGCGAGCCCGGGGGTGGCATCCGCGTCGAGGGGACCCGGGCGGTCCGCGACCCGCGGGTGCACCTGGTGGGGTACGGGCCCTCGGCGAGCACCATCGGTGCGGGCCGGGCCGGGCGTGATGCCGTACGGGAGATCAGCAAGCTGCTGGCCGACGGTCCTTCCCAGGAGTTGGCCGCTGCGGCAGTATGAGGCGCCGGACGATCACCGCCCCGCGGCCGCGAGGAGGAGCCCATGCGCGTCGCGCTCTTTGTCACCTGCGTCAACGACACCCTCCGCCCGCGCACCGGGCAGGCCGTCGTCACCCTCCTGGAACGCCTCGGCGTGACCGTGGACTTCCCCCTGGAACAGAGCTGTTGCGGCCAGCCGTTCCTCAACTCCGGCTACCGGAGCCGCACCCTGCCGCTCGTGCGCCGGTACGCCGCCGCCTTCCGCGCGTACGACCACATCGTCACCCCGTCCGGGTCGTGTGCCGCCATGGTCCGGGAGCAGTACCCACGGATCACGGACCGAACCGATGTCGCGGACGTGGCGGCCAGGACGTACGAACTGACCGAGTTCCTGGTCGATGTCCTGGGCGTGACGGACGTCGGCGCCTGGTTCCCGCACACCGTCACCTACCACCCCACCTGTCACGGCCTGCGGACCCTGGGGCTCGGCGACCGGCCCCGCAGGCTGCTGGAGCACGTCGGAGGGCTCGAGTTGAGAGAGCTGTCGGAGGCGGAGGAATGCTGCGGCTTCGGCGGCACCTTCGCGGTCAAGAACCCCGCGGTGTCCGCCGCGATGGGTGCCGACAAGGCCCGCGCCGTCACCGCCACCGGCGCACGGGCCGTGTGCGCGGTCGACAACTCCTGCCTGCTGCACATCGGTGGCACGCTCGGCCGCGAGGGCTCCCCCGTACGTCCCGTGCACATCGCGGAGATCCTGGCGAGCACGCGAGGAGACGTCTGGTGAGCCGGACCTTCGTGGGCATGCCCGCCTTCCCGCAGGCCGCCGCCGTCTCGACGCAGGACGCGCGGCTGCGCGCCAACCTCCGCCACGCCACCCGCACCATCCGCGCCAAGCGGGCCACCGCCGTCGCCGAGCTGGACGACTGGCGGCAGCTGCGCGCCGCCGGAGCGGCCGTCAAGGACCGCACGCTCCGCCATCTCGACCGGTATCTCCTGCAGTTGGAGGAGAAGGTGACGGCAGCGGGAGGGACGGTGCACTGGGCGGCCGACGCGGCCGAGGCGAACCGCATCGTCACCGGTCTCGTACGGGCCACCGGCGAGCGCGAGGTCGTCAAGGTCAAGTCGATGGTGACGCAGGAGATCGGCCTCAACGAGGCGCTCGCACGCGCGGGCATCAGGGCGTACGAGACCGATCTCGCCGAGCTGATCGTGCAGCTCGGCGACGACCTGCCGTCCCACATCCTGGTGCCCGCGATCCACCGCAGCCGTGCCGAGATCCGCGACATCTTCCGCGACCGGATGGGGAATTGGGGCCGCCCCGCCCCCGACGGGCTGACCGACCGGCCCGCCGACCTCGCCGAGGCGGCACGACGGCACCTGCGGGAGAAGTTCCTGCGGGCCAAAGTCGCCGTCTCGGGAGCCAACTTCATGGTCGCGGAGACGGGCACGCTGGTCGTGGTCGAGTCCGAGGGGAACGGCCGGATGTGCCTCACCCTCCCGGAGACCCTGATCTCCGTCGTCGGCATCGAGAAGACCGTGCCCACCTGGCGCGACCTGGAGGTCTACCTCCAACTGCTGCCGCGCTCCTCGACCGCCGAGCGCATGAACCCCTACACCTCCATGTGGACGGGCACCGCCGACGGGGACGGGCCGCGCGCCTTCCACCTCGTACTGCTCGACAACGGCCGTACCGACGCCCTCGCCGACCGGGTCGGCCGGCAGGCGCTGCGCTGCATCCGCTGCTCGGCCTGTCTCAACGTCTGCCCCGTCTACGAGCGTGCGGGCGGCCACGCCTACGGCTCGCCGTATCCCGGCCCGATCGGCGCGATCCTCACCCCGCAACTGCGCGGCCCCGCATCGCCGTTGGAGGAGTCGCTGCCGTTCGCATCGTCGCTGTGCGGGGCCTGCTACGAGGTGTGCCCCGTCGCCATCGACATCCCGGAGGTCCTGGTCCATCTGCGAGAGCGGGTCGCCGAGGGCGGCGAGGTGACGGTCCGCGGCACGCGTGCCGTCGTGAGGCCCGCGCGCCGGCACACCGCCGAACGGGCCGTGATGCGGGCGGCCGGGTGGGCGTTCGACCATCCCGGGGCGCTGCTGCGGGGCCAGCGCCTCGCGGCCCGTACCCGGCGCTTCCACCCCCGGCGACTGCCGGGCCCCGGCCGGGCCTGGTCGGACACGCGCGACCTGCCCGAGGTACCGCCCGAGCCGTTCCGCGACTGGTGGACCCGCACCCGCGGGGGTGCCTCGTGAGCGGCGGCCGGGACCGGATCCTTGCGCGGGTGCGGCGCGCGCTGGCGGACGTGTCACCGCACGAGCGGCCCGGCGACCATCCCGTGGCCCGCGACTACCTGCGTGTGCACGGCAGACGGACGCCCGCGGAGTCGGTCGTCCTGCTCGCCGAGAACCTTCTCGACTACCGCGCCCAGGTGCACCGTACGACGCCGGAGGAGCTCCCGGCGCTGCTCGCGGAGCTGCTGGCCCGGCGGGACGCGCGCCGGGTGGCCGTACCGGCCGGGCTGCCGGACGCCTGGCTGGCCGCGGCCCCCGTGGAGCTGGTCCGGGACGCGCCCGGGCTCGCGCCGCGGGAGCTGGACGCCGTGGACAGCGTGGTCACCGGCTGTGCGCTGGCGATCGCCGAGACCGGCACCCTCGTCCTCGACGCGGGCCCGGACCAGGGGCGCCGGTGCCTGACGCTCGTGCCCGACCACCATGTGTGCGTGGTGCGCACCGCCGACCAGATCGTGGACTCGGTGCCGCAGGCGCTCGAACACCTGGATCCCGCACGGCCGTTGACGTGGATCTCGGGACCGTCGGCGACCAGTGACATCGAGCTGGACCGCGTCGAGGGCGTGCACGGGCCGCGCACCCTCGAGGTGGTGCTGGTGACCGCTTAGGGGGTGGCCGGTGGGCCGGCGCGGGTCCTGCGGTGTCTGGTGCGGTGCATCGCAAGGCGGAGCATCGCCCGCGTACCGGGCGTACTCGGGTGATGCGACAACGCGGCGAGGTGCCGTGCCAGGCGCCGCAGGGCCCGTGCCGGCCCACCGGCCACCCCCTTAGACCGTGCCGACGGTGACGCCGGCGTCGCGGCGCACCAGGGCGGCGTATCGCCCGTCGTCCGCGAGGAGTTCCTCGTGCGTGCCGCGCTCGACGACGCGCCCTCCGTCGAGGACGACGATCTGGTCGGCGTCGCGGATCGTGGAGAGCCGGTGCGCGATGGTGATCGTCGTGCGTCCCTGGGACAGGGTGTCGAGTGCCTTCTGCACGGCGTGCTCGGTGCGGGTGTCCAGCGCGGAGGTCGCCTCGTCCAGGATGAGGACGGGCGGGTCGCGCAGGATCGTACGGGCCATGGCGAGCCGCTGTTTCTCACCGCCGGAGAAGCGGTGGCCGCGCTCGCCGACCAGGGTGTCGTAGCCCTCGGGCAGCGCGGCGATGCGGTCGTGGATCTGTGCGGCCTCGGCGGCGGCCCGTATCTCCTCGTCGGTGGCGTCGGGCTTGGCGAAGCGCAGGTTGTCCGCGACGGAGGCGTGGAAGAGGTAGGCCTCCTGCGAGACGACGCCGACGGTGCGGGACAGGGTGTCGAAGTCGAGGTCGCGGACGTCCACTCCGTCGATCAGGACGCGGCCGCCGGTGACGTCGTAGAGGCGGGGCACGAGGTGGCCGAGCGTGCTCTTGCCGGCCCCGGTGGGACCGACGACGGCCAGGCTGCCGCCGGCCGGGACGACGAGGTCGATGCCGGTGAGCGTGGTGGCCGAGGCGTCGTATGCGAAGGTGACGTCCTCGAAGCGCACCTCGCCCCGGATCCGCTCCGGGCGCACGGGCGCCGCCGGTTCGGTGATCTCGACGCGCAGGTCGAGGTATTCGAAGATGCGGTGGAAGAGCGCGAGCGAGGTCTGGATCTGCACGCCGGTGGAGAGCAGCCCCACCATGGGCCGCAGCAGGCCCTGTTGGAGGGAGACGAAGGCCACCAGGGTGCCGAGCGACACCGCGGGTCCGCCCGCCCGGACGGACATGCCCGCGGCCCAGTAGAGGGCGGCGGGCACGACGGCCATGATGATGCCGACGGTGGCCATCCGCCAGCGGCCGGCCATGTCGGCCCGGACCTCCAGGTCGACCAGTTGCTCCGACTCCTTGCCGAAGGCCGTGGTGAGCGCGTCCGTGCGGCCCATGGTGCGGCCGAGCAGGATGCCGCTGATGGAGAGCGACTCGGTGACCATGGCGGCCATGGTGGCCATCTGTTTCTGCCGCTGCGAGGTGATCTTCTTGCGCTCGCGGCCGACACGGTGGCTGACCCATACGAACAGCGGCAGCAGGAGCAGCGAGACGCCCGTCAGCCGCCAGTCCAGGGCGAGCATCGCGACGATCGTGGCGACGACGCTGGTGAGGTTGGAGACCAGCGAGGTGACGGTGGAGGTGACGGTGGCCTGCATGCCGCCGATGTCGTTGGCGATGCGGGACTGGATCTCGCCCGTGCGTGTGCGGGTGAAGAACGCGAGGGACATGCTCTGCAGGCGGGCATAGACGGCCGTGCGCAGGTCGTGCATCACGCGCTGGCCGACCTTGGTGGAGATCAGCGTCTGCAGCACGCCGAGGACGCTGCTCGCGACGGCAGCGGCGATCATCCCGAGGGCCAGCAGGCTCAACAGGCCCGTGCGTCCTCGGGGGATGGCGACATCGAGGATCTCGCGCAGCAGGAACGGCGAGGCGATCGTGACGAGGGACGAGGCGGCGACGAGCAGCCCCACGAGGGCGAGTCTGCCGCGGTAGGGGCGGAACAGCCGGAGGATGCGCCGGACTTGGGCGGGCTGCTCCGGGTCTGCGGGGGGTGGGGTCCAGTCGGGTCCGTGAGGGCGCATGACTCCTTCTACGCGGATCTACGCGGTGGGGGCAGGCTCTGGCGAGGCCCCTTGCAGAGCATAGCTCATAGTTACCTATGTTCACTATGAATATGCTCCTGATATCCTGGGCCGATGACCGCCCCCGACGCCTCCGGGCAGCTCACCGAGCAGCTGCTGCGCCTGACGCGCAGGCTCCACCGCACGCAGAAGCGCTATCTGGAGCCGATCGGTATCACGCCGGCCCAGTCCCGGCTCCTGCGCAGCCTCTCGCACTGCGACGGCCCGCCGCGGATGACGGATCTGGCCGAGCGCCTCGAGGTCGTGCCCCGCGCGGTCACGACGCTGGTCGACGCACTGGAGGCGAACGGCTCGGTGCGCAGGGCACCGGATCCGTCGAACCGCCGGGTGGTACGGATCGAGCTCACGGACCGGGGCCGTGCGACCCTGCGGGAACTGCGGGAGGCCCGCCGGGCCGCGGTGGAGGAACTCCTGGCCCCGCTGACCGCCGAGCAGCGGGAGGTGCTCGGCGGTCTGCTGGCCGAGCTTCTGGAGGGCCCGGCTCACCACTGCTGACGGGTCAGCAGCGCCGGGTGTCCTCCGTCAGCTCGCCCTGGACGGCGGCCAGCGCCCGGTCGTAGCAGGCGCCGGGCCCGAAGAGCCGGTAGCGCTCCCGCGAGACGCCCCTGGCGTGCCGCTGCTCCCTGGGGACGTTCTGCACGTAGGACGCGTTGCCGGTGAAGGTGTCGTCCAGCCGGCTCCAGTCGAGCCGCTTCCCCGCCCGTACGGTGCGCAGGTCGGCCTGGTCGCCCATGGTCAGCACGGTGCGCAGCCGGTCGCCCGGGTCCACAGTGGTCACGCCTTCCATGCTGTGGACGCGGTGGGCGGTGTGCACCGTGGCCGGTCCGCGGCCTGCGACGGTGACGGTCTCGTCGTCCGTCCAGCGGGCCCGCAGCCCGTCCGTGGTCTCGCCGTCCTTCCAGCGGTGCAGCGAGGTGGCGGCCACACGGCGGTCGACCGTGGTGGTGACGCGCCCGTGCGAGGTCTTCAGGATGCCGGAGACGGTCAGCGTGTGCTCGGCGTCGGCCGTCACCCGGTGCGGGGTGCCCGCCTGGTAGTCGGCGGTGTTGCGCGGTGCGGTCTCCTGGTGCCGGGTGACCGCGCCGGTGACGACGGCCGCCTTGGCGTCCTGCCAGACCAGGACGTTGACGGGGGTGTCCCAGCCGCTCTGCCCGCCGGGCACCCCGGCCACCGACACCGTGATCCGGTGCGGCTTGCCGTCGTTCAACTGCCCTGCGAAGGGCGTGAGGTCGTACTCGACCGGCCGGACGTCGAAGGCGCGCGGCCCGGGGATCACATAGAAGAGGAAGGGGTTGGACCAGCCGCCGGTCCACACCGTCGGGTAGGGGGCGGCGATTCCGGCCAGTTTGCCGTCGACCGAGATCCGCACCTCCCTGTTGGGCCCGTCCTTGCCCTTGCAGGAGTACGGCGCCTTGTCCGGAACGGTGAGGTACCAGAACTCCTCACAGCCGCCGCCCGATCCGGTGGCGTAGACCTCGGCGACGATCCGCTCGCCGTTGCGCGGAGTGGTCAACGCGCCTTCGTACACGGCGCCTTCACTGTGGGCACCGTCCAGGGTGAGCACCTTGTCGGGCGTGTGCGCGGGCTTCACGCGGCCCTCGGCGGCGTAGAAGGTCAGCGTGGCCCTGACCTTGATGACGCCGGTGTAGGTGGCGTCCACGAAATTGCCGATGAGCATCTCCACCGGCTTCGGGGAGCGCAGGACGGGCGCGTAGCGGGTGACGTCCTTCTCCACGTGCCAGGTGATGCCCTTGGGCGAGGGCTCGGGCGTCGAGGTGCGCAGGACCTCGACGCCGCCTATGCGGAGATAGCCGAGCCGGTCGTACTGCCGCCCGGCGACGGCCCCTTCGAGGCGCAGGACGACCTTGTTCCAGCGGTCGCCGCAGCGTTTGGGCGGCGCGTAGGTGCCCTTGTAGGGCGTGTAGTCGCGGAAGGCCGTGTCCGCGACCGTCACGGTGCAGGAGGTGGTGGCGGGTACGGCCACGGGCGGGGCCGCCGTCATCGGGTCGTGCCAGGAGGTGCCGAACTCCGTGGGCGGCGTTGCGGCAGCGGCGGGCACGATGCCCGGCAGCAGCGCCACGGCCGTGGCGCACAGCGCGAGAAACAGTCGTCTCATGTGCCAGGAGTGAAGCGCGTCGCGACCGGGTGCACCAGTACACGATCGGTCACCTGGGCGAGGCTAAATGAGGTCGAGGGCACCCAGTCCGCAGATACCGCCGGCCACCAGGAAGACCGGGGTGAGGACCTTCTGCTCCACCCGGCTGCCCGCGCGGAAGCGCAGGGACTTCGGAGGGCCGAGCGGGTACCAGCGCTTGCGCGCTATGGGCAGGGGCCACAGGATCGGGCAGCCGGAGACGGTGAGGGCGTCGCCGATGTCGTGGACGAGCGCGCCGAGGAATATCGGCAGCCCGAGCCACAGGTACTCCTGGCCCGGCTCGGTGAACAGCCAGTCGGAGCCGTTGCCCGGCCCGTTCAGGACATCGGCGAGCAGCCAGGCCCCGACGGCGCCGAGCAGCCACACGAGCACGTCGCTGGACGCGCGGGCGAACCGCCACAGGAGGCCCTCGACGGCGAGCACCAGGTGGACGAAGAGGATGCCGAGCACGGCCCAGCGCCCGCCCGTCGTCGCCAGGGCCGAGGCGCCGGCGCCCATGAGCACGGCCCACAGCGCGGTGTGCGTCAGGGTGCGGTGTCCGCCGTTGCGGCGGGGGTCGCCGCGTCCCCGGGTGGCGCGATAGACGGCGTACGAGAGGGTGTCGACGACCTCGCACAGGATCCTCGACAGCGGGCCGAACGCCCTCGATATCGTCGCGGACTTGTGGTCGAGGTCGGGGGCCAGTGCCGCGCCCGCGCAGATCAGCGCGCCGACGACGAGTACCGGCCACGGCATGGGTTGGCCGGCCGCGGCGGCTGCCGCGCCCGCCCCCAGCCAGGCTGCCGCACCGGACAGCGAGTGCGCCGGTCCCATCATCGCCGTCCACCCCTTTTGCTTATTTTTGTCACGTGGCTACCAGTTTCTTGACGACCGGTCGGCAACTCAGCGTAGCGCCCGATGATCTTCGATTGACCGGCCGGTTGTCGGATCCGGCCAGGGGCCAGGCAGTATGGAGGCGTGACCCTTATCGATCAGATGCCGAGCCATGCCGACCCCGATGCCCTCTTCGAGGCCTTCTCGACCTGGGCCGAGGAGCGGGGCATCACGCTCTACCCCGCGCAGGAGGAGGCGCTGATCGAGGTGGTCTCCGGGGCGAACGTGATCCTGTCGACGCCGACGGGCTCGGGCAAGAGCCTCGTGGCGGCCGGGGCCCACTTCACCGCGCTCGCCAACGACCAGGTGACGTTCTACACGGCGCCCATCAAGGCCCTGGTGTCGGAGAAGTTCTTCGACCTGTGCAAGATCTTCGGCACCGAGAACGTCGGCATGCTCACGGGCGACGCCTCGGTCAACGCCGACGCACCCGTCATCTGCTGCACCGCCGAGGTGCTCGCCTCCATCGCCCTGCGCGACGGCAAGGACGCGGACATCGGCCAGGTCGTGATGGACGAGTTCCACTTCTACGCGGAGCCCGACCGGGGCTGGGCGTGGCAGATTCCGCTGCTGGAGCTGCCGCAGGCGCAGTTCGTCCTGATGTCGGCGACGCTCGGCGACGTGTCCCGGTTCGAGGAGGACCTGACCCGGCGCACCGGGCGGCCCACGTCCGTGGTGCGCTCGGCGACCCGGCCGGTGCCGCTGTCGTACGAGTACCGCACGACGCCGCTGACGGAGACGCTGACGGAGCTGCTGCAGACCCGCCAGGCGCCCGTCTACATCGTGCACTTCACCCAGGCCGCCGCCGTGGAGCGGGCGCAGGCGCTGATGAGCATCAACATGTGCTCGCGCGAGGAGAAGGACCGGATCGCGGAGCTCATCGGCAATTTCCGGTTCACCACCAAGTTCGGCCGGAATCTGTCGCGTTTCGTGCGGCACGGCATCGGTGTGCACCACGCCGGGATGCTCCCGAAGTACCGGCGGCTGGTGGAGCGGCTGGCCCAGGCCGGCCTGCTGAAGGTGATCTGCGGTACGGACACGCTCGGCGTCGGGGTCAACGTACCGATCCGCACGGTGCTGTTCACAGCGCTGACCAAGTACGACGGCCAGCGGGTGCGCACGCTGCGGGCGCGGGAGTTCCACCAGATCGCGGGCCGGGCGGGCCGGGCGGGCTTCGACACGGCGGGCTTCGTGGTCGCGCAGGCGCCCGATCATGTCGTCGAGAACGAGAAGGCCCTGGCGAAGGCGGGCGACGACCCCAAGAAGCGCCGCAAGGTGGTTCGCAAGAAGGCGCCCGAGGGCTTCGTCAACTGGACGGAGAGCACCTTCGAGAAGCTCATCGCCTCCGAGCCCGAGCAGCTCACCTCCCGGTTCCAGGTCACGCACACGATGCTGCTGTCGGTCATCGCCCGGCCGGGCAACGCCTTCGAGGCGATGCGGCGGCTGCTGGAGGACAACCACGAGCCGCGCAGGAACCAGCTGCGGCACATCCGCCGGGCGATCGCGATCTACCGCTCGCTGCTGCACGGCGGTGTGGTCGAGCGGCTCGAGACGCCGGACGCCGAGGGCCGGATCGTGCGGCTGACGGTCGACCTCCAGTCGGACTTCGCGCTCAACCAGCCGCTGTCCACCTTCGCGCTGGCCTCCTTCGAGCTCCTCGATCCCGAATCCCCTTCCTACGCGCTCGACATGGTCTCGGTGGTGGAGTCCACGCTGGACGACCCCCGGCAGATCCTGGCCGCGCAGCAGAACAAGGCGCGCGGCGAGGCGGTCGCGGCGATGAAGGCGGAGGGCGTCGAGTACGAGGACCGCATGGAGCGGCTCATGGACGTCAGCTACCCCAAGCCCCTGGAGGAGCTGCTGACGCACGCGTACGACGTCTACCGCAAGAGCCACCCGTGGGTGGGCGACCACCCGCTGTCGCCGAAGTCCGTCATTCGTGACATGTACGAACGGGCCATGAGCTTCTCGGAGTTCACCTCCTTCTACGACCTGGCGCGGACCGAGGGCATCGTGCTGCGGTATCTGGCCAGTGCGTACAAGGCGCTGGACCACACCGTGCCGGACGACCTCAAGTCCGACGACCTCGAGGATCTGATCGCCTGGCTGGGCGAGATGGTGCGTCAGGTGGACTCCAGTCTGCTGGACGAGTGGGAGCAGCTGGCCAACCCCGAGGAGGAGACGGCCGAGCAGGCGCAGGAGCGCGCCGACCAGGTCAAGCCGGTCACGGCCAACACCCGGGCCTTCCGGGTGCTGGTGCGCAACGCCCTCTTCCGCCGCGTCGAGCTGGCCGCGCTCGACAAGGTCGCCGAACTCGGCGAGATGGACGCCGAGTCCGGCTGGGACGAGGACCGCTGGGCCGGGGCCATGGACGCCTACTGGGACGAGTACGACGACCTGGGCACCGGCCCCGACGCCCGCGGCCCGAAGCTGCTGCGGATCGAGGAGCGGCCGGAGGACGGGCTGTGGCGCGTGCGCCAGACCTTCGCCGACCCGTCCGGTGACCACGACTGGGGCATCACCGCCGAGGTCGACCTCGCCGCCTCGGACGAGGAGGGCCGTGCGGTGGTGCGCGTCATGGACGTCGGCCAGCTTTAGGGCGCGCCCTGCCCCACAGCCGCCACCGGAGCCGCCGGGGCCGCAGGCGCCCCCGGCGCGGCGGCACCGCGGGCGGCGTCGGCGGCGGTTCGTCCGCCGTCGGCTCACCCGTCCCCGGCTCATCCGCCCTCGGCGCGGGCCGGATCTCGCGGGCTTCCTCCACCGCGGAGGCGAGACAACTGCGCAGCCACTCGATCTCGTCCGGGTCCGCCGCGAGCACCACCGCGCCGACAACGGCGCGGGCCGCGTCCGTGCTCGCCCGGACCGTGGCGAGGGCCGGGCGGAGTGCGCTCACGTACGCCCGCTCGGCGGGGTCGGGGACGGCGGCGGCCACCTGCTCCGGGGCGAGCGCCGCGGCATGGACGGCCGCGCACTCCCACGGGTCCTCGGCCCCGGCCATCAACTGGTCGAGGCGCAGGGCCCGCCAGCAGCGCGCCCGCCGGTCCTCCCCCGCCGCCAGCCCGGCGCGCAGCCGGTCGGGCAGCCGGCCCGCGAGGAGATGGGGGCAGGTGTCGGCGAACTCCGCGAGATCCGCGGCCAGATACCGCCAGACCACGGCCCGGTAGCGGTTGACATGGAACCGCACCGGGGTGAAACAGCCGCTTCGGGCAAGGCGGGTGAACCGCGACAGGCTGATGCCGAGCAACTCGGCACCCTCGGCGGTGCCGACCGTCCACAGCCGGGCCCGCAGCGCATCGGGGTGCCCCTCGCCGGACGTATGGCGCTCGATCTCCTCGCGCGGGACGCGCCGTCTCCCGCCGGGACCCGACGCGACGGTCCGCACCTCCCCGAGCTGCACGGCCAGCTCGAACTCGCCCGCCCCGAGCCCGAGTTCCCGGGCCGCACGACTCAGCGCAACACTTTCCATGACACCCTCCCGCAATCGGTCGATCACTTACGGTGACGACTTTAGATGCGGGGTGTGACAACGCCCCCGGCCCGCGCGGGCCGTCGGCGGGAACCGCAGGTCAGCACCCGGGTTCCGGCTGCTCGCTCTCGCGCGACGCCTCGGCGTCCGCGCGGGCGGCGATGTCCTGGGCCACCAGCGTCATTTCATAGGCGACCCGGCCGATGTCGGCCCCCTCGCCCCCGAGGACGCACAGGCAACCGCCGTCACCGGCGGAGGTCACGAACAGCACCCCGCCGTCGAATTCGACCATCGTCTGCCGTACCCGGCCCGCCCGGAACTGCCGCCCGGCCCCCTTGGCGAGGCTGTGCAACCCGGAGGCGACGGCGGCCAGATGCTCGGCGTCCTCCTGCTCCAGGCCCGTGCTCGCGCTGGTGACCAGCCCGTCGCCGGACAGCACCAGCGCGTGCCGTATGTCCTCGGCCCGCCGGGACAAGTCGTCCAGCATCGCACCGAGCTCCCTGCCGAGCGCCATACGCCCTCCCCGTCTCACGGTTCCCGAACTGCCGTGCAAGCCTTGCTCACCCGGGACCCGTCGGCAACCCGGCCGTCCCGCACCGGCCCGTCGGGGGCCGCCCTCCTACGGCAACCGTCGAGTTTCCTCTACGACAACGGGCCACCCGGCGCATCGCAGCAGGCACGCGTGGACGCGCATCCGTTCCCTCCCCTTGACCGAAGATTCAACTGCCCGACCGCCGGGAACACTTGGACAACCGCAGGAAAAGCCGCTCACGGGGGCAGGTGATCCGCGTGTTCAAGCGATTGCGCAAGGGAGCCGAGCACGCCGGGGAGTCCGGGCCTGTGCCGCGGGGCCCGGCCCGGCAGCCCAACCTCTTCGAGGCCGCGGCCGTGTACGTGGCGGCCTGTGCCGAGGACGACCAGGACAGGAGCGCCGAGGCGGCGCGCTGGGTCTCCCCCGAGGCGCTGGGCTTCGGCGTCCACGAACTCGCGTGCCGTGCGGTGATCGCCCTCGCCCGCGAATACGACGAGCCTCCGCTGACGGTGACCCGGAGGCTGCTCGGCCTGCCCGCCGCCTGACCGTCACACAACGCTCGCCCACCCGTCACCATCAAGACGTGTACATGCCAGCATGCCGGTCCTACGCTGCCACCGCACGCGCACCTCCCCCCTCCACGCAGCCACCTTCCTCCCCCGTACGGAGGCCCCGTGTCCGCCACCACAGCCCCCCGCACCCGCCGATCGCACCGCCGCCATCTCGGCGCCCTCGCCACGGCCTTCGGCCTCGCCGCCGCTTCCGTCGGCCTGTGGGCCTCGAACTCCGCCGCATCCCCGGCGGACGCCGCGGTGCCCACCCCGGACCACATCGTGGTCGTCGTCTTCGAGAACCACGCCTACGGCCAGGTCATCGGCTCCTCCGCCGCCCCGTACATCAACTCCCTGGTCGCAGGCGGCGCCAACCTGACGCAGTCCTACGCCGAGACCCACCCCAGCCAGCCGAACTACTACGCGCTGTTCTCCGGCGACACCCAGGGCGTCACCGACGACAGCTGCGTCGACATCGGCTTCAGCAACGCGCCCAACCTCGCCTCCGAGCTCACCGGTGCGGGCAAGACCTGGGCGAGCTACAACGAGTCGCTGCCGTCCGAGGGTTCGACCGAGTGCAGAAGCGGCGACTACGCGCAGAAGCACAACCCCTGGTTCGGTTTCGGCAACGTTCCGCTCAGCACCGCGCACACCTTCGACGCCTTCCCCAGCGACTACAGCACGCTGCCGACGGTCTCGTTCGTCGTCCCGAACCTGTGCAACGACATGCACGACTGCGACGTGGCCACCGGCGACACATGGCTCAAGAACAACCTCAAGTCCTATGCCGACTGGGCCAAGAGCAACAACAGCCTGCTCCTGCTCACCTTCGACGAGGACAACCGGCTGAGCGGCAACCGCATCCCGACGGTGCTCTACGGGCAGCCGGTCAGGGCCGGTTCCAGCTCCGACGCCACCTACAACCACTACGACGTCCTGCGCACCCTCGAGGACTCGCAGGGCCTCCCCCACGCCGGGAACGCCGCCAACGGCAAGGACATCACCGGCATCTGGAACAGCTGACGTGTACCTCGCGGACGGCCGCACCTCCCCTCCCGCGCCCGGCACCGCCGCCCGGGGCACCCGCCCCGGGCGGCGGGCCGCCGTCGTCCCCGCCACGGTGCTCGCCCTCGGCACCGTCAGCCTGATCACCGACGTCTCCTCGGAGATGGTCACCGCCGTCCTGCCGCTCTACCTGGTCACCGGACTCGGCCTGTCGCCGCTCGGCTTCGGGCTGCTGGACGGGATCTACAACGGCGCCAGCACCCTCGTCCGGCTCGTCGGCGGCCGGCTCTCCGACAGACATGGCGGCAGCCACAAGGCCGTGGCGGTGGCCGGTTACGGCCTCTCCGCCCTGTGCAAGCCGCTCCTGCTCGCCGTGCACACCGTGCCGCTGATCGGCGCCGTCCTCGCGGCCGACCGCACGGGCAAGGGGCTGCGCACGGCGCCGCGCGACGCCATGATCTCGCTCGCCTGCGAACCGGCCGCCCGGGGGCGGGCGTTCGGGGCGCACCGCGCGATGGACACCGCCGGGGCGCTGCTCGGCCCGGTGACGGCGTTCCTGATCCTGCGGGTCGCCGCCGGGGGGTACGACGCCGTCTTCACCGTCAGCGGCTGTGTGGCCGCGCTGGGCGTGCTCGTCCTCCTGCTGTTCGTCCCGGGGCGTACCACCGCTCCGGCGGAACAGCGGGCACAACGCGCGCCGGTGCGCGAGCTGTTGCGGAGCGCCGCCGTGCGCCGGCTGACCGGCTGTGCGGTGCTGCTCGGCCTGACGACCGTCAGCGACTCCTTCCTCTACCTCACCCTGCAACGCCGCCTGGACCTGTCCGAGTCGTGGTTCCCGCTGCTGCCGGTCGGCACCTCCGCCGCGTTCCTGCTGCTGGCCGTGCCGTTGGGGGTGGTGGCCGACCGCGTGGGCCGCCGGCGGCTGTTCCTGTGCGGCCACGTCGCGCTGCTCGGCGCGTACGGGCTGCTCGTGGCCTCGCCCGGCGGCTCCCCCGCCCTCGCGTGCGGGGTGCTCGCCCTGCACGGCGGTTTCTACGCGGCCACCGACGGGGTCCTCGCCGCGGCGACCGCGGACGCGGTGCCGGAGGAGGTCCGGGGCAGCGGGCTCGCGGTGGTGCAGACGGGCCAGGCGGGGGCCCGCTTCGTCTGCTCGATCGCGTTCGGCGCGGCCTGGACCGCCTGGGGCGACCGTACGGCGCTGGGCGCGGCGGCGGCCGGGCTCGCGGTGTCCGCCGCGATCGGCGCGGTCCTGCTGCGCCGTACGTCCGTCAACACCGAACCGGAAGGCGCCCGTTGAACCGTACGCACCGCATCCTGGTCCTGATCGCCGCCGTGCTGGTGCTGGGCGGCATCGCGGCCGTCGCGACCCTGCACGCCGCCGGACGGGCCGCGGAGAAGGACCGCGTCCAGGCGGGCGGCCCGTCCGTCCGGCCCGGTGAGGTCGTGCTGGGCACGCCGGGCCGCAGCGTCTTCCGGAACATGGCCTGGGGCCCGCACCGCGACGAGCTCTCCTCCGTCGCCGCCGCGGACCCGACCGGCCCGCGGACCTCCTCCGGGGTGCGCTGTCTGCGCTTCCATACGGCCGGGGGCACCGGGGCCTGCCTGCAGGCGGTGCACGGCGGACTCCGCGACACCTACCGTGCGGTCGTGCTGGACGCGCATCTGCACGAGCTGCGCCACTACGGCCTGGCGGGCATCCCGACCCGGACCCGGGTCTCGCCCAGCGGCCGCAGCGCCGCGTGGACGGTCTTCGTCAGCGGCGACTCCTATGCGGGGACGGCCTTTTCGACCCGTACGTCCATCGTGGACGTCCGCTCGGGCGCGCTGGACCGCGATCTGGAGACCTACCGCTTCTACCTGGACAGCCGGCCCCACAAGGCGCAGGACCTCAACATCTGGGGCGTCACCTTCGCCGACGACACCCGCTTCTACGCGACCGTCGCCACCGGCGGGCAGACCTATCTGGTCCAGGGCGACCGCGGCGAGCGGACCCTCCGCTCGCTCCACGCCAACGTGGAGTGCCCGTCCCTCTCCCCCGACGGCACGCGCATGGCCTACAAGAAGCGCGTCCGCGGCGCCTCGTCCGATGCGCCGTGGCGGCTGTACGTCCTGGATCTGCGGACCCTGCGCGAGAGCGCCACCGCCGAGCAGCGGAACGTCGACGACCAGGCCGTCTGGCAGGACGGCCACACCCTGGTCTACTCGCTGCCCGGCGACTACGGCAGCGACCTGTGGACCGTCCCCGCGGACGGCTCCGGCAGGCCCCGGCTCCTGATGAAGGCGGCTCTCGCCCCGGCGTTCTAGCGGTTCAGTTCAGCCGCTTGCGCGAGACGCTCCGCAGCCGCTTGCGCTGCGAGGGGTCCAGCAGCAGATACGCGCCGACCGGCACGCCCACCATCACCAGCACGGCCGGCCAGAACCCCACCAGCCACAGCAGAAGGACTCCCACCGCCACACCACCGACGGCGACCTTGGCCCTGTTGCTCATTTCCTGCCTCCTCGCGCAACGGCTCCTCATCCCCATCCCCACAACGCCCGGCGAGCGGGCCCAGTTCCCAGTCTCCACCACCGTGGAGTGACGCGGATCACCCCCATCAGGCCCTCGCCCCCGGATCGGCTCCTGTACCCTTTGCCGCTCCGGCTCCAGCTAGTCAAATTTGAGGAATGCGCAGCATCGTGACTCCACTCCCTGCCGCCCGCCTCGCCCACTGCTCCGCCGTCTTCCTCCCCGGCGACCCCGCCCGCGCGGGCCGCGTCGCCTTCTGGCGGCCCGACGACGACCTGCCCGACCCGCACGACCCGCACGGCACCGCCGAAGAGCTGTCGCTCACCATCCCCGACGGCACCGGCGTCACCACGACGACCGTACGGGCCGTCGTCCTGCCAGTACGCGACGCACTGCCCGTCCTCACCCGGGCCCGCGCCGCACAGGCCGACGAATCGGCCGTCTTCTGGGGCACCGTGGCGGTGCTCGCCCTGCAACTGGCCGCCCGGGGGCGTCTGTTGCCCGGGCTCACCGCGACCGACCACGACAGCTGGCGGGCGGGCCCCCTCTCCGCGGACGACCTGCGCCGGATCCGCGAGCTGGCCGACGCGATGCCGCCGACGGCGCACGCCGTACCGGTCCCGGGCAGCGACCCGCCGCTGCTGCCGGACCCGGAACGGCTCGTACGCGCCTTCCTCGACGCCGTGGCCGACGGCCTGCCCCGCTCCCCCGCCGCCGCCCTCGCGGCGGGCAGCCGCGCCTTCGCCGACCCCGAACCGCGGCGGCTGCCGGAGCACCGCGCCTGGGCGGCCGGCATCGCCGCCGGGCACGACGCGGGGGTGCGGCTCTCGCTGCGCGTCGAGGCACTCGAGCAGGACCCGGATGACGGCCCGCGCTTCCGTGCCGTGCCCCAGCTGCACAGCCTCGCCGACCCGGCGCTCGTCACGGACGCCGCCCGGGTGTGGTCCGGCGGGCACGCGCTCGGCCGCGGCGCGCGGATGAACGCCCTGCTCGCCCTGCGCCGCGCGGCGCACGCCTGGCCGGTCCTCTCCCCTCTGCTCTCGGCGGCGGTTCCCGACGCCCTGGACCTCGCCGACGACGAGATCGGCGAGCTGCTCGGCCCGGCCTCCGCGGCCCTCGACGCCGCGGAGGTCGAGGTGCACTGGCCGAAGGACCTCGTACGCCGGCTCACCACCCGCGCCGTCGTGGGCGCACCGGACGACGAGCAGGACTTCGGCTCGGGCCTGCCGTCCGTGCTCTCCGCGGACGCACTGCTCGCTTTCGCCTGGAAATTCACCCTCGGCGGCGAGGAGTTGAGCAGGGAGGAGCTGGACCGGCTGGCGGAGGCGAGCCGCCCCGTCGTGCGCCTGCGCGACCGGTGGGTGCTCGTCGACCCGGCGGCGCTGCGCCGCGCGCGGGACCGGCAGGACCGCAAGATGACCCCGGTCGAGGCCCTGGGCGCCGCCCTCACCGGCCACGCCCCGGCGGAAAGCGGCGAGGGGGACGAGACCGTCGGCGTACGGGCGACCGGCCGACTCGCCGCCCTGCGCGACCTGATCGCCGACCCCGAGGCCCACCGGGAAACCGTGGCACAGCCCGCCGCACTCGCCGCCACCCTGCGCGACTACCAGTTGCGCGGCCTCGACTGGCTGCACCGGATGACCTCGCTCGGCCTGGGCGGCTGTCTGGCCGACGACATGGGCCTCGGCAAGACGGTCACCCTGATCGCGCTCCACCTGCACCGCCAGACCCTGCCCGGTGCCGCCGGGCCGACCCTGGTCGTCTGCCCGGCCTCCCTGCTGGGCAACTGGCAGCGGGAGATCGAGCGGTTCGCCCCCGGCACCCCGGTGCGCCGCTTCCACGGCGCCGCGCGGACCCTGGAGGGCGTGGCGGACGGCGAGTTCGTCCTCACCACGTACGGCACGATGCGGCTGGACGCGCGGCGGCTCGCGGACACCGGCTGGGGCCTGGTCGTCGCGGACGAGGCCCAGCACGTGAAGAACCCCTGGTCCTCGACGGCGAGGGAGCTGCGCACGATCGGCGCGAAGGCCCGCGTCGCACTGTCCGGCACACCGGTCGAGAACAACCTGTCCGAGCTGTGGGCGATCCTCGACTGGACGACGCCGGGGCTCCTCGGTTCGCTCGGCACCTTCCGGCGGCGCCACGCGCAGGCCGTCGAGAGCGGCACCGACCCCGCCGCCGCCGAGCGGCTCGCCGCGCTCGTCCGCCCGTTCCTGCTGCGCCGCCGCAAGTCCGACCCCGGCATCGCGCCCGAACTGCCGCCGAAGACCGAGACGGACCGCGCCGTCGCGCTCACCAAGGAGCAGGCGGGCCTGTACGAGGCCGTGGTGCGCGAGCTGCTCGCGGAGATCGCGGAGGCCGACGGCCTCCAGCGGCGCGGTCTGATCGTCAAGCTGCTGGGCGGGCTCAAGCAGGTCTGCAACCACCCGGCGCAGTACCTGAAGGAGAACGAGCCCCGGACCGGCGGCCGTTCGGGCAAGCTCGAGCTGCTGGACGAGCTCCTGGACACCCTCCTCGCCGAGGACGCGAGCGTGCTCGTCTTCACCCAGTACGTCCGCATGGCGCGGCTGCTGGAGCAGCACCTGGCCGCACGCGGCATCCCGTCGCAGCTCCTGCACGGCGGTACGCCCGTCGCGCGGCGCGAGGAGATGGTGCGCCGGTTCCAGGACGGTGAAGTCCCGGTCTTCCTGCTGTCGTTGAAGGCGGCGGGCACCGGGCTGAACCTCACCCGCGCCGGGCACGTCGTGCACTTCGACCGCTGGTGGAACCCCGCCGTCGAGGCCCAGGCCACCGACCGCGCCTACCGCATCGGCCAGACACAGCCGGTCCAGGTCCATCGGCTGATCGCCGAGGGGACGGTCGAGGACCGCATCGCCGAGATGCTCGTCCGCAAGCAGGCGCTCGCCGACGCCGTGCTGGGCGAGGCGGGCGAGGCCGCGCTGACCGAACTGACCGACACCGAGCTGGCGGAGCTCGTGGCACTGAGGGGGACGGACCGATGACCGAGGCGATGGAACGCACCTTCGACGCCCTCCCGCCCGTTCGCGGGCAGGGGTTCGCGCAGAGCTGGTGGGGCCGGGCGTGGCTCAAGGCTCTGGAGGACACCGCGCTGGACGGCGAACGGGTCATCAAGGCCGGGCGCAGGCATGCCCGGGCGGGCGCGGTCGGCGCGGTGTCCGTACGCCCCGGCCGGATCACCGCGGTCGTACGCGACCGCGACGGCACGCCGGTCCGCGCGGACGTCGTCGTCCAGCGGCTCGACGACGCCGACTGGGACCGGTTCCTGGACGTGGTGGCCGACCGGGCGGGCCACATCGCCGCCCTCCTGGACCGCGACATGCCGCCGCACCTCGTCGAGGACGCCGGGGCGGCGGGCGTCGACCTGCTCCCGGGCATCGGTGACCTGGAGCCCGAGTGCGCCTGCGGGGCGTGGGACCACTGCCCGCACACGGCGGCGCTGTGCCATCAGGTCGCGCGGCTGCTCGACCGGGACCCGTTCGTCCTGCTGTTGCTGCGCGGGCGTGCGGAGCGGGAGTTGCTCGAGGAGCTCCAGGCGCGCAGTACGCCCCGCGAGCCGCTCGCCGGGGTGCCCGCGCTCGAGGCGTTCGCCCTGCGCGCCCTCGTCCAGCCCCTGCCCGCGCCCGCCCCGGCGGTGGACGCCCCGGGCCTGCCCCCGGTGCTGACCGGCGACGTGCCGCCCGGGCCGGGGCTCGACCCCGAGGCCCTGCGGTTCCTCGCCGCCGACGCGGCGGGCCGGGCACGGCAGTTGCTGGCCGAGGCCCTCGCGCCGGGCCACGAACGGACACCCGTACCGCGGCCGTTGACCGTCCGCCAGGACGCGGTGCGCCTGGCGGCGTCCGGCCCGCCCGCCGCCGTCGCCGCCCGGCTCGCGGAGGGCTACCCCGGTGAACTGCCGCGCGCCGTAAGGGCCTGGGGATACGGTGGCGCCGCCGCGCTCGAGGTGCTGGAGGAGGAGTGGACCCCGGGCCCCGAGGCCCGCACCCGCCTCGCCGCCGCATGGGGCGACGAGGACCGGGCCCCCGCACTGCACGGGACGCACAACCGCTGGACGGTGGACGGCGAGAACGTGCAACTGCGCTACGGGCGTGACGGGAACTGGTGGCCGTACCGCAAGGAGGCGGGCCACTGGGAACCCGCGGGCCCCTGCGACCGCGATCCGGCGGCAGCGCTTGCCGCGTCCGGCTAGCTTCGGCTGTGGTTGCGGCCGGATCGGCACCGCCGGACAGGCCCTAACGCGCAAGCAAGGCCGTGGGGAAGTCACTCGGCAGCTCGGACGGCAGTCCCGACGGCAGTTCGGACGGGAAGCCGCTCGGGAGCCGGAAAGACGGCGAGGACGACGGAGGCGACGGGGATGACGGGGATGACGGGGTCGGCACCGAGGGTCCGCTCGACGCGCTCGGCGACGGCCCCCGGTCGGTCCCGCCCCCGCCCTTGCGGCCGGCGAACAGCACCACCGCCACGGCGACACCGGCCACCGTGAGCAGCACGAGCAGCAGGACGGCGATCCACCTCCCGCCGCCCGGCGGCCGTGACGGCGGGCCGTAGCTCCCGGAGGGTCCGTACGAGGGCGGGTGCGGTGGGGTGGCCATACGGTCAGGCTCCCCACACCCGGCCGCGCGCGGACCGGCGGCGACCGTACTGCCACACGTTCCGCGCCGGACCATGACATTCCGCCATGGCACCACCCGCGTGGCGCTACCAGCGGAATGATCCACCGACAGTACGATTTGCCGGATGACTGCCGAGATTACCCAGATACGTGTCACCGAGGCGAAGGCGAGAGCCGCACACCTCCTGCTGGCCTTCCGGCACGGCAATCAACAGGCGTTCGACGACTGCCTGCCCTCCGGCATGGCGGCCGAGGAGGCCAGGGACCTCGTCTCCGCGCTCGTCTGGGTGGCGAACGAGGCCGTCCGCAAGGCGTACCGCCCCGAGGTCGGGGACCGTGTGCTGCGGCACCTCGCCCGCCGGACGCCGGAGGACCCGGGCTGGGTCGAGACGGACGAGGAGGCCGCACCGGATGTCGCGGTACTGCTGGAATCCGTGTGGCACGAGGACACGGAGGCGGTGCGCGAGCTCGTCCGCGCGACGCCCGACACCACCTTCCTGCTCGGCAAGCTGCTGCACGCCGTGGCGCTGCTGCTGCCCGAGGTCCCCGAGTCCGCGGTGCGCCGGGTGCTCAGCGAGTTGCGCGGAGGAACGCCTCCAGACCCGCGAGATCGTCCGTGTTGATGTAGTCGACCCCCGCGTGCAGCAGCTCGCGCCAGAGCGCGTCGCGCTCCGGGCCCGGCCGGTCCGGGGTGGCCCAGAACCGCACCTGCTGACGGGCCGCGTGCGCGGTGGTGGCGATGCGCCGGAGCGCGGCCCGCTCCCGCACGGGGATCGGGCCCTTGCCCCGCCAGATGAAGTTCGTGCTCCAGTTGTCGCTGATGAGCGAGGTGAACGAGGCGGGCACACCCGTGCCGAGGTCCTCCAGCCGCCCGTCGTAGAAGGCGTACCGCACCCGTTCCTCCTCCATCGGCCCCCGCGCGCCCCGGTCGCCGGAGATCACGGCGGTGACCGCACCGCGGTGGACCCGCCCGCCCGCGCAGGCGCTGAGCATCGAGTGGTAGCGGCGCAGGTGCCGCGACAGCTCGCGGTAGGCGGGGCCGCCGGGGGACTTGATGTCGATGAGCAGTTGCAGGCTGAGGTCGTAACCGTGGTAGACCCGGCCGTGGTTGGCTCGCACCCGGTGCAGCAGCGGGTCGAGGTAGAGCGACTCGAGGGTGCGCCGGGGGTCGAGCTTGTCGGCGTCGTGCGCGACGAGGAGCTGGTCGCCGACGAGCCAGATGTCGGCCTCGACGCTGTTGAAGCCGTGCTCGAGGGCCTCGGTGAGCGGGTGCCGGTGCTCGTAGTCGTTGTGCGCGTGCGCGTGTCGCAGCGGGGGCTTGCCGCGCCGCTCCGTACGTCCCGGGTCGGCGAGGGCGGGGCCCGCGAACGAGCCCGCGAGAGCGGCCCCGAGGGTGACGACGACGGCGCGGCGCGAGTGCGAGGTCATGGCAGTGCCTCCCGGTGCGGCGAGCGGAATGGTGAGCGGGGTGCCGTTGCCTGTGAGTATCGAGGCCCGCAGAGGCGTTCGACAGAGACGTGCCGAGAGTTGCCCCGATCGACGTCCGGACGTTCCCTGACGTTTTTTCGGGGAAGTATGAAGGCCCATGTGTCCTGGAAGAGTTGACGTTTCCTCTGGGGTGACGGTGAAGAGACGCGGATGCCGCGGGCGCGCGGTGCTGTCGGTTCTGGTGGCATGGGTGTCGCTGATCGGTGGCGGGGGCACGGCACACGCCGCTGCCGCGAGCGATCATGAACTGCGGGTGGGGGCCGCCGATGCGGTCGGCCCCGGGGTGACATACCGGGAGTTCTCGCTCAAGGGATCCCACGGCCCGGTGTTCGGGCATCTCCTGACGGTCGATCTACGGAACCGCCACGTATCGGTGGACCTGCTGTACCCGGGCGTGGTCGGGGCCCGGGAGACGGTGTCCCGGCTGGCCGACCACGAGGGGGCCGTGGGCGGGGTGAACGGGGACTTCTTCAACATCGCGGAGGCGCAGCACCCCGGTGTGGAGGCGACGGGGGCCCCGGTGGGCCCGGCCGTCGCGAGCGGGCACGCGCTGAAGGCGGCGGTGCCGGACGGCCAGCGCTTCGGGCCGGAGATGCCGCGGGGGGTCACCACCGAGGACGTCCTGGGCGTGGGCGACGACCGTGTGGGCAGGCTGGACCGGCTGTGGCTGGAGGGAGTGGTGCGCACCGAGGAGGAGGACGAGCTGCCGCTGCGGGGCTACAACCAGTACGCGCTGCCGGTCGACGGCATCGGCGCGTACACGTCCGCGTGGGGCAAGGCGTCACGGCTGCGCGCAACGTGCGGCACGGACACGGACCGGGGTGCGCGGTGCAGCGACCGGACGGCCGAAGTGACCGTGAGGAACGGCCGGGTGGCGTCGGTGCGGAGCACGCCGGGCAAGGGGACGATCCCCCGGGGTTCCGTGGTGCTCGTGGGGCGCGAGCAGGGTGCGCGGGAGCTGCGCAAGCTCGAGGTGGGCGACGAACTGGAGGTCGAGGAGCGGCTGCGGTCCCGGCACTCGGGGACCCTGCGGTGCGCGCTGGGCGGTTTTCCGCTGCTGCGCGGCGGCCGTCCGCTCGCCGGTCTGGACCGGTCGACCGCGGCCGTACGCACCGCGGCGGGCCTCGCGGACGGCGGACGGCGGCTGTACCTGCTGGCGCTGGACGGCCGTGCGGCCTATCGCGCCGGGCTGACCCTCGCCGAACTGGCGGGCGCCATGCGGAAGCTCGGTGCGGTCGACGCGTTCAACCTCGACGGGGGCGGGTCGAGCACCCTGGTCACCCGCGGTCCGCACAGCACGCACGCGGTGGCGCGCAACCATCCGTCGGGCGGCGCCGAGCGGGCCGTCGCCAATGGAATCGGCGTGTTCGTCCGACGCTGAGACCGTCGGATTATTCCCACTCGATCGAGTGATCCCATGTGCCGGAACGCGCTGTTAGCGTCGTCGGGTCATGTCCGTGACGGAAAGCGGGTTCCGGCGCATGCGTCCGTACGAACTGCCCGATTTCTACCTGCCGTATCCGGCCCGGCTCAATCCGCACCTCGAGGCGGCCCGTGCGCACACCAAGGCGTGGGCGTGCTCGATGCAGATGATCGGTGCCCCCGGGGACGGGAGCGGTCCGGCCGTGTGGGACGAGGCCGCGTTCGACGCCCATGACTACGCGCTGCTCACCTCGTACACGCACCCGGACGCCCCGGGGCCCCGGCTCGAGGTGGTGACGGACTGGTACACGTGGGTCTTCTTCTTCGACGACCACTTCCTGGAGGCCTTCAAGCGCACCGGGGATGTCGCGGGCGCCCGCGAGCATCTGGCCCGGCTGCCCGCCTTCATACCGCTCGACCCCGCCCGGCCGTCACCGGAGCCCGCCAACCCGGTGGAGCGGGGCCTGGCCGACCTGTGGGCGCGCACGACGCCGGTGATGTCGGCGCGGTGGCGGCGGCGGTTCGCCGGGTACACGGCCCATCTGCTGGACGAGTCCCTGCGCGAGCTGGCCAACATCAAGTCCCGCCGGGTGCCGAACCCGATCGACTATGTGGAGATGCGCCGCAAGGTCGGCGGCGCCCCGTGGTCCACCGGGCTCGTCGAGTACTCCGTGGGCCTCGAGGTACCGCCCCGCGTCGTGGGCACCCGCCCGCTGCGCGTCCTCGTCGACACCTTCTCCGACAGCGTCCATCTGCGCAACGACCTGTTCTCGTACGAGCGCGAGACCCGCGTCGAGGGCGAGCTCAACAACGGCGTGCTGGTCGTGGAGCGCTTCCTGCGCTGTGATCCGCAGCATGCCGCGAACGTGGTGGGCGACCTGCTCACCTCGCGCCTGCACCAGTTCGAGAACACCGCCCTCACCGAACTCCCGCCGCTCTTCGAGGAGTTCGGCCTCGACCTCACCGAGCGGGCCCGGGTGGCCGGCTACGTCAAGGGCCTCCAGGACTGGCAGGCGGGCGGGCACGAGTGGCACCTGCGTTCCAGCCGCTATATGAACGAGGGGGCCGCGACGCCCTCGGGGGTCGTGGCCCGGCTGCTGCCGGGCGGGCCCACCGGGATCGGCACGGCCGCCGCCCGGCTCTTCGGCCGCGCCGGCGCCCGTCCCCCGCTCCCGGACCACAGGCCGCGGTTCGTCATGCCGTACGAGGCCCGCCAGAGCCCGCACCTGGCGGCCCTGCGCGTCCACGCGCGGTGCTGGGCCCGCGCGATGGGCATGCTCGACACTCCCGTGTGGAGCGCGGACGCTGTCGACGCGCACGACTACGCCCTCTTCACCGCACTCACCCACCCCGACGTGCCCGTCGATCTCCTGGAGCTGGTGAACGACTGGCACGTGTGGGCCTTCTACCTGGACGACTTCTTCGTCGACGCGTTCAAGCGGACGCGCGACACCGCGGGTGCGCGGGCCTTCACCGAACGGCTGATGACCTTCATGCCGGAGAACCCGGCCGCCATGCCGCAGCCCGTACTGCCTCCCGAGCGGGGGCTCGCCGACCTCTGGGTGCGCAGCGCGACCGCCCTGCCGCCCGCCCTGCGCACCGCTTTGCCGGGCTGCGTCCGGGAGTTCGCGGCGAGTTTCCTGTGGGAGCTGGCCAATCTCGCCCAGGACCGGATCCCCGATCCGGTGGACTACATCGAGATGCGCCGCCGTACCGCCGGGACGAGCTTCTCGCTCGCGCTGGCCGGACAGGCCCTGGCCGAGGAGGAGGTCCCGGCCGAATTCCTCTCCTGTGCCGCCATGGCCGAACTGGCCTCCGCCTTCAGCGACATCAGCCCGCTCAGGAACGACATCGTCTCGTACCGCAAGGAGATGGAGGACGAGGGCGAGCACAACAACGGCGTCCTGGTCGTCCAGCGGTTCCTGGACACCGGTGCGGTGCGGGCCGCCGAGGTGGTCGACGCGCTCGCGACGGCCCGGCTGCGGCAGTTCCAGTACGTCGTCGCGCACGACCTGCCCGCGGCGGTCGAGGAGCACGGGCTGGACGGCCCGGCGCGCCGGCGGGTCGAGGCCCATGTGCACGGCCTGCGGGCGTGGCTGGCGGGCGACCACCGGTGGTCCTCGGTGACGGGCCGCTACCGTGCGGCGGACGTGCCGATGCCCGCGCGGCCGGCCGGCGGCCCCACCGGCATCGGTACGTCGGCCGTCCGGCTCGCGGCGGCCGTCGTGAGCGGGTGAGGTCCCGGTGAGGTCAGGGCCGTACGCCGCTGACGAGGTTGGCGGTGGCGGAGATGCCGTTGGAGATCGTCGGTGCGACGCTCGTGTTCGCCAGGAGGAAGCCCAGCAGGACACAGACCAGTGCGTGCGACATCTTCAGTCCTCCGTTGCGGAGGAACACCACGGCCAGGATCACAAGAAGCAGAACCACGGAGACCGAAACGGCCATGGCGTACCTCCTCGGCGGAGCGGCGATCGTCCGCCCAGTCTCGCGCATCACACGACTTCGGCCCATACAGTGGACATACTCCGTTCGGGTATCTATTCACCGATTCGGACGCTCGACAGGCACGCCGTCCCGGGCTTGCCTACGCTGACGGAATGATCCGCACAGCCGGGGAGCGCGAGCCCGCCACCGTGCCGAGGACATCACAGGACGCGGCGAAGGCCGGTGAGCCCGCTTCCGCATATTCAGCGTGGTGCCGCTTCCTGCACCGGGTGCCGGACGGGTTCGCGTTCTTCTTCGGTCTGCTCGGCCTGTTCTGCGCCGTCACCGCGCTGATCCCGCCCCTGCGGCGGGCGGCGCACCCGCTGACCGACGCCCTGGACACCCTGACCGTCCCGACGGCCCCGAACCTGGCGTACGCGGTCTTCCTGCTGCTGCTCGCGACGGCCATGGCCGCCCGCAAGCGGGTCACGCTCTGGTTCGTCCTGGCGTACCTCGCGCTGCTGGTGCTGGCGGACGCGCTGCTGCTGGCCGTGGGCTACTGGGACACGATCCCCTCGCTGGTGCTGTCGGTGGCCGCGATGGCCCTGCTCGTGCTGGCCCGGCGGGAGTTCTACGCGCAGGTGCGGACCGGCGCGTTCCTGCGCGCCGTGCTGGTGCTGGTGGCCGGTCTCGCCGCCGCCACGCTGGTCGGCTGGGGCCTGGTGGTGCTCTTCCCCGGCTCGCTGGAGCGCGGTGCCGGGAACCGTCTGCTGTTCGTCGCCAACAAGGTGTGCGGCGGCCTGGTCAGCGCGCGGCACTTCACGGGCCACCCGCCGCACTGGGTGTTCTTCGTCCTCGGCCTGCTCGGCGCGCTGGCCCTGCTCAACGCCACGACGACGCTCTTCCGTTCGCAGCGGCTGGAGGCGGCCCTGCACGACGACGAGGAGCCGCGCATCCGCGCCCTGCTGAACCGCTACGGCGGGCAGGACTCCCTGGGCTACTTCGCCACCCGCCGGGACAAGGCGGTCGTCTTCTCCCCCAGCGGCAAGGCCGCGGTCACCTACCGGGTCGAGGCCGGTGTCTGCCTGGCCTCCGCCGATCCGCTGGGGGACCCCGAGGCCTGGACGCCGGCCGTCGACGCCTGGCTGCGGCTCGCGGGCCGGTACGGCTGGCAGCCCGCCGTGATGGGTGCGAGCGAGGTGGGCGCGAAGGTCTACGCCCGCTCGGGGCTCGGCGCGCTCCAACTGGGCGACGAGGCGATCCTCCAGGTCGCCTCCTTCGACCTCGAGGGCCGCGAGATGCGCGTGACCCGGCAGGCCGTGCACCGGGTGGAACGCACCGGCGCGACCGTGCGCATCCGGCGGCACTCGGCACTGACCGACGAGGAGACGGGCGAGGTCATCCGGCGCGCGGACGCCTGGCGGGACACCGAGACCGAGCGCGGCTTCTCGATGGCGCTGGGCCGCCTCGGCGATCCCGCGGACGGTGACTGCCTGCTCGTCGAGGCGCTCGACGCCGAGGGCACGATGATCGCCCTGCTCTCCTTCGTGCCGTGGGGGCGGGACGGCGTCTCGCTGGACGTGATGCGCCGTGACCGTACGGCTCCCAACGGCGTGATGGAGTTCATGGTCACCCAACTGTGCGCGCAGGCGGGGCGGTTCGGCATCAAGCGCATCTCGCTGAACTTCGCGGTCTTCCGCTCGGCGTTCGAGGAGGGTGCGCGCATCGGTGCCGGGCCGGTGCTGCGGCTGTGGCGGAAGCTGCTGTTGTTCTTCTCCAAGTGGTGGCAGCTGGAGGCTCTTTACCGCTCGAACGTCAAGTACAACCCGGAGTGGCATCCCCGGTTCCTGTGCTACGCCGACGCGGGCGCGCTCGCCCGGATCGGGCTGGCCTCCGGCATCGCCGAGGGCTTCGTGTCCGTGCCGAGCCTGGGCAAGATGTGGGGCCGCGGACGGGCCAAGGGCCTGGTCAGCCCGACCTCCACGGAGGGCCTGCCGCCGCTGTCCGAGCTCGGCTTCGGCGCCGAGGCCGCCGGGTCGCTGGTGGCGGACGAACTGGCGGGCCTGCCCGAGCAGGTGCGGGTGCGCCGGCACAAGCTCGAGCGGCTGCGTACGGCGGGCGTCGACCCCTATCCGGTCGACGCCCGCCGTACGCACACCCTCGCCGGCATCCGCGCGGCCCACGCGGGCCTGTCGTCCTCCGCCCGTACGGGCGAGCAAGTGACCGTCGCCGGGCGGGTGTTGCTGATCCGCAACCACGGCGGTGTCGCCTTCGCCGTGCTGCGCGACTGGTCGGGGGATCTCCAGCTCACCTTCACCCGTGACGGCTCGGGCCCGGAGCTGCTGCGGCGTTTCACCGCCCACACCGACCTCGGCGACCATCTCGAGGCGGAGGGGGAGGTGGGCACCACGGACCGGGGCGAGCTCACCGTCTTCGTCACGCGCGCCCGGATGATCGCGAAGTGCCTGCGCCCCCTGCCCGACAAGCGGCGGGGCCTCGCCGACCCCGAGACCCGGGTGCGCATGCGCTATGTGGACCTGGCGGTGTCGCCGGAGGCCCGCCGGGTCGTACGGGCCCGCAGCTCGGCGGTGCAGGCACTGCGGCAGGGGCTGCTCGACCGGGGTTACCTGGAGGTCGAGACGCCCATGCTCCAGCAGGTCCACGGCGGCGCCAACGCCCGCCCGTTCACGACCCACATCAACGCCTACGACCTCGACCTGTATCTGCGCATCGCCCCCGAGCTGTATCTCAAGCGGCTGTGTGTGGGCGGTCTGGAGAAGGTCTTCGAGATGGGCCGCACCTTCCGCAACGAAGGCGTCTCCTACAAGCACAACCCCGAGTTCACCATGCTGGAGGCCTACCAGGCCTTCGCCGACTACGACGTGATGCTGGACCTGACCCGCGAGCTGATCCAGGAGGCGGCCACGGCCGCCCACGGGGCGCAGATCGCGGTGCGGACGGACGCCTCGGGCAAGCGCGTCGAGCACGACATCTCGGGCGTGTGGCCGGTGAAGACCGTCCACGGCGCCCTGTCCGAGGCGCTCGGCGAGGAGATCGGCTCGGACACGCCGGTCGAGGTCCTGCGCCGCCACTGCGACGCCGCGGGGGTGCCGCACCGGCCGGAGCACGGGCGCGGGGACATCGTGCTGGAGCTGTACGAGCGGCTGGTCGAGGAGCACACCACGCTGCCCGTCTTCTACAAGGACTTCCCGACCGACGTCTCGCCGCTCACCCGGCCGCACCGCTCCGATCCGCTGCTGGCGGAGCGCTGGGACCTGGTGGCGTTCGGCACCGAACTGGGCACGGCCTACTCCGAGTTGATCGACCCGATCGAGCAGCGCCGCCGGCTGACCGCGCAGTCGCTGCTGGCGGCGGGCGGGGATCCCGAGGCGATGGAGCTGGACGAGGACTTCCTGCGGGCCCTCGAGTACGCGATGCCGCCGACGGGCGGGCTCGGCGTCGGGGTGGACCGGCTGGTGATGTTCCTCACCGGTCTGTCGATCCGGGAGACGCTGCCGTTCCCGCTGGTGCGGCGGATGTGAGCGTCTCCCAGCGCACCACGCGGCCGCACCACCGCTCCAGCAGCACCGGATCGTGCCCGACGGCGAGCAGCCCCGCGCCGCTCTCGCGCCGGTAGTCCTCGACGACCGCCACCAGCGCGGCAGTTGTCGACGCGTCGAGCATCGCGGTCATCTCGTCGCAGATCAGCCAGCGCGGGCGCAGGGCCAACGCGCGGGCGAGGCAGGCCCGCTGCAGCTGGCCGTCGCTGACCTCGTGCGGACGCCGGTCGAGCAGTTCCTCCGACAGGCCGACGGACGGGGCCAGTGCGCGTACTCTTTCCGCGGCCCGGTCGCGGAGCCCGGTCGCCCGCAATGGTTCGGCGATCAGGTCGCGCAGCCGCAGCCGGGGGTCGGCGGACAGGCGGGGCTGCTGGAAGAGCAGGCCGAAGGCGGTGCGCTGCTCGCGCGGGGCACGGTGCCGCCAGCCGCGGGCGGGCGTGCCGTCGATGGTCACCGTCCCGGCGTACGGCCGGTGCAGCAGGGCCGCGACGCGGGCGAGCGTGGACTTGCCGCAGCCGCTGGGGCCCAGCAGGCCGACGGCCTCGCCGTCGTGGACGGTGAGCGAGACCCCGCGCACCACGGGCTTGCGCGGGTCGTACCCGGCGGTGATGTCGAGCAGTTCAAGCACGTGTGCTCCTCGCGTGGTGGCAGGCAACCCCGTCGTCGAAGGAGGGCACGGTCGCGCAGACTTCCGTCGCGAGCCCGCAGCGCGCGGCGAAGGCGCAGCCCTGCGGCAGCGCGCCGAGCTCCGGGGGCATGCCCGGGATGGGGGTGAAGGACCGCTCGGGCAGGGCGTCGAGCAGCCCGCGGGCATAGGGGTGGCGGGGGCCGGGGGCGCCGAAGAAGTCCTGTGCGTCGGCGAGTTCGACGATCCGCCCCGCGTACATGACGGCGACGCGGTCGGCGATGCGCTCGGCGGCGGCGAGGTCGTGCGTGATCATCAGCAGCGCGTGTCCCGCGTCGGCGTGGCGGCGCAGTTCGTCGGCCGTACGGTCCACGAGCTCGCGGTCGAGGCCGGTGGTGGGTTCGTCGGCGATCAGCAGCGGTGCGTCGCCGACGAGGGCGAGGGCGAGGGCCGCGCGCTGGGCGAGGCCGCCGGAGAGCTGGTGCGGGTAGCGGTCGAGGTGGTCGGCGGGGAACGCGGCCCGTTCCGCTGCGGCGAGCTCCCCTTCGCGCACGCCGGTCAGTTCCCGTACGGTCTCGCGCAGTTGGGAGCGCACGGTGCGGACGGGGGTGAGGTGGGAGGAGGGGCTCTGCGGGACGAGGCCGATACGACGGCCCCGTACGGTGCGGGCGAGCGTCCGCTCGTCGGCGGAAAGGAGATCCAGGTCGCCGAGGTACGCGTGCCCGGTGGTACGGGCGTTGCCCGGCAGCAGCCCCAACAGGGCGGAGGCGAGCACGGACTTGCCGCAGCCGCTCTCCCCGATGAGGGCAAGACACTCCCCCGGCCGGAGCCGGAAGTCGGCCCCGGTAACGGCGGCGACTTCCCGCCCGCCGCGCATCCGGAAGCGGACGCTGACGTCGCGCACGTCCAGCACGGATTCCAGCCCGTCCCGGCATTCTCCAGCCCGTCCGGCGCTTGAGGACGAACGCGGCGAAGCCGCGTTGCGGGGGTCCGGGGCTCCGCCCCGGAAGAAACGGTGAAAGGGCGGGCCCGGGGCAAAACCCCTCACAGCGTCAACTCCGATCGACGGCGCGGATTCAACCGATCCCGCCACACCCCAGCCACCCCCGCGATCGCCAACGTCGGCACGACGATGAACAGCCCGGGAAACAGCGTCGGCCACCAGCTCCCCGCGAGCAGCGAACCACGCGCGGCCTGCGCCATCGTGCCGAGGCTCGCCTGCTGCGCGGGCAGCCCCAGCCCGAGAAAGGACAGCGCCGACTCATGCCAAATCGCATGCGGCACCATCAGCACAGCCGCCAGCCCCGCCTGCGGCAGCACCCCGGGCAGCAGATGCCGCACGGTGATCCGCCACCGCGACGACCCGCCCGACAGCGCCGCGTCGACGTACGGCCGGGAGCGCAGCGACAACACCTCGGCCCGGACGATCCTCGCCGTCGACAGCCAATGGGTAACCGCAACCGACGCGATCACCGGCCAGATCCCGGGCCGGAACATCGCCACGACGACGATGCCCACCAGCAAATGCGGGACGGCGGAGAAGAGATCGACGACCCGCATCGTCAGCCGGTCCGCCCACCCGCCGAGCGCGCCCGCGAGCGCCCCGACGGCCGTGCCGGCGACGGTGGCGGCGAGCGCGGCGACGACGCCGAGGAGCAGCGAGACCCGCAGCCCGTACACACAGCGCAACAGCAGATCGCGGCCGACCTCGTCGGTACCGAAGGGGTGGGACCAGGAGGGCGGCTGGAGCTTCGCGGCGAGATCGACGGCCTGCTCGTCGACCGGCACGGCGAACGGCACGACCAGCACGGCCAGGACGACGACGGCGAGCACGGCGGCGCTCGCGGCGCCCCTACATCTCGTCATGGGCCACCCTCGGGTCGGCCAGTCCGTACAGCAGGTCGGACAGCAGGTTGCCCACCAGCACGGCGGCCGTGGCGAGCACGGTCAGCGCGGCGAGCAGGGAGAAGTCGGCGCCGGTGGCGGCCTCGACGGTCGCGGAGGCGATGCCGGGCCAGCTGAAGACGGTCTCCACCAGCAGGGCGCCGGTGATGAGTTCGGGCACGCGCGAGCCGATGAGGGTGAGGACGGGCAGCAGCCCGGACCGCAGGGCGTGTCCGGTCAGGACGGTCCGCTCGCGCAGGCCGCGGGCGCGGGCGCCGCGTACGGGGTCCTCGTCCAGGGCGTCGCCGACGCCCTGGCGTACGTACAGCACGAACCACGGCAGCTGGGTGAGCGCCAGCACGGCCGCCGGGAGCACCAGATGCCCGGCGACCTGGCCCGCGGTGACGGCGTCGCTCCCGGTGTCGGTGAGCCCGCCCGCGGGGAGGACGTCCAGCCTCAACGAGAAGAACCAGACCGCGAGCAGTCCGAGCCAGAACGGGGGCGCCGCCTCCAGCAGATAGGCCAGCGAGGTGACGGCCCGGTCGAACAGGCGGCCCCGGCGGCGGGCGGCGAGCACGCCGAGCACGGTGCCGACGGCCACGGCGAGGACGAAGGCGACGGTGCACAACAGGACGGACCAGCCGATGCGTTCGCCGATGACCTGGCCCACCGGCTCGCGCAGGGCGGTGGAGTCGCCGAGGTCGCCGGTGAGGGCGGCGGTGAGCCAGTCCCACCAGCGGACCACGAAGGGCTGGTCGGCGCCGAGGTTCTCGCGCAGCTGGTCGAGGACGGCGCGGCCCGCGCCGAGCCCGGTGGCGCCGGAGTACGCCTTGACCGGGTCGAAGGGCGAGGCGGCGGCGATGGCGAAGACGGCGAAGGTCACGACGGCGAGCACGGGGACGGCGGCCAGCAGCCGCCGTCCCGCCAGGCGCGCCATCGGCCCCCACGGGAGCCGTGCGGTCACCGCTTCGGCTGCCAGTCCTCGACGTTCCACCACGGTCCGGCGCCGAGGCCGTGGTCGTGCGGCTCGACCTGGGTGGTGAGGTTCTTCCAGCCGTCGTTCACGACGTAGAGGTGGTCGACGTGGGTGAAGAAGACATAGCCGGGGTTGTCGGCGAGGGCGCGCTGGACCTTGTCGTACGCGGCCTTGCGCGCGGCCTTGTCACCGCTGCGGCGGCCCTCCTCCAGGGCCTTGTCGACCTCGGGGCTGGTGTACGCGGCCATGTTGTTGAAGCCGTCGAGGGCGAGGGAGGAGTGGAGGAGGTTGTAGAGGTCGAAGTCGGGGTCGGCCGGGTTGCCGCCGCCGGCGAGGACCGCGTCGTTCTTCATCCGCGGCTCGATGACCTCCCAGGTGCCGCTCTGCACGGTGACCTTGATGCCGGCCTTCTTGGCGTCGGAGGCGAAGGCGAGCGCGTGGTCCTGGCGGAGCTTGTCACCGGCGGGGAACCAGAGGGTGAACTCGGCCTTCTGCCCGTCCTTCTCGCGGATCCCGCCGTCGCCGGCCTTCCAGCCCGCGTCGTCGAGCAGCTTCTTCGCCTTGTCGAGGTCGTACGGGCGCTCGGTGCCCTTGGCGAACCACGGGCTGTCGGTCGGCACCGGCCCGTAGCCCTCGCGGCCCGCGCCCTCGAGCAGCTTGGCGACCATGGCCTTGCGGTCCACGGCGAGGTCGAGCGCGCGGCGGACGGCCAGGTCGCCGGTGACCTTGTTGGCGCTGGGCAGCGTCACACCGCGGAAGTCGGTGGTCCGGGCCGTGACGGTCTTCCTGCCCGAGTCCTTCTTGAAGCCGTCGGCGAGGTTCGGGGGGAGGATGGCGCCGTCGAGGTCGCCGGAGCGCAGCCGGGTGGCGCGGATGTCATCGTCCTTGATGATCGCCATCGTCAGCTTCCTGACCTTCGGAGCGCCGCCCCAGTAGCCGGGGTTGGCCTTGAACGTGAGCTTCTCGCCCTTGCTCCAGCCGGTGAGGACGTACGGGCCGGTGCCGATGGGCTTGGTGTTGAACGAACCGGTGTTGACGTCCTGGCCCTTGGCCGCGTGCTCGGGGACGATCGGCAGGACGGTGCGCTCGGCGAACGGCGCGTAGGCGTACCTCAGCTTGAAGACGACGGTGTCGTCACCGCGCGCGGTGACGCTGTCGATGGCGTCGAGCTCGGCCTTGGCCTCGTTGTTGGTCTTCTTGTCGAGGATGCTCTCGTAGGTGAAGACCACGTCCTTGGCGGTGAACGGCTCGCCGTCGCTGAACTTCACCCCGTGCCGGAGCTTGTAGGTGTACGTCCGGCCGTCGTCGCCCACCTCCGGGAGGGCGGCGGCCAGCGCCGGCCGGAGCTTCATGTCCGCGTCGCGGCGCAGCAGCCCGTCGAAGATCTTGGAGTTGCCGTCCTTGCCGTAGCCGAGGAGGGGGCTGAGCGTCTCCGGTTCATTGGCGAGCCCGACGACGAGCGAGTCCTTGCCGCCCTGCGCTCCCCCGCCGGGCTTTCCGCAGGCCGCCGCGCCCGCGATCAGGACGCCTGCCATGGCCGTGACGGCCACTCCCCGTATGGACCGGGCCGTCATGGCCACACCTCTACTCACGATCAATTGTTCTTGCAAACCTGTTGCAATTAAATCTCATGCAAAGGACTGGTCATGATCGGGGTCGGCCTCCCGTCCGCACCGCCCCCGCGCCGGCCGTCACGACCAGGAGGATCGCCAGACACTGCAGGGCCGACAGCTTCTGCCCCAGCACCAGGAAGCCGGCCACCGCCGCGATCGCCGGACCCAGGCTCATCAGCACCGCGAAGGTCGCCGCGGGCAAGCGGCGCAGGGCCAGCAGCTCCAGCGTGTACGGCAGGCCCGAGGACAGCAGCGCGACGGCCAGCCCGAGCCCCAGCACCTCGGGATCGAGCAGCGTGGTGCCCGCGGAAGCGATGCCCAGCGGCAGGCTCACCAGCGCGGCCACGGCCATCGCCACGGCCAGCCCGTCCAGGCGCGGAAACCGCGCCCCGGCACGGGAGTTGAAGACGATGTACGCCGCCCACATGGCGCCCGCGCCGAGCGCGAAGGAGGCTCCCGCCAGGTCGATCCGGCCGAACTCCCCCTGCCCGAGCAGGACGACGCCCGCGAGCGCCAGCCCTGCCCACACCAGGCTCATCGCCCGGCGCGCGGCGACGACGGACAGCAGGAGCGGCCCGAAGACCTCCAAGGTCACCGCCAGACCCAGCGGGATCCGGTCGATCGCCTGATAGAAGAGGATGTTCATGCCGCCGAGCGCGAGCCCGAAGCCGCAGGCGACGGCCCAGTCCGTACGGCTGTGACCCCGCAGCCGGGGGCGGCAGACGACCAGCAGCAGCACAGCCGCGATCGTCACCCGCAGCGCCACCACACCGAGGGCCCCGGCACGCGGGAAGAGCAGGGTGGCGACGGCGGAACCGAAATGCACCGAGAGGGCGCCGGCCAGGACCAGCCCGATGCCGCCGAGGCTGCCGGCACCGGCGGGCGCGGTCGCCCTGCGGATGCGGCCGGTTGTCGGTGCGTTCTGCGCCGCCCCGAACCTGATGTTTGTCATGGCCCCAAGCTAGGAGGCCGCCGACTCCGCGTGAAATGCTGGCTGAACGGCGGTTATGCTTCGCAGGCATGACCATGGAGCTCCGTCATCTTCGTGCCTTTCTCGCCATAGCCGAGGAGGGCACGATCACGCGCGCGGCGGCCCGGCTGCACACCGGCCAGCCCGCTCTCTCCCGTACGCTGCGCCAACTCGAGAGCCATCTCGGCGTACGCCTGATCGACCGCTCCACGCACCACCTCGAACTCACGGCGGCGGGCCGGATGTTCCGCGACAAGGCCGCCGCCGCGCTGGCCGCCGTGGACGCCGCCCTCGACCCCCGCTCGCTGACGGCTCTACCCCTGCGCCTCGGCCATCCCTGGGCCGGGCTCGGGGACCACACCATCCCACTGCTGCGCCGCTGGGACGAGCAACACCCCGGTACACCACTGGAGTTGCGGCGCATCGACGACCGTACGGCAGGGCTCACCCAGGGCAGGGTCGATGTCGCGCTGCTGCGCGGAAAGGTGACGGCGCCGGGGCTGGTCACGGAACTGCTGCTGGAGGAGGAACGGGTGGCGGCGCTGCCCGCGGACAGTGACCTCGCCGAGCGCGACACCCTCACGCTGGCGGATCTCGCGGCGTGGCCGATCGCCCTGAACACCGTGGCGGGCACGACCACCCTGGACCTCTGGCCCGCCGCCGCGCGTCCCACGGCGACCATCGAGGTCACCAACACCGACGAGTGGCTGACCGCCATCGCCGTGGGCCGGGCCGTGGGCGTCTCGACGTCGGCGACGCCCCGCCTGCACAAGCACCCGTCCATCGCCTACCGCCCGCTGACCGACGCCCCGCCGGTGCCCCTGCTCCTGGCCTGGCACGACGGCATCCCGGGCCACCCGGCGATCCCGGACCTGGTCCGTCTGGCCCGTGAGCTGGTGGCTACGCCTCCGTCGACCCCATCGACCCCATCGACATGAGCCGGGCGCCGAGTTCGCGGACCGCCACCCGGTCCGCGGGGCGGGCGATGCGGGCCTCGGCGTCGGCCAGGACGAGCCGGGCCTGCCCGGTGACCGCGGCCCGGCGGTGCGGGTCGGTGACGGAGGCGGCGGCCGTGGCCAGCAGGCGCAACAGGGCCAGGCAGACGGCGGGTTCGGCGGCGCCGTAGCGGCGGATCTGGCCGCACGCGAGGTCGAGGTAGTCGGCGAAGGCGGGCCCGGAGACGGTCACCCTGATCACGCCCGACCCGTCCGTCCTGATGTCGTCGCCGAGGGCACGCGTGCCCAGCAAGCTGATGAGGACCGAGAGCCGGTCGAGCGTCTGGACGCCGGTGTACGGGTCGTTGACCGCGGGCGAGAGCGCCCGCAGCGCGATGTCGACGAGCTGGCGGAGGCCGAACATCGCGTCCTGCTGCAGGGTGCGCTCCGTGCCGATCCGTACGGCGTGGTGCAACGCGTGCTCCAGCGCGGGGGCGTTCACCGGCGGGCCACCCCGGCGCGGCCAGGCCAGGGCCAGCGGCGCCGCCCCGGCCACGACGTGGTCGCCGACCCGGGGGACGATCGCCACCACCGCGTCCTGGGCCTCGGCGGTCTCCAGCAGCGGGTCGAGGTGCACGGCCTGCACATACCCGGAGCGCGGGGCGGCCAGCGCGAGCGCTTCCGGCGGCGGGACCGGTCCGGCGCGGTCGGTGCCGGGACCCTCCGGGGTGTAGAGGCGCACGGCACGGGCGGCGATCTCCGCGACCGAGGTCATGATCGTGTCGATCTTGATCGAGTGCACGATGTGGTGCACGAAGAACACCAGCATCCCGAGGCTGAGGAAGATCAGCGCGATCGCCCCGGAGACGGCGAGCCGGGGGAAGTCCGCGCCGCCGGTGGCACGAACGGTATAGAGCCCGGCGGTGCTGTAGGCGAACGTGGCGATGAAGGTGGCGAGCACCACCTGGTTGGGGCGGTCGCGCAGGAAGTTGCGCAGGAGCCGGGGCGAGAACTGGGTCGAGGCCAGCTGGAGGGTGACGATCGTCAGGCCGAGGACCAGCGCGATCACGGTCACGATGGTCGAGGCGATCGTGATCAGCGCCTGACGGGCGTCGTCCGCGGTACCGGCGAAGGCGAGCGGGCGCCACACCGAGTCCGGCGGGATCCGTACGCGCGAGAGCAGACTCCCCGCCACCAGCGCCAGCGCCCCGGCCGCCCCCGGCAGGGCCCACAGGGCACCGCGCAGATACTCCCCGAGCGCCGCGGCTCGGGCGCCTCGCCGTACCGGTTGCATGGTCACCTCCCGCCCGCAGGTTCCCCCGCACCGCGCGGCTGCGCGCGCGTGCGTGCGCCGGACGGGCTAACCGCCGCGGTGCGGGGCGGCGACCGTGGGAGGTTGGGCTGGACTATGCGTGGACGGTAGCGACGAAGGCTTGCCAGGCCGGGGCAGGGAAGAGCAGGGCGGGGCCGTGGGGGCGCTTGCTGTCGCGTATGGGGATGGTGCCGGTGGGTATGAGGGTGGGGTCCCATTCGAGGCACGTACCGCCATCACCGTTGCTGTGGCTGCTCTTCCTCCACGTCACTGCTGACATGCTTGCGTTGATCACGAGGGAAGCTCCTTCATAACGGTGTGGATGAAGGCCGCGGAGTCGCACGGCGACAAGGCGTAAGCCCTGACGAGATCGTAGGCCCGGTAGTGCTCGCGCACGATCTCCGGATCTTCGAACAGCGTGCCCGTCGAGCCGCTCTCCTCGAAGGAAACGGTGGTGTCATCGTCCAGGGTGAACAGACCCAACGAGCCACCCATCAAGCCATGTGCCCCGTGGCTGAATGGCAGAACCTGCACAGTGCTGGTCGGTGTGTCCACCAACGCGGTCAGGACAGCCAGTTGCGCACGCCAGATCTCTGCACTGCCGAACTGCCTACGGAGGACTGCCTCGTCAAGAACGTACGAGAGAAAAGGTGGCGCATCTCCCCGGAGCAGCATCTGGCGGCCCATTCGGACGGCGATCTTCTCCTCGATCTCCTCTTCGGAGGACCGTGGCCTGACAATGCGGAACAGCGTACGGGCGTAGTCCTCCGTCTGAACGAGACCCGGCACAAAGTGCCCCGCGTACTCCGCGATGAACCGTGCCCGCGCCTCAAGCTCCATGCGGCGTCGGTACTTGTCCGGGTGGGCCTCATGTCGCGCGACCCCGTACAACCGCTCGAACAGCCTGTCCGTGCCAAATGCTGCGTCGAGCTTGGCGGGGAGGTCCGGCGGCGGCATGTGCTCCGCAACCTCGATACGAGCCAGGTGACTTCTGCTGTACTTCACGATCGCCGCAAGTCTCTCCAAGCTCATACCCGCAAGCTCCCGGTGTCTGCGGAGCTCTGCCCCGAACAAGTGGCGGGCGGACCGATCAGGTGTCAGCTCGCGTGGGCGGCGTGCCATGCGCGTGGCCCCTTATTTTCCCAGGCTTGAGGATGGGACATGAATCTCTTCCGGAGCGTACTCGCGGTCCGCAACGCTGGGAGCACACCACGTAGTTGACCACCTGAAGAGGTATGCCCATGCCCGCGATCTCGCGCCCCGACCGTCCGCTCCGCCCCGCGCCCTGCGCGGACTGCCGTCAGATCAAGGCGGCGTACAACGCCGCGGCCCGCGCGGGGGACCGCGACAACGCGCAGCAGTGGATCGAGGCCATGGGCCGCCACCTCCGAAAGGCCCATTGATGCCGCACCCGCTCTGTGCTCACCTGCCCGCCTGGTGGTGGACCAGCACCGACGGCGTGGCGGTGTGCGGACGTTGCGGCCTCCGTCGCTTCGAGAGCTACGGGGCACTGTGGCGGGAGGCGTCCGCTTGGCGCGGCCCGTCTCCCACCGTCACTGCCACCGGCGTGGTCACTTTCGTCCGCGTCAGGGTGCGGGTGGCGGGTGGGGGCGGGCCTGGCCCAGATGCTGAACGGCGAACCGGGTACGGGTTTCCTCCCGGCTGAGGGCAGTTTTCGTGGGGAAATCCGTACCCGACTCGCCAGTCACCCTTCGCGGCAAGAACGGGGGTGACGCCTGGGGCGGTTGGGGCGTCGCCTCGGCGCCGCTACGATCCCCGATCATGGACTGGACCGAACGCACCGCGAAGCTGAGGCAGTGGACCAGAAGCGGGATACGCGCTCCGCACAAGCCGCTCCTGTTCCTGTACGCCCTCGGCCGGTTCCAGCAGAATGCCGACGGTGAGCTGCGGTACAGCGCGGTGGAGGAGGACTTGAAGCGGCTGCTGGCCGAGTACGGTCCGCCCAACAAGACGTCGCCCGCCTACCCGTTCCACCACCTGGTCAGCGACGGGGTGTGGGAAGTGCGTACCGATCGTGGATCGGGCAGCCCCGGCAGCGGGGTGCGGGAGTTGCGGGCGGCGGGGGCTGCCGGGCGGCTCGTGCCGGAACTTCGGGCGGCACTGCGGCGGGAGCCGTCACTGCTCGGACGGATGGCGCAAGTACTGCTCGACCTGCACTTCCCGCCCTCGCTGCACAACGAGTTGTGCGAGGCCGTCGGCCTGGAACTGGAGCCGGTGGAGGCACAGTTCTCGGCCGTGCGCAGACGACGGAACCGGCGGATGCGGGAGCTGGTGCTGACGGCCTACGAGTACCGTTGCGCTTTCTGCGGCTACGACGGCAGGATCGGCACCGCGCCGGTCGGTCTGGAGGCCGCGCACGTGCGCTGGTGGGCGTTCGACGGCCCGGATGACGTCGACAACGGCCTGTGCCTGTGCTCGTTGCACCACAAGCTGTTCGACAAGGGTGTCCTCGGTATCGGCGAAGGCCGGCGGATCCTGGTCTCACAGCGCTTCATCGGCCACAGCGCCGCCGCCCGCGAGCACGTCATAGCGCTCGCCTGCCGTCCGCTCATCGGTCCCCAAGCAGGCGTCCGCCCCATTGCGGCGCACTACCGCTCCTGGCACACAAACCAGGTCTTCCAGGGCACCCCACGCCCCGCTGCCTAAGCACCGCCGCAGGGCGCGGCGGCCGTGCTGCCCCTCGGGGTGAGGCGGGGGCCGGTGTCCTGGACGTTCACCGGCGGGCCGCCGTCGAGGAGGGCGATGAGTTGTTCGGCCGCGCGTCGGCCGAAGGCGGCCGTGTCGCGGGCCAGGGCGGTGAGCGGGGGGTGGGTGGCGCGGCACAGGACGGAGTCGTCCCAGGCGACGATGGAGAGTTCGCCAGGTACGGACACCCCGCTCCGGGCGGCGACGGCGAGGCCGGCCACCGCCATCACGTCGTTGTCGTAGACGATCGCGGTGGGCGGGTGCGGTCCGGCGAGGACGCGCCGGGTGGCCTCGGCTCCCTGGGCGTCGGAGTAGTCGGTGGTCACGGAGGTCACGTGCGGCAGGCCGCGGCGGGCGGCCTCGGCCCGCAGGGAGTCGATGCGGCGCCGGGTGTGGGCGAGTTCGGGCAGGCCGGCGATGTGGACGATGCGCCGGTGCCCGAGCGCGTAGAGGTGGCCGACGACGGATGCCATGGCGGCACCGTCGTCGGCCCAGAGGCAGGAGACGGCGCCGCCGTGACATCCGTCGTCGGCCATGGCCCCGATCACCACGGCGGGCAGGCCGAGTTCGGCCAGCAGCGCGGGGCGGGGATCGCGGTCCCGGGGGTCGACGACGAGCAGTCCGTCGACGCGGTGCTCGGCCCACCAGCGGCGGTGGACCGCGCATTCGGCGTCCACGTCCTCCACGACCTGGAAGAGCAGGCCGAGACCGCGGACGGCGAGTGCCTCCTGCACACCGGAGACGAGTTGGAGGAAGAACGATTCGGTGCCGAGCGTACGGGCGGGCCGGGCCAGGACGAGGCCGACCGTCGCCGAACCCTCGCCGGACAGGGCCCGGGCCGCCGCGCTGGGCTGCCAGCCGAGCTGTTCGGCGACCCGGCGGACACGGTCGCGGGTGACGGCCGAGACGCCCGGGCGGCCGTTGAGGGCGAAGGACACCGCACTCTCCGAGACGCCCGCGTGGCGGGCGATGTCCTTGATCGTGGGACGGCGGGCCGGGACACGACGCATGAGGCGACTCCTCGGGCACTTCGGCGACAACAGGCTAAAGCGCATTAGCTTGTTGCGGAAGTATTGACTCGACTCCCTTGCGGGGTGCACCTTTTGGACGCCACCTCCCCGGCCCCCGACCGAAGGAGTCCGTCGGCCATGTCCCCGTCCCGCAGAGCCGCTGTGCTCTTCACCTCCTGCGCCCTGATGCTGACCGCCTGCGGTTCGGACGACGACGGTGCGTCAGGCGACCGCATCACCTTCCAGACCTGGAATCTGCGCGCGAACTTCAAGGGGTACTTCACCACCCTGATCCAGGACTTCGAGAAACAGAACCCGGCCGTCAAGGTCACCTGGCTGGACCAGCCCGCCGACAACTACGCGACCAAACTCAGCGCCGACGCGGCCGCCGGAAACCTGCCCGACGTCGTCAACGTCTCCCCGGATCTCTCCTATCCGCTGGCCAAAGCCGGTGTCCTGGTGAACCTGGACAAGGAGACGACGGCGGAGAAGTTCAAGGGCGAGTACACACAGGACGCCTGGCAGGGCAATACCCTGCCGGGGCTGGGCGGTTCGTATGCCTTCCCGTGGTATCTCAACACGGGCCCGCTCTTCTACAACAAGGCGCTGTTCAAGGACGCCGGTCTCGACCCCGAGAAACCCCCGAAGACCTATGCCGAGTTGTTCGCCACCGCCGACGCCCTGGCCCGGAAGTCCGGCGGACGGACGGCCACCCTCGGCGGCACACCGTCCGTCGAGGACTTCGGCCGCTATGGCGTGCGGCTGATGAACGACGACGCCACCGCTTTCACCTACAACGAGCCGAAAGGCGTCGAACTGCTCGGCAAATACAAGGAACTCTACGAACACGGCGGACTCGACCCGCAGGCCTTGACCAACACCCCTGACAAGGTCGGCCAGAAGTTCCTGGAGCAGAAGGTCGCCATGAATCCCGGCAGCGCCCACGACCTGGAGAACTTCAAGAAGAACGCGCCGAGCCTCTACCGCAATCTGGGCATCACCGACGCGCCCAACAACACCGGCAGGCCGAACATGTACGTCATGGGCCTGGGCATCAGCAGCCGCAGCAAGCACAAGGCGGCAGCCATCGCCTTCGCGCACTTCGTCACCGGCCGGAAGAACCAGGAGGCCTTCGCGCACCAGGTCGCTGTCTTCCCCAGCACCAAGGGTTCGCTGGACGACCCGTACTGGACGAAGGACGACGGCACCGACGCGGGCCGGGTGCGCGTCGCCTCCGCGAAGATGCTCAAGGGCGCGGTGAATTACACCCCCGTGGTGATGAGCGACGAGATGAAGACGATTCTGCGCAACGAGGTCGCCAAGGCCCTGCAGGGCAAGAAGTCCCCGCAGCAGGCGCTCGACGACGCGGTCGCGCAGAGCGACAAGCTGCTCAGGCGGAGCTGATTCGCGCCATGGCCGGACAGCACGTTCGCACCCACCGGGCAGCCTCCCCCTGGCTCTTTCTCCTGCCGGGCCTCGGCATCATCGCCGCCTTTAGCCTCTATCCCTTTCTCACCACCGTCCGGCAGGCGTTCACCGATGCCCGTACGCTCACACCCGGCGGGTGGGTGGGGCTGCGCAACTTCCAGGACATGCTGGGCGACGAGCAGTTCTGGACCGCCCTGCGCAACAGCGGCCTGTATGTGCTGCTCGTCGTGCCCTTCACGGTGCTGCTGCCGCTGCTGCTGGCCCTGCTCGTGCAGCGTCACCTGCCCGGCATCGGCTTCTTCCGTTCCGCCTTCTACACGCCGGTCGTGGCGTCCGTCGTCGTGGTCGCCCTGATCTGGGAGTGGATGCTCGACGACCGCGGCCTGGTCAACGGCCTGCTGCACACCGTCGGCGTGGGGCGCGTCGACTTCCTCGGCGACGAATGGCTGCTGCTGTTCAGCGCGATGGCCCTGACGGTGTGGAAGGGCCTCGGCTACTACATGGTCATCTATCTCGCCGCGCTCGCGAACGTCCCCCGCGAACTGCACGAGGCCGCCGCCGTCGACGGGGCCGGTGCCCTGCGCCGCTTCGTCAGCATCACCGTCCCCGCGCTGCGGCCCACCATGGTGCTGGTCGGCGCGCTGTCGTCCGTGTCGGCGTTCAAGGTGTTCTCCGAGGTCTTCCTGCTGGCCGGCCCCAACGGCGGGCCGGCGGGCCAGGACACCACCCTCGTGATGCTCGTCCAGCGCACGGGCACCGGCCTCGACGGCCGCGTGGGCTACGCCTCCGCGCTCTCACTGGTCGTCTTCGCCATCACGCTGGTGCTGATGCTGATCGTCCTACGTGCCGGCCGCCGCAAGGACGATGCCTGATGCCGAGAACCGCCCTGCGTTATCTGCTGCTTCTCCTCGTCCTGGCCCTCACGGTCGGCCCGTTTCTGTGGCAGCTGTCCACCTCGTTCAAGGGCACCACCGAGGACATCTACACCTCGCCGCCGCGCTTCCTGCCCGCGCATCCGACCACGCACAACTACGCGGAGGTCGCGGACATCATCCCCGTCTGGGACTACGCGCTGAACTCGCTCAAGGTCGCGGCCGCGAGCGTGCTCACCAATCTGGCGGGCGCGTCCATGGCCGGGTACGCGCTGGCGCGGCTGCGCTTCCGGGGGCGGAGGGTCGCGGGGCTGGCCTTCGTCCTGGCGCTGCTCGTGCCGCTGGAGTCCATCGTCATCGCGCAGTTCACGATGATGCGCGACCTCGGTCTCCACAACACCCTCACGGCCGTCGTCCTGCCGGGTGCGGTCGGCTCGTTGAACGTCCTGATCATGCGCAACGCGTTCGCGGCCATACCGTACGAGATCGAGGAGGCCGCGATCGTCAACGGGGCGAACGTGTGGCAGCGGTTCGTCCGGATCGCGCTGCCGTCGGTGCGGGGTTCGCTGGCCGTCGTCGCCATCTTCGCCTTCATGGGCGCGTGGGACGACTTCCTGTGGCCGCTGATCGTGCTCTCGGACGCACACCGGTTCACCCTGACCGTCGGTCTCGACTTCCTGCACGGCACCTTCCAGCAGAACCCGCGGCTGGTGGCCGCCGGAACGGTCATCGCGGTCGCCCCGCTCGTGGTGATGTTCGCCTGCCTCCAGCGGTACTTCTTCCGTGGCGTCGGTGAGGGCGCCGTCAAGAGCTGAAGGGACATAGGGCATGCGCTTCGGCGTCAACTACACCCCCACGCGCGGCTGGTTCCACCACTGGCTCGACTTCGACCTCGACGACGTCCGCGCCGACCTGGACTCCCTGGCGGCCCTGGACGTGGACCACATCCGTGTCTTCCCCGTCTGGCCGCTCTTCCAGCCCAACCGCACGCTCATCCGGCCGCGGGCGGTCGACCAGCTCCTCCAGCTCGTCGACGCGGCGGCCGAACGCGGGCTGGACGTGGGCGTGGACGGGCTGCAGGGCCACCTCTCCAGTTTCGACTTCGTTCCGTCCTGGACGACGACCTGGCACCGGCGGAACCTCTTCACCGACCCCGACGTCGTCGAGGCGCAGGCGCGCTATCTCTCCGTGCTCGCCGGTGCGCTCGCCGACCGGCCCAACTTCCTCGGCATGACGGTCGGCAACGAGACCAACCAGTTCGCGAGCGCGCCGCATCCCGACCCCGACCGGATCACTTCGGGGCAGGCTGACCAATGGCTGCGGCGGATGCTGGATGCGTGCGAGGGTGCGGCGCCCGGGCGGATGCATCTGCACGCGTCGTACGACGTGGCCTGGTACGACGGCGCGCACCCCTTCACGCCCGCGCACTCCGCGCGGCTCGGTGCGGTGACCGCGGTGCACTCCTGGGTCTTCAACGGCACGGCGCAGCGCCATGGTTGCGATGGCGCGGCCACCGAGCTGCACGCCGCGTACCTCGTCGAACTGTCCAAGGCCTGGGCGGAGGACCCGTCGCGGCCGGTGTGGCTGCAGGAGGTCGGCGCCCCCGCGCCCCACATCCCGCCGGAGCGGGCGGCGGCCTTCACGCGGGCGACGCTGGAGAACGTGCTGGACTGCCCGGATGTCTGGGGTGTCACGTGGTGGTGCTCGCACGACGTGGACCGGGCGCTGGCGGACTTCCCCGAACTCGAGTACGGGCTGGGGTTGTTCACGAACGACCGGCGGATCAAGCGGGTGGGTGAGGAGTTCGCGCGGGTGATCCGCGAGGCCCGTGACGCGGACCGGCCGTCGCCGCGCCGGGTCGCCCTCGCCCTGGACGTCGAGGCGGCGCCGGGGCGGGGGGTGTGTGCGCCGGGGGGTGCGTTTTTCGAGGCGTGGATGCGGGTCGCCTCCGGCGGGGGGCGGCCGGCGGTGGTGCTGGCCCGGCGGGCCGGGGATGCGGCGTATTTGGCGGCGCGGGGGGTTACGGAGGTTTTGTTCCCCTAGCCCGCCCTTTCACCGTTTCCTCCGGGGGCGAAGCCCCCGGGCCCCCGCAACGCGGCTTCGCCGCGTTGGTCCTCAATCGCCGGACGGGCTTGATAGTGCCCGGCCCGGCACCTTCCAGCCCGTCCGGCGATTGAGGACGAGCGGCGGAGCCGCGACAAGCGGGGTCTGGGGCGCAGCCCCAGGAAACGGAGAAAGGGCGGGACCGGGGCGTACTTCCCCCAACAGCAACCACCCACCGACGGAGGCCACATGCACGTCTCACGCCGCACCGTACTCACCGCCGCAGCGGCCACCGCACTACCCGCACCACGCAGAGCAGCAGCCACAGCCGCAACCGCAACCGACCTCCAGCCGTACGCCTCCTACTGGTTCCCCGACAGTCTGCCCACCGGCACCCCCGCCCCCGGCATCCGCTGGCGCAGCCTCGCTCGTTGGCGGCCGGAGGAGGATCCCGATCTGCCGTTCAACCGGGCGACCGTCCCGCTCGCGGCGCGCCGCTTCGCTCCGCCGCCGCCCAACCCCACCGCACACGCCGCCCAAGCCCGCGTCAGCGCGCTCGCGGCGTTCGCGCCCACGTCCGGCAACCCCTCCCAGGGCTCGGGCATGGCCGACTTCTACGCGTTCACGCACTGGGCGTACCTGGACGAGCTCGTCTTCTGGGGCGGCTCCTCGGGCGAGGGCCTGATCCTCGCCCCCAACGCCCCGGTCGTGGACGCCGCGCACCGCAACGGCGTCCCCGTCCTCGGCACGGTGTTCCTGCCGCCGACCGCGTACGGCGGCAGGCTCCGCTGGACGCAGGAGCTGGTGCGACGCGCGCCCGACGGCGGCTTCCCGCTCGCCGACCAGCTGATCCGGGTCGCCCGTACCCACGGTTTCGACGGCTGGTTCCTCAACGCCGAAACGGACGGCGGCGACGCCCGACTCGGCGCGGACATGCGGGACTTCGTCACCCACCTCCGCTCGCACGGCGAAGGTCTCCGCATCACCTGGTACGACGCCATGGCCATCACCGGCGACGTCTCGTGGCAGAACGAGCTGAACGACCGCAACGAGGCCTTCTTCCGTTCCGCCGGCACGATGTTCGTCAACTTCGGCTGGACGCGCGCCGGTCTGGCCTCCTCCTCCGCGCGGGCCCGGCGCCTGGGCCGCGACCCGTACGAGCTGTGGGCCGGGATCGACGTCGAGGAGCGCGGCTGGGACACGCGGGTCGACTGGGACGCGGTCGTGCCGCAAGACGTACCCCATGTCACCTCACTCGGCTTCTACCGCCCCGAGTGGACCTGGAAGAAGGCGGACGACCGCTCCCCCGCCGCCTTCCACGCCCGCGACGACCGCTTCTGGTCGGGCGCCGCGCTGGACCCGTCCCGCCCGGAGACCGGCCCGTGGCGCCCACCCGCCGCTTCCGTCGCGGACCGCTCGACGCTCACCGCGCTGCCGTTCGCGACGAGCTTCAACACCGGTCACGGCCTGGGCTGGTACGAGCGCGGGGAGCGGGTCTCGGACTCCGCGTGGAACCACCTGGGGCTGCAGGACCGGCTGCCCGGCCGCCGCTGGCTGATCCATACGGCGGGCGAACGCCCCTCCGTGGGCTTCGACTTCGCCGACGCGTGGCGCGGCGGCAGCAGTCTGCTCGTCGAAGGCCGCCTCACCGCGCCCGCCACGGTCGAGCTGTTCACGGCGCGGCTGCCGCTGTCCCCTGCCACCGTCGTGGAGTTGACGCACCGGGCGGACCCGGGCTCGGCGCCCGTGCTCGTCGAGCTCGCGGTCACTGTCGACGGGCACACCGCGTACCTGCCCGCGGGCAGGCTCGACGGTCATCGCTGGACCACGACCACCGTGCGGCTGCGCGGCCGGACGGCCGAGGCGCTCGGCATACGGCTGACCGCCCCGCACAGCACACCGGCCCGGTGGCGGCTCGGCGCCCTGGCCGTACGCGACGCGGCACCGCCCCCGCCGGGACGCCCGGGCCCGGTGACGGTCACCGCCGCCGCGCCGGGCCCCGGCGGCACGGCCGCGCTGCGCCTCGCCTGGGGCGCGGCGAGCGGCGCCGTGCGCCATTACGAGCTGCGGCAGGTGCTGCCCGGCGGCGGCTTCCGCTTCCTCGGCGGCACGTGTGGGCATGCCTACTACGTCCCGGCGCTGCGTCGTACGGCCGGCGAGACGGCCACCGTCCTCGACGTACGCGCCGTGGACGAGCTGTACGCCGCCTCGCCTCCCGCCTCCGTCACGTATCGCTGGTAGCCCGCATCCTCCTCGGTTAGGACACTTGATGCACAACGACCGCACCATCACCGAATCCCGTCTCGAGCGGGTGCTCAACGAGCGCATCCGTCCGGCCGTGTATCCCGAGTCGGTGCCGCTCGAGGTCACCGTGTGGCACGCGCCGGGCGAACCCGTGCCGGTCGCGGAGGGGCTGGCCGCGGAGCGCGTCCCGGTCGAGGTGGGTGCCGCGTGGGGTCCGGCGTGGGGCACGAGTTGGTTCACGGTGCGCGGGACCGTTCCCGAGGCGTGGGCGGGGCGTACGGTCGAGGCGCTGCTCGACCTCGGGTTCGACGAGAACATGCCGGGCTTCCAGTGCGAGGGCCTCGTCTACCGGCCGGACGGCTCGCCGGTGAAGGGGCTCAACCCGCGCAACCAGTGGGTGCGCATCGGCGACCGGGTCGCGGGCGGCGAGGAGGTGGTGCTGCACATCGAGGCGTCCTCGAACCCCGTCATCATGGACTACCACCCGTTCGTGCCGACCGAGCTGGGCGACCGGGAGACGGCGGACGCCGAGCCGCGCTACCGGCTGGCGCGCATGGACCTGGCCGTCTTCGACCGGACGGTGTGGGAGCTGGTCCACGATCTGGAGGTGCTCGGCGAGCTGATGGCGGAGCTGTCGCCGGAGACGCCCCGCCGCTGGGAGATCCTGCGGGCCGTCGAGCGGGCGCTGGACGCCGTCGACCTCCAGGACGTGGGCGGCACAGCGGCCCGCGCCCGCGAGCGGCTGACGGGCGTGCTGTCCGCTCCCGCGCATGCCTCGGCGCACCGGATCAGTGCGGTCGGGCACGCGCACATCGACTCCGCGTGGCTGTGGCCGCTGCGCGAGACGGTGCGCAAGGTGGCGCGTACCACCGCCAACATGACCGCGTTGCTGGAGGACGAGCCGGACTTCGTCTACGCCATGTCCCAGGCCCAGCAGTTCGCCTGGATCAAGGAGCACCGGCCGGAGGTGTACGCGCGGGTGAAGAAGGCGGTCGCGGAGGGCCGCTTCGTTCCGGTGGGCGGCATGTGGGTGGAGTCCGACACGAACATGCCCGGATCGGAGGCGCTGGCACGGCAGTTCGTGCACGGGAAGCGGTTCTTCCTGGAGGAGTTCGGCATCGAGACGGAGGAGGTGTGGCTGCCCGACACGTTCGGCTACTCCGCCGCACTGCCGCAGCTGGTGCGGCTGGCGGGGGCGAAGTGGTTCCTGACGCAGAAGATCTCGTGGAGCCGGACCAACAAGTTCCCGCACCACACCTTCTGGTGGGAGGGCCTGGACGGCACCCGGGTCTTCACCCACTTCCCGCCCATCGACACCTACAACGCCCGTCTCTCGGGCCAGGAGATCGCCCACGCGGTCCGCAACTTCCAGGAGAAGGGCGGCGCCACCCGCTCGCTCGCGCCGACGGGCTGGGGTGACGGCGGTGGCGGGACGACGCGCGAGATGCTGGCGCGGGCGAAGCGGCTGGCGGATCTGGAGGGCTCGGCGAGGGTCGTCTTCGAGAAGCCGTCGGCGTTCTTCGAGAAGGCGCACGCGGAATACGCGAACGCACCCGTGTGGGTGGGCGAGCTGTACCTGGAGCTGCACCGGGCGACCCTGACCAGCCAGGCCCGCACCAAGCAGGGCAACCGGCGCTCCGAACACCTGCTGCGGGAGGCCGAGTTGTGGGCGGCGACGGCAGCGGTGCGGGCCGGGTTCCCGTATCCGTACGATCAGTTGGACCGGCTGTGGAAGACGGTGCTGCTGCACCAGTTCCACGACATCCTGCCGGGCACCTCGATCGCCTGGGTGCACCGGGAGGCGGCGCAGACGTACGCGGAGGTGGCGGCCGAGCTGGAGGCCGTCATCGGGGACGCGCTGGCCGCGCTCGCCGGGGACGCCTCGTCCGGTGGCACCGTCGCCTTCAACGCCGCGCCGCACCGGCGCGCGGGCGCTCCCGCGCTGGGTGCCGCGCCTGCGGGGCGCTGCCGCCCCGCGCCGTCCGTGGTCCGGCCGCGCGAGGGCGGCGGCCATGTGCTCGAGAACGGCCTGCTGCGGGCGGAGGTCGACGGGCGCGGGCTCGTGGTCTCCGTGTACGACAAGGAGACCGGCCGCGAGGCGGTGGCGCCGGGCGGGGCGGCGAACCTGCTCCAGCTGCACCAGGACTTCCCGAACCAGTGGGATGCGTGGGACGTCGACCACTTCTACCGCAACACGGTCACGGACCTCACGGAGGCGGAGCTGCTGGAGCCGGTGGAGGACGGGGTGCGGGTGGTCCGCTCCTTCGGCCGCTCCCGCGTCGAGCAGCGCATCACCCTGGCGGCGGGTGCGCGGCGCTTGGACCTGGCGACCGAGGTCGACTGGCACGAGACGGAGAAGTTCCTCAAGGCCGCCTTCCCGCTCGACGTCCGCACGGAACGCATCGCCGCCGAGACGCAGTTCGGACACCTGTACCGCCCGACCCACACCAACACCAGCTGGGACGCGGCCAAGTTCGAGGCGTGCGCGCACCGTTTCGTGCACCTGGAGGAGCCGGGCTGGGGCGTGGCGCTGGTCAACGACTCGACGTACGGCTACGACGTGACGCGCTCGGCGCGCGAACCCGGCACGACCACGACGGTGCGGCTGTCACTGCTGCGGGCGCCGCGCTTCCCCGACCCGCGTACGGACCAGGGCGTGCACCGCTTCCGGTACGCGCTGGTGCCGGGCGCGTCGGTCGCGGACGCGGTGTGCGAAGGCCACCGCATCAACCTGCCCGAGCGGCGGGTGCCGGGGGACGCGTCCGTCGTACCGCTGGTGGAGGTGGACAACGACGCGGTCGTGGTGTCGGCGGTCAAGCTCGCGGACGACGGGAGCGGCGATGTGGTGGTCCGGCTCTACGAGTCGCTGGGCGGCCGGGCACGGGCGACCGTGTCCCCCGGTTTCGGGCTCGCCTCCGCCGCGTACTGCGACCTGCTCGAACGGCCCCTGGAGCCGGCCGGTGCCGAGGACGGCGAAATCCCGCTCACGCTACGGTCGTTCGAGATCGTCACGCTGCGGCTGGCGGTTGCGCGCTGAGGCTTGTCCGGCGCGGCTCGTCGCCTCTCCGCCCCCGGGGCCCGGGGGCGGAGCCCCCGAGTCCTTCCCCGCCGCGACGGCGACCAGCCACGACGGTAGCGTCAGCGCTTCGGCATCCAGTGGTGGACCTTGAAGTGTCCCTTCTCCAGGGTCTCGAACGGGGCGCTGCCCATGCACTTGCCGACGCTGTTCGTCGGTACGCCGTCCATGGCCCAGCTGTAGCCGAGCCGGTTCGTCTTGCCGTCGTCGAGCACGGTGAAGCCGAACCGCTTGCCTCTGAGGTCCCCGATCGCCGGGAGGCCCGGTGCGCCCTTGAAGTGCGACTCGGTGACGATGCCAGTGGCCACGGCGACCGGACCGCCGGTCAGCAGGCAGTCGATGCGGCCCTTGAAGTAGCCGCCCCACTGCTTGCCCATGTGGTGGCTGGCGGAGAAGGTGCCGTGCGCCTTGTCGGCGAACCCGTGGGCGTCGAAGGTGAAATAGACGTTGTCGCCGGGCTTGCGCTTGAGCTTGCCCGATCCGGTGAGCGAGGGCTCGTCGGCGGTCTTCCGGACGGCCTCGGTCTTGCGGACGGTCTCGGCCGCCGCAGCCGACGCCGATCCCGTCGTGCCGAGAGCCAGCGTGCCGCCGGCCATACAGACGGTGAGGGCCGCGGCGGAGACGGCGAAGGGGTGGCGCATGCGGGCCATTGCTTCCTCCTGGCAAGGGTGTTGTCGAGGTGACGGGATCACAGTGCCGTCCGCCGCAGGGGCGGCACATCCCACCACGGGCCGGTGGCGCTCCACCGCGCGGCGGAAGCGCAGCAGTACCGGGGGACACCCGTTCTCAGCCGAAAGAGGCAGTAACTGTACTAACGTTCCGGGTCGTACCAGGCATACAGCCGCCAATACGCTATACCCGACATTCCACCTTGGGTAGTTGCCGGGAGGCTCCTGTGTACGCACCCCGTACCCTCGTCGCACTCGCCGCCACCGCGGCCATCACGGCCGCGGCCGTCGTCGCCACCGGGACCGCCGGAGCGAGCGGGCCGCCGCCCTCTCCGCACCGGAGCGATTTCGCCCAGTTGTCGTCCGCCGTCGACCAGGAGCAGAACGGCACGGTGAAGACGGTGCAGTTCGAGCAGGTCGACGGCCGGAACGGCGTCGACGTCACCAAGGATTCGGTCACGGTCCAGCACGACGGCACCTATCTGCTCGTCGTCGCGCCCCAGGTGTTCACCGAGGAGGGGGGCGTCCAGGAAGGCAACGACCCGACCCGGGGGTGTGCGGACACCTGGTTCTCGGTCAACGGCAGAGACATGTCCGACAGCGGCGTGCGCCTGTGCCAGGCCGCGACCCACAGCACGCACGTGGTCGTCTCGCAGTCCGTCACGCCGCTCAAGGCGGGCGACGTCGTACGGGTCAAGTCCAAGGGCGAGAAGGTGAAGTTCGACGCCACCCGCCCCTCGGACGGCCCGCTCATCCCCAGCGTGATCCTCAGCGTCGCCCGGGTCTCCTGACGGAGACGACGGTCACGGAGACGACGGCCACGAACACGGCCGCCGCCTGAACGGAAGAGCTGCCGAATAGGCTTTCGGCATGAAACTGCGCTTCCCCCGACGGCGGCGCGGGCGGCTGCTCGCCGCCGCGGCCGCCGTCGCCGTGTTCGCCGGGGCGGGCACCTGGACGGTGGCCGCGGCCACCGGCGGTGACCCGCCCGTGCACCGCGAGGACCGGTACCTGACGGTGCCGGAGAGCCCCGGGTCCACGGCCACTGTCCGCATCGACACGTCCTTCTTCACTTCCGGCGACCCGGGCCGCAGGCCCGCCGTGCTGCTCGCGCACGGCTTCGGCGGCAGCAAGGAGGAGACGCGCGGCGAGGCGGAGGAGCTGGCGCGGGACGGGTACGCGGTGCTGACCTGGTCGGCGCGCGGCTTCGGGAAGTCGGGCGGGCGGATCGGGCTCAACGACCCGGACCGTGAAGTGGCCGACGTCAGCCGGATGATCGACTGGCTGGCGAAGCGGCCCGAGGTGCAGCTCGACAAGCCGGGCGACCCCAGGGTCGGCGTCGCGGGCGCCTCCTACGGCGGTGCCGTGTCCCTCCTGGCCGCCGGGTACGACAAGCGGGTCGACGCCATCGCCCCGCAGATCACGTACTGGAACCTCGCCGACGCGCTCTTCCCCGGCGACGTCTTCGCCAAGCTGTGGGCCGGGATCTTCTTCACCACCGGTTCGACGTCCGCCCCGGTGGGCACCGGCGGGACGGCGGGCCCCTCCTCCTCAGGCCCCGCCGCCTCGGGCTTCGGCTGCGGGCGCTTCGAGAAGGCCCTGTGCGACATGTACGAGCGGGTCGCCGTCGCCGGGAAGCCGGATGCGCAGGCCCGTGAACTGCTGGAGCGGCGCAGTCCGTCCGCCGTCGCCGGGCGGATCAAGGTGCCCGCGCTGCTCGTCCAGGGACAGAGCGACTCGCTGTTCCCGCTCGGCCAGTCCGACGAGGCGGCGAAGGCGATCGGCAGCAACGGCGCGCCCGTGGCCGTCGACTGGATCGCGGGCGGTCATGACACCGGCGTCGGCGAGAGCGACCGGATCACGCAGCGCACCCGTGCGTGGTTCGACCGCTACCTCAAGGGCGACCGGGGCGCGGACACCGGCCCCGCCTTCCGGATCAGCCGGACCGGGGGCATCGACACCACCGCCGGGGCGCCGCTCCTGCGCGGGGCGAGCAGCGACCGCTACCCGGGGCTGCGCGACGGGCTGCGCCCGGTGCCGCTGGCGGGCCGCGAGCAGCGCTTCGGCAACCCGGCGGGCGCGGCCCCGCCCGCGCTGTCCGCCGTGCCCGGGCTCGGCGCGGTGGCCGGGGTGCCGGGGCTGGCCACGGGCCTGGCGATGGACTTCCCGGGCCAGTACGCGCGCTTCGACTCGCCCCGGCTCGAGGAGAGCGTGCACGTCACCGGTACGCCGACCGCCAAGGTCAAGGTCGCCTCGGACACCGGCGAGGCCGTGCTGTTCGCCAAGGTCTACGACGTGGGCCCCGACGGGAAGCAGCAGTTGCCGGGGCAGCTCGTCACGCCGGTGCGGGTGAGCGATGCGAAGGACGGCCGGGAGGTCGAGCTGCGGCTGCCCGCCGTCGACCACACCTTCGAGGCCGGGCACCGGATGCGGCTCGTGCTCTCCTCCACCGACCTCGCCCACGCCTCCCCGGCGCAGCCGGCCACGTACACCGTCTCCCTGGCGGGCGGCGGGCTGAGCGTGCCGACCGCGCCGGAGGTACGGGCGGACGCGGACCCGCTGCCGTGGTGGACGTGGGGCCTGCCGCTCGCCGGCGTGGCCGTCGCGGCGGCCGTGCTGCTGACCGGACGCCGGCGTACGGCCGTGCCCGCGCCCGACCCGGCGCTCGCCGATGTGCCGCTGCAGATCACGGACTTGACCAAGCGCTATGCCAAGTCCGCCGACCGGTATGCGGTCCGGGATCTCTCCTTCCGTGTCGAACGCGGCCAGGTGCTCGGGCTCCTGGGGCCCAACGGCGCGGGCAAGACCACGACCCTGCGCATGCTCATGGGCCTCATCCGCCCCGACGGCGGCGAGGTCCGTGTGTTCGGGCATGCGATCCGCCCGGGTGCGCCCGTGCTGTCGCGGGTGGGGGCGTTCGTGGAGGGCGCGGGTTTCCTGCCGCATCTGTCGGGGCGGGCCAATCTGGAGCTGTACTGGCGGGCCACGGGCCGTCCGGCCGAGGACGCGCATGCGGAGGAGGCCCTGGAGATCGCCGGGCTCGGCTCCGCGCTGGAGCGTGCGGTGCGCACGTACTCGCAGGGCATGCGGCAGCGGCTGGCGATCGCGCAGGCCATGCTCGGGCTGCCGGATCTGCTGATCCTGGACGAGCCGACGAACGGTCTCGACCCGCCCCAGATCCGGGAGATGCGCGAGGTGATGATCCGCTACGCGGCGGCCGGCCGCACCGTGATCGTCTCCAGCCATCTGCTGGCCGAGGTCGAGCAGAGCTGTACGCACCTGGTCGTGATGGACCGCGGGCGACTGGTGTCCGCCGGCCCGGTCGCGGAGATCACCGGCTCGGGCGACACCCTGCTCGTGGGCGTCGAGGGCGGCGTCACCGAGGCCGTGGCGGGCAAGGTGGCCGCCCTGCCGGGCGTGGCGTCGGCCGTACGGTCCGACGAGGGGCTGCTGGTGCGGCTCGACGGCGCGACAGCGCCCGAACTGCTGGTGGAACTGGTCCGGTTGGAGGTGCCGGTGGCGAGCGTGGGCCCGCACCGGCGGCTCGAGGACGCGTTCCTGACCCTGATCGGAGGTTCGGCATGAGTACGGCGCAGGCAGCGGCGCCCGGCTACCGGGCGCGGCACACCCTGCCGCTGCGGGTGGAGGCGGCGCGGCAGTTGCGGCGCAGGCGCACGCTCGTGGTCGGGGCCGTCCTGGCCGCCCTCCCGTTCGTGCTGATCGCCGCGTTCGCCATCGGCGGGCACGGCGGCGCGCGCGACGGGCGGGTGTCGCTGATGGACACCGCCACCGCTTCGGGGGCGAACTTCGCGGCCACCACACTGTTCGTCTCGGCGGGCTTCGTCCTGGTGGTGCCGGTGGCGTTGTTCTGCGGGGACGCGGTGGCCTCGGAGGCGAGCTGGTCCTCGCTGCGCTATCTGCTCGCGGCCCCGGTGCCGCGGACCCGGCTGCTGCTGAGCAAGCTGGCGGTGGCGCTGGGGTTCAGCGCGGCGGCGATGGTGCTGCTGCCGCTGGTGGCGCTGGCGGCGGGCACGGTCGCGTACGGCTGGGGCCCGCTGCGGATCCCGACGGGCGGTTCGCTGTCGGGGGCGGTCGCGGCCGAACGGCTCGCGCTCGCCGTGGTGTTCGTGTTCGTCGGCCAACTGGTCACGGCCGCGCTGGCGTTCTGGCTGTCGACGGTCACGGACGCGCCGCTCGGTGCCGTGGGCGGGGCGATGGGGCTGACGATCGTCGGCAACGTCCTGGAGGCGGTCACCGCGCTGGGGCACTGGCGCGAAGTGCTGCCCGCGCACTGGCAGTACTCCTGGCTGGACGCGCTCCAGCCGCAGCTGGAGTGGGGCGGCATGGTCAAGGGGACGGCCGTGTCGGTGTCCTACGCGCTGGTGCTGTTCGCCCTCGCCTTCCGGCACTTCCGGGCGAAGGACGTCGTGTCCTGACGGCCGCCCGACCGCGGTCCGCAGCGCGGGCAGGGAGTCGCTCTCCAGATAGATCTGGGCCACCCAGTGGGACTGTTCGTGCCCGCGGTCGGACACCGGCCAGCCGTCCGGGCGTTCGCGGAGCCCGGCGACGCGCACGAGGGAGCCGAGCAGGCCGGCGATCGGTTCCAGGCCCGCGTAGGCGGGGGCCGGACCGCCCGTACCGCCGCGCTGCCGCAGGTATTCGCTCGGGTAGAGGTGCACGGTGGCCGCCGCCCGGGGGCAGAGGTGGCCCGGGGCCAGGGGGCGGGCGGTGGCCCGTCCGCCGAGCAGGGCGTCGGCCAGTGCGCCGCCGAGGTCGGTGCCGTAGGCGTGGTCGCACTGCCGCAGGACCGTCCGGCCGGGGAAGCGGGCGGCGGTCTCGATGACGGCGCAGGAGCCGTCGGCCATCAGTTTCAGCTCCACGTGCACCGCGCAGGTGGACAGGCCGAGGGCTTCGACGACGCGGCACGCGGCGGCCACCACCCGGTGCTGTTCCGCTTCGGGCAGGGACGTCGGGGAGATGTGCCCGCTCTGGGTGAACGGCGGCACCTTGGGGGTGACGTCCGTGATCGCGACGGGGACGAACTCGCCCTCGCACACGAGCCCTTCGACACAGACCTGGTCGCTCAGCCCCGTGCACGGGTACCACTGCGCGGCGTCGCCGACGAGCAACTCCTCGGCCAGGAAGCTCTGCTGGTGTCCGGTCAGGGCGCCGAAGCCGTCGAGGGACGACCGGGCCGCGCGGAACGCCGCCGCGGCGTCGCGCGGGTGGTCGATCCGCAGGATGCCCGCGGCCGACATGCCGCACCGGGGCTTGAGCAGCAGCGGGCCGTCGAGGTCCGCGAAGGCGTCGGCGACGTCGGCCGCGTCCGTCACCGCACGGTAGCGGGGCGTACGGAACCCGGCGATGTGCAGCGCGTCGCGCATCCGCAGCTTGTCGCGGGCCCGCTCCGCGCCGGCCGCACCGGCTCCCCGCAGGCCGAGCCGTTCGGCCGCCTGGGCCACGGGCACCGACCAGGGCTCGCTGGCGGTGGTGACGGCGTCGGCCCCCCAGGCCCGGGCCGCGGCGGCGACCCGGGCATCGGCGTCCCCGGCCAGGCTTTCGGTGAGCACAGTGTCGGTGAGCACGGGGATGCCGAGGTGGTCGAACAGGGCCCGGTCGGCGGGCTCCAGCCGTTCGGGGCGCGGTACGTACACGGCGACCCGGGCGCGGGCCTGCCAGGGCGGCAGCAGGTACGCGGCCGGCGGCCCGCCGTGGTCGTGGACGACGAGGGCCCTCATGACAGGAGCTCCGGCCGGGCGGCGGGCGTGTAGTAGAAGGCCCGTTCCTGCGGCGCCTCGGGGAACAGGGCGTCGCGCATCACGTCGTACGTGGCCCAGTCCGCCCAGTGCACCAGGGCCGATTCGGGGGTGCGCACCGTGGACTCGCCCTCCACGGAGTGGGTGGCGATGATGTGCACCACCAGGTCGTCGAGGCCCATCTCGGCGGCGAGCCGCGCGCCCACGAAGGGGTGGCGGAGCAGCAACGGGCCGCGCAGCACGGGCCCTTGGGGCGTGGGGCGGAGCAGTGCGAACAGGCCGACGTCGTGGAGGAGGGCGCCGGCGACCACCCGGTTGACATCGACGCGGGCCCCGACCATCTCGTTGCACCGCTCGGCCATGTCTCCGGCCGCCGCGGCCACCAGGCGCAGGTGCTGCACCAGGGACACGCCGGGCCGGACGACCGGGGGGCCGCCCGAGGCGGTCTCCTCGGTGTAGGGCAGCTGTGCGGGGTCGTCCCAGCCGCCGCGGCGGGCGGCCTCGGCGAGGACGCCGACCGTGCTCTTGCGCAGGACGGAGTCGTTGATGCGCTCCAGTTCGGGCATCAGGGTCTGCCAGGTCATGGCGATGCCTCCTCCCTGGTGATGTCCGCGTCGGTCAGGGCCGCGAGGGCGTCGTGGAACGCGGGCAGGAAGTGTCCCGGCCCCGGCGCGCGGGCGGCGGCCCGCTCCCCCGCCAGGCCGTACGCGCGTACGCCCGTCACCACGGCCGCGAGGACGTCCGGCGGCGTGGGCGGGGCCACCGCGAGGAACGCGCCGAGCACCGCGGAGCGTGCGCTGCCGGTGCCCACCACCTGTCCCATCACCGGGGCGCCGCCCTCGACCGTCACGAGGCGGCCGTCGCAGGCGATGTGGTCGGTCGCCCCGGACAGGGCGGCCACGGCGCCTGTGGCGGCCGCCGCCCGGCGGGCCACCTCGGGGGGCGGCAGGGCCACGGCGACCGAGTCGGCGCCCCGCGCGGTGGCCTCGACGCCTGCCAGGAAGGCGAGTTCGGCGGCGTTGCCCGACACCACGGTGACCGCGCCGGTGCCGACGAGGGAGCGCACCACGGTACGGCGGTGGGCGGTGGCGAGCACGCCGACGGGGTCCAGGACCACGGGGATGGTGGCCGTGCGGCAGGCGCGTGCGACCGCGAGCACGGTGGCGTCCGCGCCCGGCACGGACGTTCCGATGTTGAGCACCACCGCGTCGGCTCCCAGGGCGGCCTCGACGGCCTCGTCCGCGTCGTGGGCGAAGAAGGTGCTCGCGCCCAGCGACTTCAGGGCCTGGGCGCAGGCGGCCATCGACACCAGGTTGGTGATGACGTGCACCAGCGGGCCGCGGTCGCGGATGCGGGTCAGCGCGTCCGGCAGCAGGGTGTCGTCGGGGCGGGCCGGGCGGGTCATGGCGTCTCCCTGACCTGTCCCGACCCGGTGATGACGTACTTCTGCGAGGTCAGGCCGGTGACGTCCACCGGTCCCCGGGCGTGCAGCTTCTGGGTGGAGATGCCGAGCATGGGGCCGAGCCCGAATTCGTAGCCGTAGGTGAACCGCGTCGAGGCGTTGACGTAGACCGCGGCGGCGTCGACCTCGCGCTGGAAGCGCAGCGCGTTTTCCTGACACTGCGTCACAATCGCTTCGGAGTGCCCGGTTCCGTACGTCCCGATGTGCTCGATCGCCTCCGTGAGGCCGGGCACGACGCGCAGGGCGAGCGTGGGGCCGAGGTATTCGGTCGCCCAGTCCCGGTCCGTGGCGGCGGTGACGGACGGGTCGGCGGCCCGTACGCCCGGGCAGCCGCGCACCTCCACCCCTGCGGCCGCCAACTCCCGTACGAGCACGGGCAGATAGGCGTCGGCGAGCGCCTGATGGACCAGTACCGTCTCCACGGCGTTGCACATCACGGGGGCGGAGAGCTTGGCGTTGAGCACGATCCTGGTGGCCATGTCCCGGTCGGCGCCGGCGTCGACGAAGATGTGGCAGTTGCCCGCCCCGGAGGCGAGGACGGGGTACGGGCAGCGGCGGCGCACCTCCGCGACGAAGTCGTCGCCGCCGCGGGCCAGGACCAGGTCCAGCGGTTCGGGGCCGGTGAGCAACTGCCAGACGGCTTCCCGGCGTTCGTCGCGCAGGTACTGGACGACGTCGGCGTCGATGCCCTCGGCGGCGAGGCAGCCGCGTACGAGCCGGGCGAGGGCGCGGTTGGTGCGGCCGCATTCCGAGCCGCCGCGCAGCAGGATGGCGTTGCCGCTCTTGACTGCCATGGCGGCCGTCTCGAGGGTGATCTCGGGGCGGGCCTCGTACACGGCCGCGACGACTCCGAGGGGGACGCGCATCCGGCCGACCCGCAGCCCGTTGGGCCGGGGGCCGAGGTCGTGGATCTCGCCGACGGGGTCCGGCCGGTCGGCGAGTTCGCGGATGCCGTCGGTGATCCGGGCGAGCCGGGCGGCGCCGAGGGCCGCCCGGGAGGCGTGTTCCGAAGCCGCCCGTATCTCGGCGGCGTTGGCGGCACGGAGGGCGGGGGCCTGTGCGGCGACGGTGTCGGCGATCCGGTGCAGCAGCCGCTGCTTCGCCGCGGCGTCCAGCCGCGCCGCGGTGCGTGCGGCGTACCGTGCCCGCCGCACCTGTTCGCGGGGCGTCGCCAGGGCACGGAGCGTCGCGGTCATCCGCCGCTCACCTCCCGCAGCGCCGCACAGGCGGCGTCGCACAGCAGGTCCGTCTCGGCGACGGTGAGGTTGAGCGGCGGGGTCAGGCGGACGACGGTGCGCCGCTGGCCCCCGGCGGAGCTCAGCACACCGGCGGTGCGCAGCGCCGCCATGAAGGCCCGTGCCCGCTCGGGCACCGTGAACTCGATGCCGATGAGCAGTCCGCGCCCGCGGACGTCGGTGACGACCGCCTCCCGGCCGGCCGCCGCCCGGGTCAGGGCGTCCAGCAGCCGCAGGCCGGCCGCCTCGGCGGCGCGGGGCAGCCCGGCCTCGTCGATCTCGTCGGCGACCGCCAGGCCGACGGCGGCCGTCAGGGCCACGTTGCCGCCGAAGGTGGTGGAGTGGTCCACGGGCTCCCAGCAGGTGCCCACGTCCTCCCCGGCCAGCATCGCCCCGACGGGCAGCCCGGCCCCCAGCGCCTTGCCGACCACCAGGATGTCGGGGACCACACCGGTGCGGTGGTGGGCGAACATGCCGCCGGTGCGGCCGAATCCGGTGAAGACCTCGTCGAAGACCAGCAGTGCTCCGCGCTCGTCGCACAGGCGGCGCAGCGCGCGCAGGAACGCGTCGGGCAGGGGCACGGCCCCGCCCACGCCCAGGACCGGTTCGGCGATCACGGCGACCAGGTCGTCCTGGAGCCGTGCGTCGAGGGTCCGGACCAGGCCATCGCAGTCCTCGCCGTCGGCGGGTACGGGCAGGTGCACGATGCCCGGGTAGAGGCTGAAGCCGGGCAGGCCGCGTTTGTAGATGCTCATTCCGGTCAGGGCCAGGGCGATGCCGGAGCGGCCGTGGTAGCCGTCCTCCAGTGCCACCAGGGAGTTGCCGTAACGGCCTTTGCGGCAGGCGTACTTCTTCGCCACCTTGACCGCCGCCTCGACGGCCTCGCCGCCGCTGTTGGCGAAGAACACCCTGCGGAACGAGGGCCCGGCGAGTTCCAGGAGCCGCTCGGCGAGGGCGAGCACGGGCTCGTTGAGCTGGAAGCTGGAGTGCACCAGGAGGCGGCTCTGGCGCTCGATCGCCTCCAGTACCCGCGGGTGGCCGTGGCCCAGGGCGTGCACCCCGGGCCCGGCGACGGCGTCGAGGTAGCGGCGTCCGTCGGCGCACTCCACCCAGGAGCCCTTGCCGCGCACCACGGCCGGCTCGGCGAGCAGGGTCGGGACGAGCACGTCGGCGCGGACGCCGGCCACCGTCGGGGCGGCGGTCACGAGTGACCGTCCGCGATCGAGCCGAGCGCGTCGTCGCGGGCCTTGACCGCCGCGGCCAGCGGGCCGTCGCCTTCGACGTTCAGGCCGTCGGGCGGCGGCGGTGCGCCCGCCGCCGTGCCGGGCGGGCTCTGCCGCATCTCGGGGGCGAAGCGCTCCACGGTCTCGAGCACGATGGCGGCCTGGTCGGCCATGCGTTCGCCGTCCACGCCGTCGGTGACCACGCCGTGGGCGGCCAGGGAGGAGTTGCCCGATTTCAGGTGCACGGGCCGGGCGACCCGGACGATGTCGGGGACCTCGTAGGTGCGGATGAACCCGCCGGAGGCCGGGGGGTTGTCGGTGTGCAGGTCCAGCGGTACGTGCACCGACTGCCGGATGGTCGCCATCGCGGCCAGCGGGAGGTCCCGTACCGGGTTGACGCTGTCGGCCCCCAGCCCCGCCAGCAGCTGCACGCTGGCGGCGTTGGCGTATCCGAGGTGCGCCGAGGCCTTGAAGCGCACCTCGGCGGGTATGCGCCGGTGGGTGCGGGCCCGGGCCAGGACGTGCAGCAGGCCCTCGTCGTAGACGACGAAGTTGCGGCAGCCCAGCTCGATTCCGCGCAGGACGTCGTCGAGTGCGTTGCGCACCTGGTCCATGCCGCGCAGCCGGTAGCCGATGAAGCCGCCCTGCGGTGTGAGCCGGGTCGGGCTGGTGTCGTAGGTCGCGCGCGGGCCGACGGAGAAGAACATCGCGGCACCCTCGTCGTGGGCGAGGGCCAGGCAGTCCTTCACCTCCTGGCGGGTGTGCCGGAACAGCCCCAGCGTCTCGGTCGCCCGGTTGACGACGATGCCGCGGCGACGGGCCCGGCGGAACACACCGGCCAGTGTGGCAAGGCTGTTGATGACGGGGATTTCCACGCGGAAATCCGCGCCGTCCTCGAAGGTGGCGGGCGAGGCCGCCATTCCGTGGTCGTCATGTGCCGCGAAACCCAATTGCTTCAATATCTCGGCACCGGGTGTCGTCGTATTCATTCGCACCCACCACCTCTCGGGGAGGCCTGAGACACATGGATTCGACCATAACAGCGGGCCGGATCACCGCAACTCGTCCCCGGAATTCAGCGGATGTCAGCGGATGTCCGGGGCCGCCAGCACCACCTTGCGGCGGTAGGGCTCGCCGCTCGCCATGAGCGTGTAGGCGCGCTGCGCCTCCTGCACGGGCAGCACGTGCGAGACCACCGCCGCGAGGGCGTCGCGGTGGCCCAGCGCGAACGCCTCGGCGCGCCGCAGGTACGGCGCCCACGGCGGGGTCACCGCGGTGCGCAGCGTCAGGCGCTTGCGGAACAGCTCCTCGAACGGCAGCCGGTACCAGGGCTGCGAGGGCACCCCGAAGGCGAGGATCTCGCCGTCCGCGCGGCACAGCCGCACCGCGGTGGACAGGGTGCGTTCCTGGTGCCCCACCGCCTCGACGCACAGGTCGGCGCAGTCCGGGCCGAGGTCGTCGGCGTCGCGGGCGATGGCGTCGAACCCGAAGGCGGCGGCATCGTCCGTGACGACGCGCGGATCCACCCCGAGCACGGTGCGCGCCCCGCGGTCGCGCGCCACCAGCCCGTGCAGCAGCCCTACCGGCCCGCACCCGACCACGACGACGGTGCGTCCGCGCATCTCGTCGCACCGGTCGGCCCCGAACAGCACCGTGGCCAGGGGCTGGACGAGGGTGGCGACGGCCAGCTCGCGGCGCTCGGTCCAGCGGCGGTCGAGCATGCGGTACCGCCCCACCTCGACGGTGAAGTGGCCGCGCAGCCCGCGGTCCTCGGACGGTACGGCGATCACGTGCCGCCCCTCCAGGGAGGCGTCCTCGGCCGCCCGGGTGACCACGCCGACGCATTCGTGCAGCGGAAATCCCGAGAGCGAGCGGCCGCCGGACGGTCCCGCCATGAATTTCGGCATGTCGCTGCCGCAGATTCCGGCCGCCAGGAAACCGACCTCGATACCGCCGGGCGAAATGCGTTCCGCGCGCTGCTCGCTGGATTCCCGCAGGGTCCCCGGGCCGACAAGTCGGAATGCCCAGGTGCGCTCGTCCGTGCCGATCGACAATTCAGCCACCTCTCCGGGAACGGTGCAACACGGCCCACACGTGCGTTCGTTGCCACGTGCGGGCCGGTTCCAAACAGCCGGAGCGGCCGTGCTCAGTGCTCGCCGGGCGCGGGTTCCAGGACGAAGACCGGGATCACGCGGTCGGTCTTCTCCTGGTAGTCGGCGTAGTCGGGAAACGCCTGGACGGCCCGCGCCCACCAGAGGGCCTTCTCCTCCCCGGTGACCTCACGGGCCGTCATGTCCCGGCGCACCGGCCCGTCCTGGAGCTCGGCCCGGGGGTCGGCCACGAGGTTGTGGTACCAGACCGGGTGCTTGGGCGCGCCGCCCAAGGACGCGACGGCCGCGTAGCTGCCCTCGTGCTCCACCCGCATGAGCGGGGACTTGCGGATCCTTCCGCTCTTCGCACCCCGGGTCGTGAGGATGATGACGGGCATCCCCCGCAGCGTCGTGCCCTCGGTGCCCCCGGACCCCTCGTACTGTTCGACCTGTTCGCGCACCCACGGTGTCGGACTCGGCTCGTACTCGCCTTCGAGCGGCATGTCATTCCTCCGTCGTCATAGCCTCGTATTTCTGCACGACCCTGCCGCACCACTGTCGTCCAGGCAAGATCGTCTACTGCGTCCCATGGACGGGCCGGGCCACGCGGGCCTCGGTGAGCAGGCGGCGTACGGCCTCCCCCGCCCCGGCCGGGGTCCAGCGGTCGCCCTTGTCCGTGACGGGGCCGGGGTGCCAGCCCTCCAGCACGGTGATGCGCCCGCCCTCGGCGCCGAAGACCTGGCCCGTGACGCCCTCGGAGGCGGCGGAGCCGAGCCAGACGACGAGCGGGGAGACGTTCTCCGGGGCCATGGCGTCGAAGGTGCCGTCCTGCGGGGCGGCCATGGCCGCGGCGAAGGTGTGCTCGGTCATCCTGGTGCGCGCGGCCGGGGCGACGGCGTTGACCTGGATGCCGTAGCGGGCCAGTTCGGCGGCGGCGACCAGGGTGAGGGCGACGATACCGGCCTTCGCCGTGGCGTAGGCGGCCTGGCCGACGCTGCCGAACAGCCCTGCTCCGGACGTGGTGTTGATGACGCGCGCGTCCGGGGCGCGGCCCGCCTTGGCCTCGGCGCGCCAGTATGCGGCGGCGTGCCGGAGCGTGAGGAAGTGGCCCTTGAGGTGGACGCGGACGACGGCGTCCCAGTCGTCCTCGGTGAGGTTGACGAGCATCCGGTCGCGCAGGCAGCCGGCGTTGTTGACCAGGGTGTCCAGCCGGCCGTAGGTCCGCAGGGCGGTGGCGACGAGAGAGGCGGCACCCGCCGCATCGGCAATGTCGCCGCAGTGCGCCACGGCGTCGCCGCCGCGCTCCCCTATCTCCTCGGCGGCCCGCCGGGCGGGGTCCGCGTCGAGGTCGTTGACGACGACCCGGGCGCCCTCGGCGGCGAGGGCGAGCGCGTGGGCCCGGCCGAGGCCGCGCCCGGCGCCGGTGACGGCGGCCACACGGCCGGTGCAGATTCCAGTCAACTCTCGTACCTCCCGGGCACGTTGGCTGCGGACAGGAAGGCGGGCCGCTCCCCGCCGCCGTGGACGAGCAGGCTCGCCCCGGTGATGTAGGCGGCGTGGTCCGAGGCGAGGAAGACCGCGGCCTCGCCGGCCTCGTCCGGCTCGGCGAGGCGGCCGAGCGGCACGGTGCGGGCGACGGCGGCGAGGCCGTCCGCGTCGCCGTAGTGCAGGTGCGCGGACTCGGTGCGCACCATGCCGAGGACGAGCGTGTTGACGCGGATGTGCGGGGCCCATTCGACGGCCATCGTGCGCGCGAGGTGCTCGAGCCCCGCCTTGGCGGCCCCGTAGGCGGCGGTGCCGGGCGAGGGGCGGGTGCCGCTGACGCTGCCGGTCATCACGATGGAGCCGCCGCCCTGTTGGCCGCGCATGATGCGGTGGGCGGCGAGCGAGGCGGTGAGCGGTGCCGTGAGGTTGAGCTCCAGGACGCGGGCGTGGCGCTCGGCAGGCGCGTCGTCCAGCGGCCGCCAGGGTGTGCCGCCGGCGTTGTTGACCAGGACGTCCAGCCGCCCGTACTCGTCCGCGATCCGGTCGAACAGGCCGTGGATCAGGTCGGGTTGACGCAGGTCCACGGGCAGGAAGCGGGCGGCTGACGGCTCGTCCGGCGGGTGGCGGGCACAGACGACGACGTGCGCGCCCGCCCGCGTGAACGCCCGGGCGATGCCCGCGCCGACGCCGCGGGTGCCACCGGTGACGACAACGACCCGTCCGTCCATCTCGCCGCCCTCCCGCGACGGCCGGTTCACTGCTACCGTCGCACCAGTTCACCTAACAAACGTTTGGTGGAAAGGTAGCTGATCCCCCGATGGGTGTCTCCACCGCACGCCCCGAACCGGGCATCGCCGTCGTCACCGTGGACTTCCCTCCCGTCAACGCCCTTCCGGTGCGGGGCTGGTACGACCTCGCCGGGGCCGTACGGGCGGCAGGGGCCGAACCCGAGGTGCGCTGTGTGGTGCTGGCGGCGGCCGGGCGGGGCTTCAACGCGGGCGTGGATCTCAAGGAGATACAGCGCACGCCCGGCCACGACGCCCTGCTCGGCGCGAACCGGGGCTGCGCCGAGGCGTTCGCCGCCGTCTACGAGTGCGAGGTCCCCGTCGTCGCGGCGGTGCAGGGCTTCTGTCTCGGCGGCGGTGTGGGCCTCGTCGGCAACGCCGATGCCATCGTGGCCGCGGAGGACGCCGTCTTCGGGCTGCCCGAGCTGGACCGGGGGGCGCTCGGCGCGGCGACCCACCTCGCCCGGCTCGTGCCCCAGCACCTGATGCGCACGCTGTTCTACACCTCCCGCACGGTCGGCGCGCAGGAGCTGCACCGGCACGGAGCCGTGTGGCGCGTCGCACCGACAGCCGAACTCCCACAATATGCACAGGAATTGGCACGCGAGATCGCCGCGAAGGACGGCACCCTGCTGCGGCTGGCCAAGGCGGCACTCAACGGCATCGACCCCATGGACGTGCGCCGCAGCTACCGCTACGAGCAGGGCTTCACCTTCGAGGCCGGCCTCAGCGGCGTCGGCGCGGCGCGCCGCCGGGCGTTCCTGGAAGGAGGGCCGGCGTGAGCGCCGACAAACGGATGACGGCCGACGAGGCGGTGGCCCGGCTGCACAGCGGCATGACCATCGGGATCGGCGGCTGGGGTTCGCGCCGCAAGCCGATGGCGCTCGTCCGGGCCCTGCTGCGGTCCTCCCTCACCGACCTCACCGTGGTCTCCTACGGCGGCCCGGACGTGGGGCTGCTGGCCGCGGCGGGGAAGATCCGCAGGCTGGTCACCGCCTTCGTCACCCTGGACTCCGTCCCGCTCGAGCCGCACTTCCGCGCGGCCCGCGAGCGCGGGGCGCTCGAACTCACCGAGCTGGACGAGGCGATGCTCATGTGGGGGCTCACGGCCGCCGCGCACCGCCTGCCGTTCCTGCCCGTACGGGGGCTCGGTTCCGACGTGATGCGGGTCAACCCGGAGCTGCGTACGGTCGTCTCGCCGTACGCGGACGCCGAGGAGCTCGTCGCCGTGCCCGCCCTGACGCTGGACGCGGCCCTGGTGCACCTCAACCGCGCGGACCGGCGCGGCAACGCCCAGTACCTGGGGCCGGACCCGTACTTCGACGACCTCTTCTGCGAGGCCGCCCGGGAGGCGTACGTCTCCTGCGAACGGTGCGTCGAGAGCGCGGACTTCGCGAAGGAGGGCGGTCCGCAGACGCTGCTGGTGCAGCGGCACTGCGTCACCGGGGTCGTCGAGGCACCGGAAGGGGCGCACTTCACCTCCTGTGCGCCGGACTACGGGCGCGACGAGGCCTTCCAGGCGGCGTACGCGCAGGCCGCGCGCTCCCCGGACGGATGGCGGGAGTTCACGGAGCGCTTCCTGTCCGGGAGTGAGGACGGCTACCGGGTGGCGGTGGCGAAGTGGCGCGGGGGGCGGGCATGAGCCGGGCCGACGTGTGCGCCGTGGCCTGCGCGGAGGCGTGGCGCGGGGACGGCGAGATCCTGGCGAGCCCGATGGGTGTGATCCCCTCGATCGGGGCGCGGCTGGCCCGGCTCACGTTCGCGCCGGACCTGCTGCTCACCGACGGCGAGGCGCTGCTGGTCGCCGACGACGGCAGCGTGGAGGGCTGGCTCCCCTACCGCAGGCACCTCGCGCTGGTCACCGGCGGCAGGCGGCACGTGATGATGGGCGCGAGCCAGCTCGACCGGTACGGCAACCAGAACATCAGCCGCATCGGCGACTGGCGACGGCCGGACCGTCAGTTGCTCGGGGTGCGCGGTGCTCCCGCCAACACGCTCAACCATCCGGTCAGTTACTGGATCCCCCGGCACTCCCCCCGGGTGCTGGTCGACAAGGTGGACATGGTGTGCGGCGTCGGCCACGACCGGGGGCAGCGGGTACGGATCCGGTGCGTGGTGACCGACTTGGCCGTGCTCGACTTCACCGGCCCGGACCGTACGATGCGCGTCCGCTCCCTGCACCCCGGGGTGACCGCCGGGCAGGTGCGGGCCGCCACCGGCTTCCCGCTCGCCGTGCCCGCCGGGGTGCCGGTCACCCGGGAGCCGACGGCCGGTGAACTGCGGCTGCTCCGCGAGGTGATCGACCCGGAGGGCAGGCGGGAGCGGGAGGTGGGCGGATGACACTCGTCGCACCGACGCTCGTCACGCCCCTGACCCGGCTCGTGGGCGTCCGGCACCCCATCGTGCAGACCGGCATGGGCTGGGTCGCGGGCCCCCGGCTGGTCACGGCGGTGGCCCGGGCCGGCGCCCTCGGGGTGCTGGGGTCGGCGACCATGACCGTACCCCAACTGCGTTCCGCCGTACGGGAGGTGAAGGAGCGCACGGACGCGCCTTTCGGCGTCAACCTCCGTGCGGACGCCGGGGACGCGGCCGAGCGCGTCCGCGTCCTGATCGACGAGGGCGTGCGGGTGGCCTCCTTCGCACTGGCGCCCTCGCGCGAGCTGATCGCCCGGCTCAAGGACGCCGGGGTCGTCGTCATCCCCTCCGTGGGCGCCCGGCGGCACGCCGAGAAGGCCGTCGCGTGGGGCGCCGACGCGCTCGTCGTGCAGGGCGGCGAGGGCGGAGGCCACACCGGGGAGGTCGCCACGACCGTCCTGCTGCCACAGGTGGTCGACGCGGTGGACGTCCCCGTCGTCGCGGCGGGCGGCTTCCACGACGGCCGCGGCCTCGTCGCCGCGCTCGCGTACGGCGCGGCCGGCATCGCGATGGGCACCCGCTTCCTGCTGACCGCCGACAGCACGGTCCCGGCCCGGGTGAAGGCCGTCTACCTCGCCGCGCAGGCCGGGGACGTGACCGTCACGCGCAAGGTCGACGGCCTGCCCCACCGGATGCTCCGCACCCCCTTCGTCACCGCCCTCGAACGGGCCGGTCCCGCCTCGGCGTTCGCCCGGGCGGTACGGCACGCGGCGGCCTTCCGGCACGTCTCCGGGCTGGGCTGGGGGCAGTTGCTCCGGGACGGACTGGCCACGAAGCGCGGCAGGGACCTGGGCTGGGGCCAGGTGCTGCTGGCCGCGAACACCCCGATGCTGCTCAAGGCGGCCATGGTGGACGGCCGTACGGACCTCGGGGTGATGGCCTCCGGGCAGGTCGCCGGGGTCATCGGGGACCTGCCGTCCTGCGCCGAACTCGTCGGCCGGATCATGGACCAGGCGAGCGCGACTCTGCGAAGGTTGCCCTCGCCATCCATGTCGACGGATTGACGATTGACGGAGGTCTCGCGATGGAGGAACCCACGGAACCCACCACGGTGGCCCGTGCGCTCTGGCAGCTGTTCGAACCGGTCCACGCGGTCACCTATTTCGCCCCCGAGGCGCTGGCGGCCTACGAGGAGGCCGGTCTGCGGGGCTGGCGCCGTGGCTACTTCGCGGGCCGGGCCGCCCCGTTCGGGCCCGTCGGGCCGGAGCCGGTGGCGGCGGCGTTCTTCGGCTTCGCCCCGGGCATGGTGGCCCGGGCGCTGCCGTCGGTGTGGGAGATCGTCTCGCCCGGCCAGGCCCTCGGCATCCGGCGCGCGGGGGCGCGCGCCGCGCTGGAGCGCCTGCTGTCCGGGCTGGAGGACGAGGCCGGGCGGGCGGGCGTGCTGCTCGGCGAGTACGCCCGGGGGCTGGACCACAGCGGGCGGGTCCTCGCCGCCGCGAACGGGGCGCTGGGCTTCCCGGCCGACCCGCTCGACCGGCTGTGGCACGCGACCACGCTGCTGCGCGAGCACCGCGGGGACGGCCATGTCGCGGCCCTGGTCGCGGCCGGGCTGGACGGCTGCGAGATCCTCGTGCTGCGGGCGGGCGCCGACATCCCGCGCTCCGAACTCCAGCCGTACCGGGGCTGGACGGACGAGGAGTGGGACGCGGCGGCCCGGCGGCTGGCCGGGCGCGGCCTGCTGTCGGAGGACGGCTCGGCGACGGACGAGGGCCGCCGGCTGCTGGCGCGGGCCGAGGAGGCCACGGACCGGGCGGCGGCACGCCCCTGGCAGGAGCTGTCCGCGGCGGAGGTTAAGGAACTGACCGACGTCCTGCGGCCGTTGGCCGGAGCCTGCGCCTCCGCGCTGCGGTTCCCCAACCCGATGGGTCTGCCGGACCCGTCCTGATCACAACCGTTCGATGACGGTCACGTTGGCCTGTCCGCCGCCCTCGCACATCGTCTGCAGCCCGAACCGTCCGCCGGTGCGCTCCAGTTCGTGCAGCAGCGTGGTCATCAGCCGTGCGCCGGTGGCTCCGAGGGGGTGCCCCAGGGCTATCGCGCCGCCGTTGACGTTGACCTTGTCCGGGTCGGCTCCGGTCTCCCGGAGCCAGGCCAGGACGACCGGGGCGAACGCCTCGTTGACCTCGAACAGGTCGATGTCGCCGAGGGTCAGGCCGGTCTTCTTCAACGCCTGCGCCGTGGCGGGGATGGGGGCCGTCAGCATGCGGATCGGGTCGTCGCCGCGCACGGAGAGGTGGTGGATGCGGGCGCGAGGCGTGAGGCCGTGGTCGGCGACGGCCCGTTCGCTCGCGATGAGCAGGGCGGCGGCGCCGTCCGACAGCGGCGAGGAGACGGCGGCGGTCAGCCGCCCGCCCGGGACGACCGCGGGGAGGGCGGCCATGCGCTCGAGGGTCGTCTCCCGGCGCGGGCCCTCGTCCGCCGTCACGTCCCCGTAGGCGGCGAGCTCGCGGGCGAAGCGGCCCTCGTCCGCGGCCCGTACGGCCCGGCGGTGCGAGCGGAACGCGTACTCCTCCATCTCCCGGCGGGAGATGCCCCATTGGTCCGCGATCAGCTCCGCGCCGTGGAACTGGTCGACGGGCCGGTCGCCGTAGCGCTCCCGCCAGCCGCGCGAGCCGGCGAACGGCCCGTCGACCAGACCGAGCGGGACGGCAGCCCTGCGCGTGGCGAAGCCGACGGGGATCTGCGACATGTTCTGGGTGCCGCCCGCGACGACCAGGTCCTGGGTGCCGGAGAGCACGGCCTGGGCGGCGAAGTGGACGGCCTGCTGCGAGGAACCGCACTGCCGGTCGACGGTGACCCCGGGCACGGACTCGGGGTACCCGGCGGCCAGCCAGCTGGTGCGGGCGATGTCACCGGCCTGCGGGCCGACCGCGTCGAGGCAGCCGAGGACGACGTCGTCGACCGCGGCCGGGTCGACCCCCGTGCGCCGCATCAGCGCCCTGATGACGTGCGCCCCCAGGTCTGCGGGGTGCGCGGCGGCGAGACCTCCGCCGTGCCGGCCGACCGGGGTGCGTACCGCTGCGACGATGAATGCCTCGGCCATGGTGCAACTCCCTAGATGCGTACGGCCTAGATGCGTACGGCGATGCCGTCCAGGACCATCGACAGGTACTGCCGGGCGATCTCCTCCGGGCTGTGCGGGCCGCCCGGGCGGTACCACGAGACCGCCACCCACACCGTGTCGCGCAGGAAGCGGTAGGTGAGACGGACGTCGAGGTCGGTGCGGAAGACTCCCTCGGCGGCCCCGCGCCGCAGGGTGCCCAGCCACACCTCCTCGAACTTCCTCCGGGACTCGGCGAGATAGCCGAAGCGGGGCCGGTCCGCCAGGTGCCGGGCCTCCTTCTGGTAGACCGCGACGGCGGCACGGTGCCGGTCGATCTCGCGGAAGGACTCGGTGACGAGGGCCTCGAGGGTCTCCCGGGGGCCGAGCCCGGCGGCGAGCACGGCGTCGTAGCCGCTCCACAGCTCGTCCAGGAAGGTGGAGAGGATCTCGTCCAGCATCGACTCCTTGGAGTCGAAGTGGTAGTAGAGGCTGCCCGCGAGCATGCCCGCCTCGTCCGCGATCCTGCGCACGGTGGTGGCACGGTAACCCTGGGCGGCGAACACCTCGGCGGCGGTCGCCAGCAGCTCGCGGCGGCGCTCGGGCGAAGCGGGCACGGTGGTCTTCTTGCTGGTCGGCACGGTGTCATTGTCGGTCACGCGCGCTGGCTGCTGACGGAGACGGTCTCGCCGGTCATGTACGAGGAGTAGGGACTGGCGAGGAAGACGATCACGTTGGCCACCTCCCAGGGCTGCGCGGCCCGCCCGAACGCCTCCTGCCGGGCGAGCTCCTCGAGCAGGCCGGGGGTGGTGACCTTCGCCAGGTGAGGGTGCAGGGCCAGGCTCGGCGCGACGGCGTTGACGCGCACCCCGTACGCCGCCGCCTCCACCGCCGCGCACCGGGTGAGGGCCATGACCCCGGCCTTGGCGGCGGCGTAGTGCGCCTGGCCGCGCTGAGCGCGCCAGCCGGCGACGGAGGCGTTGTTGACGACGGTGCCGCCGGTGCCGCCCGCCCGCATGCGCCGCAGGGCGGCGCGCGTGCAGCGGAACGTGCCGGTCAGGGTGGTGCCGACGACCGCGTCCCACTGCTCGTCGGTCATGTCCGTGAGCTCCGCGGTGCCGCCGAGGCCCGCGTTGTTGACGAGGATGTCGAGCGCACCGTGGCGCTCCTCGGCGAGGTCGAGCAGAGCGGCGATCCGCGTCTCGTCGGTGACATCGCATGACACGCCCGCCACCCGCTCCTCGCCGAACTCCTCGGCGAGCGCGGCGACGACATCAGCGAGCCGGCGCCCATGCGCATCACCGAGGACGACGCGGGCACCTTCCTCGAGGAAGCGCCGGGCCGTCGCCCCGCCGATGCCGGTTCCCGCCGCGGCGGTGATCACGGCGGTGCGGCCTGACAGCAGTGCATGCCCGGGAGGACAGGGGCTGGGAGGACAAGAGGAAGCCTCGACGCCGCTCATGAGCGCACGGTAACCTACCAAACACTTGTTAGGGAAGGACTCGGCATGACGGTGCGCTACGAGCTCCACGGCCCGGTCGCCACGGTCACGATGGACCGCCCCGAGTACCGCAACGCCCAGAATTCCGCGATGACTTACGCCCTGGACGACGCCTTCGGCAAGGCCGCCGCCGACGACGCCGTCAAGGTCGTCGTCCTCGCGGGCGCGGGCGACCACTTCTCAGCGGGCCACGACATCGGCAGCCCGGGCCGCGACGCCCATCTCCCCTTCCCGCGCCGGGCGGGCCTGTGGTGGGACCACTCGGACAAGGCGGGCGCGGAACAGCGGTACACCCGCGAGTCCGAGGTCTACCTGGGCATGTGCCGCCGCTGGCGCGAACTGCCGAAGCCGGTCATCGCCTCGGTGCAGGGCGCCTGTGTGGCGGGTGGGCTGATGCTGGCGTGGGTGTGCGACCTGATCGTCGCGAGCGAGGACGCCTTCTTCGCGGACCCGGTGGTACGGATGGGCATCCCGGGGGTGGAGTACTTCGCCCACCCGTGGGTGATGCCGCCGCGCATCGCGAAGGAGCTCCTGTACACCGGCGACCGGATGAGCGCGCGGCGCGCGTACGAGGTCGGCATGGTCAACCTGGTCGTACCACGCGACCAACTCACCGCCCGCACACAGACCTTGGCCACCCGCATCGCCACCATGCCCCGCATGGGCCTCGCCCTCGCCAAACGCGCCGTCAACCAGGCCGAGGACCTCCAGGGCCTCCACTCCGGCCTGGACGCGGCCTTCGGCCTGCACCACCTGGCCCACGCGCACAACGCGGAGACGTCCGCGGACGCGCTCGGCGGGATGGATATCCGCGCGATGAGGGACGAGGCCGGCTGACCGCACGGCCGTGTTGCGATACGCCACGGCCGTGCTTCCATGGAATTACGCGGCAGCGCTCCCGCCCCTCCCCGGTGCGAACAAGAGGGAGCGAAGCGATGATCAAAGTCGTGCGGCACCCGGAGGGCAAGAAGCGCCCGCACAACGCGCCCTGGTACACGCTCTATCCGCGGCGGGGCCTGTCCCGCCTCGGACAGGGGCTGCGATACCGCTGGCGCACGGCTCGGACCCGGTGGGAGGCGCGCCGCAGCATCGTTCCCGATCGCAGCTGGCGCCACTGGCAGCCATCCTTCACCTGGCTCATCCACGCCTATGCCATTTTGGGCACGCTGCTGTTGCTGTTGTTGGCGGATCAGTACCTCAACCCTACCCCGTTGTTCAAGCATTTGGAGAACGGGGACGGGTTCAAGACGGCCGTGGAAATCGTCGGCCCCTTCCTGATGACCGCCTTGTTCCTGGGGATCTTCCTGCTCTTCTGGTACCGCAAGACCAGGAAGCCGGTCGTGGAGAAGGCTCGCAAGAGCCCTCATGAGCTGGTTCCCACTTCGGGAACGATCGTCGACCAGATCGTGGGGCGCCGGGAACTCGCCCAGGTCATCGCGCAGACGCTCCGCGACCGCAGAACACGCAAGCCCTATCTGCTGATCGGCGGGGTCGGAACCGGAAAGACCGCCGTTCTGGTGGAGTTGACGCGCTTGCTGGCGGAGCAGCATGCGGTCCCCGTCCCGATTGAACTGCGTGAGGCTGCCACCGATGGTGAGCTCGATTTCGAGAAGATAGCCAAACGTCGCTTTCTGGAGCTGGCGGACCAGAGTGCCCCCACCATCGCGCAGGGCGAACGGACCTGGCGGCAATTGCGTCTGGACGACAAGGCGGTCGTCATCGCGGACGGCCTGGAGGAGGCCGTACAGGACGAGCAGCATCGGGACGACCGCGACAGCATCATCCGTCGCGCCATCGACCGCGCGTACCGGCAGGAGCTGCCCCTGATCATCGCCTCCCGCCCGCACACCCCACTGGAAAGCGCACCGGCGGCGATCATGGAGCTGGAGCCGCTCAGCGAAGAGGCGGCACTGGAATACCTGTTGCAGGACGCACGGGAGGCGGATGAGCGGCGGCTGGACTGGATCGTGGAAACCGCCAACGTCTCGGACTCGCCGATCTATATGCAGATCGCCCGGATGCTGCAACAGAACGACTGTCTGGAGCACTTGGGGCTGCGTCACCACCCGGACCCCCTGGACACCCGCAGCCATGACTGCTCAAGGCTGCGGCTGCTGCTTCTGGACACGTGGCGGCAGGCGCTGGTCGAGGGGCGTCTGAAGAGCGAGCTGGTGATGTCCCGCACGGAGCGCGAGGAGAGCATCGAAGCGATATCCGCGCTGGCTTGTGTAGGGCTGATGCAGGACAGCCTTGAGGTGATCTTCGACGACGTCATCGGGCGAGGCGCGGAACGCGCGGCGGCAGGCGACCCCTCGGCCCTGACGGCAGGACAGTTGGAGATCATCACGCGGGCGGCACGGGATGCCATCGCCTCGGTCAGTGGTGAGGTTCTGGCCGAGGACAAGTATCAAGTTCACCGACAACTGGCGAAGTACGCCGCCTTCGGGCATCAGCTCGGCCTGACGGTGAGCTATGAGAACAAGGTGCGCTTCCCGCACAGCATCATCCAGGCATTCCTCGGTTTCCATCTGCTGAGCCGCATGGCCGATGAGAAGGTTGTCGAGATAGTGGAGCCCGCACTCGAAACGCCAGGCCCCGGACGAGAATTGCTGATAGCACTGATTCTTCTGTCGCGGCAACGTCCGGATGCCGCCGAGGCGTTGACCCGTATGCTGTGTGACGCCACTGGTGGCCGCAAGGACGCCAAGGCTTTGGATCTCTGTGCCGCGGCTCTGGAGATCTGCGCCGTGACTCCGGATCTGTTGGAGCGCGGTGACATCGCCGGGGAACTGAAGAGAGCCTGGAAGGAGGTTCTGGACGATCCGCGGACGGTCGAGGAGGCGAAGCTGCGGCTGGTGCGCCGGTACGGTGAGGTGCTGCGGGAGGCAAGCGAGACAGGTAGGCAGCCCTCCTACGACCTGCTGTTCGAGATCGGCTGTATCGAGGAGTCGCATCCCATTCGGCTGGCCATAGCCCAGGAGATGGGTGCGGGTGGCGATGCTGCGTACCGGGCAATGCTCAAGGGCTTTGCATCGGGTGAGGATCCCGTGGCGCGATTTCTGCAGGAAAAGCGCAGGCTTCAGAGAGAGCGGGCGGACGTCTACCAGGAGTGGTTGAGCACTGCCGACGCCCAGGGAAACGAGCGGCCCCAAGATGAGGATTTCCGCAGGCAAGTGGAGGACTTGGAACGGTCCAAGGAACGACTCTGCCGTCAATTCGTCATGCGAGGCTGGACAGTTCCCATGCTCGTGGGCTCGGTCAGCGAGAAGTACCGTGACGAGGCGAAGGAACGGCTCGACTTCTGGCTGGAACACCTCGACCCCGCCGCCAACGGGCAGCCCGACCTGCCGCTTTGCTTGGAGATCGCACTGGCCCAGGGTTTCAAGAACATCGCGAACCGAAGGCGGCGGCACCCCAGCACCTCCGAGGAGACCAGGACCTTCCTGATCCAGCGGGCCGAGAAGATGCTCGGCCGCAGCCGCTACTGGTACTCCCAGCTCAGTCTGCTGCAGGCGCTGTGCCTCTGGGAGCTGCCGGATGCCGTAGGACAGGAGGCCAGAAGCACGGCGGAGCACCGGCGGAGGCGGCGGTCGCGCGCGTCATCGACCAGCGGTCACGACCAGGCGGCGCGCGGCACCACCGACCCCGTACAGTCGGTGGCGCACTGGCTCTCCCTGATCGGCTCCGAGCATCGTGCGGCGGCGGGCGGCGCCGACCACGACCAGCTCCTCCATCCCTTTGTGGCGGAGACGGGCGATCTGGTGACGCTGGCTCTGGAGACGGGGCATCCGGAGTTGTTCATCTGGATCGACGAGAAGCGGGCCCTGGACAACGTGGGGTCCCGGCCGGCCGATCCGGACCGCTACCGTAAGCACAGTCTGTGGATCCCTCCCTCCGTGGGCTGGAGCATTCTCCATCCCCGTGCCCAGCGACTGGTCGCCGACGTCCTCATCATGAACAACCTCACCTGGCGCAACGGGAAGTTCGACGAAGTGGAGGAACGGCTGAGGCTGGCGAACCAGGGGAGACTCCCGCCCTGCCTCACCCAAGACCGCGGCCCGCTGCATCCCGAGTTCACCGTCGGCAAGGCGGAGGCCGACCAACCCGGCAGCACCTGTCTGTCCAACTGCCGCTTCCGGCTGTGCCCTTACCCGCCCCGGGGCCGTCAGCCGCAGGCCGAGATCGAGGAGCCGTTCTGCCGGCAGCAGCAGGCACTCCTGCACACCAGGGCGCATTGGCACCTGGTCGCGGTGAGCCGCCATACGCCGCCCTGGGTCGGCACCCCTGTCAGAAAGCTCCACTCCTTCTGGGAGACGATGGCAGACCGCACCCGCACCACGGCCGGCCGTTAGCCCACCTCGCGCACTCAGGAGGGCTTCACGCCCCGTACCAGAAGCACCGGCCCCTCGGTAGCTGCCAGGCGGTCCTTGGAAATGTCCAGGTATTCCGGCGAGTTGGCCCATGCGGTGAACGCGTCGTGGTCCGGGAAGGCCAGGAGGATCACCTTGTCCTGGTTCCATTGACCCTCGACCACTTCCGGCTGTTCGTCGGCTGCCAGCAGCCGGCCGCCGTACTGGTGGAGCACCGGCATGAAGCGGGCCACGTAGGTCTCGTAGCGGGGGCGGTCGTGGACGGAGAGCTGGGCTATCGCGTAGACGGTCATGACGTCGTCCTGTCGGTGACTTCGGGGACGATCATCGCGGAGACGGGGACAGTGGCCGCGAGCCGCTCCTCGAGAAGCTGCTGGTACCGGTCCGAGGTGTAGACGGCGTGGGCGTGGTCGGCGTCGCGGAAGCGCAGGACGACCGTGTGGGTGCCGCCGGGCGGGCGCCCGGTCTCGGGGAGGTGGACCGTGCGGTCCGTGCTGGCGAGGAGTTCGCCGGAGCCGGGCGGCGCCAGCAGGACGGGCGCCGCGGCCTCGCGGTACGCGTCGAGGCGTTCGGGGTCGGTGACGTCATAGTTCAGGATCAACAGCGCGGTCATGGCAGCACAGTCCGCCCACCGCGTCCGTGCGGGCAAGGCGGTGTGACGGAAGTCTCCGCTCAGGAACCCACGTTGACGGGCGAGAAGGGGCCGGGGCAGGTCAGGTCGGAGAGCTTCTTGCCCAGGCCGGCCAGGGTCACCTTGACCTCCCTGGCCGGCAGGCCGCCCGGCACGGAGTTGCTGGCCGCCGTGCACACGAGCTGATTGCGCGCGGTCTGGCTGAGGCGGCTGACATCGAGGGGCAGGCTGATGGCCGCCTTCCCCTCGCCGGTGCTGATGGTGATCCCCCCGCCCGGCTTCATGCCGATGTCGCTGTAGAGGCCGCGCAGCCGCTCGGCCTCGTTGGGCCCCTGGAGCATCAGCAGCACAGCCTCGTCCGCGCTCACCGGCCCGTTCGCCGGGCGCCGCACCGGGAAGACGCTGTTGCTGTTGGGGATGGCGAAGTAGAGGGTCACGTCCTGTGCACGCACACCGGGCCGTTTGACCCCGGTGGCGGGCTGCCCGAACTCGATGACGTCCGTGGACTCGACACCACAGGCGGTGAGCATGCCCAGGGCCAGCACCACGGCTGCCGCTGCTGTCGCGCGTCGTGTTCTCACGTCTCGTCACCTCCGGTGCGCAGCGGGAGGTCCACGGTGAACACGGCTCCTCCCTCGGGCCTGTTGGCGGCCCGGATGGTCCCGTCGTGCAGGCGCACGTTCTCCAGGGTGATGGCGAGGCCGAGGCCGCTGCCCTCGGAGCGGACCCGGGCGGCGTCCGCCTTGTAGAAGCGGTCGAAGACGTGCGGCAGCACCTCGGGGTCGATGCCGTCGCCGTGGTCGGAGACCTCGATCAGCAGCCGCTCCTCCTCGGTGGCCCGGACCGTGACGCACACGGGTTCCCCGCCGTGCCGCAGGGCGTTGCCGACGAGGTTGGCGACCACGACGTCGATGCGGCGGGTGTCGAGCGACGCCCGTACGCCCTCGGGCAGTTCGGCCCGCACCTTGTCCTGCCAGCCGCGCGCCTGGAGGGTCTTGCGCACGGTCTCGGCGACGTCGACCTCGTCCAGGTGCAGGGAGGCGGCGCCCGCGTCGAAGCGGGAGATCTCCATCAGGTCCTCGACCATGCGGGCGAGCTTGCCGGTCTCCTCGCTGATGAGGCGCACGGCGTAGGCGGTGTCGGGGTCCAGCGCGCCGGCGCCGGCGTCGTCGTCGAGGACGTCGACGACGGCGGTCATCGCGGCCAGCGGGGTGCGCAGTTCGTGCGACACGTCGGCGGCGAAGCGGCGGGAGTTGGCCTCCATGCGGCGCAGTTCGGCGACGTTCTTCTCGAGGGCTTCCGCCATGCCGTTGAACGTCCGGGAGAGTTCGGCGAGTTCGTCGCGCCCGGTGACCTCGAGCCGGGTGTCGAGCGCGCCCTCGGTGATCCGCTGGGTGCCGCGGCGCAGTTCGCGTACCGGGCGCAGCACGCCGCGGGCGGCGATCAGGGCGGGCACGATGGCGAGGGCGACGGCGGGCAGGGCACCCTTCTGGGCGGCCTCCACGAGGGCCTGGACGTTGGCCTGGTCCTCACGGAGCGGCACCTGGGCGTAGACCTCGAGGCCGGACATCTGGGAGGTGTTGCTGTAGGTCACGGGCAGGCCGATGACGAGCCAGGGGCGGCCGCCGAGGTCGACGCGCTGGACGGCGGGGATGCCCGCCCGGACCTTCTTCTGTACGTCGGCGGGGATAGCCGAGCCGGGGCCCATGCCGGCGGCGGAGACCATGGGTTCGTCCTTGTAGCGGGCGGAGACGATCCAGTGCTGGGTCTCGCCGGCGCGGCCGAGGCCCTGGGTGAACTTGGCCAGGTCCGAGGTGTTGGGCGGGAAGTCGTTGAGGTCGGGCGCCTGGGAGTTGACCTGTCCGCGCAGGGTGTCGACGGCGGCGTCCTGGGTGTGCTTGAGGATCGCGGTGCGCGCGGAGCGGAAGGTGAGCCCCGCGGTGGCGAGCGCGCTCAGCGCGGCGACGAGCAGGAAGGCCACGACGAGCCGGGCGCGCAGCCCTCGTACGAAGGAGCCGGCGCGGCGGAGCACCGGCGGTCTCACAGCGGGCCGAACCGGTAGCCGAAACCGCGGACGGTCTGGATGTAGCGGGGGGTGCGCGTGGAGTCCTCGACCTTGGTGCGCAGCCGCATCACGCAGGCGTCCACGAGGCGGGCGTCGCCGTGGTAGCTGTGCTCCCACACGTGCTCGAGGAGCTGCTGGCGGCTGAAGACCCGGCCGGGGGTGGCGGACAGGTAGAGCAGCAGTTTCATCTCGGAGGGGGCGAGCGCGAGGTCCTGGCCGTGCTTGGCGACGAGCAGGCCGGCACGGTCGATGGTCAGGTCGCCGTGGGTCTCGGCGGCCTGGGGCGTCGGGACCGCCTCGCCCGCGCCGTCGACCGGGGCGGCCCGGCGCAGGACGGCGCGGATGCGGGCCTCGAGGACCTCGCCGCGGGCGGGCTTGACGATGTAGTCGTCGGCGCCGGCCTCGAGGCCGAGGACGACGTCGATGTCGTCGCCGCGGGCGGTGAGCATGATGATCGGGATCTGCTGGGTGGCGCGGATGCGGCGGCAGACCTCGAAGCCGCTGACGTCGGGGAGCATCAGGTCGAGCAGGACGAGGTCGGGCCGGAAGGCGCCGAGCGCGGCGATCCCGGCCTCGCCGGTTGCCGCGGCTTCGACGTCGTGGCCGCGGCGGCGCAGGGTGAGGGTGACCCCTTCCCGTACGGCCCGGTCGTCCTCGATCAGAAGCACGCGTGACATGAGGACAGTATCGGTCGGGTAAACACACGAATGCGCCACCTGTCTGCCACCTGGCAGAACTGTCACTGATTCCTCATAATCCCCGCCCGCCCCACAGGCATCGAGGCACCGAGGATAATGACCGGCACCGATTGACTGAACCCCGTCAAGACGACCGGAGGTCGACGTGAGTGCCACGCATGAGGTCTTCAACCAGGCTCCGCCCCTGACCGGCTTCTCCACCGCCGACGAGCCGGCCCTGCTGGAGGCCCTGCGGCGCGACGGCGGCGGCTGGGGCGAGGCGGAGGTGCGCGAGCTGGGTGCCCGGGCCGGCACGGAGGAGGTGCAGGAGTGGGCGCGGACGGCCGAGAGCAACCCGCCAGTGCTGCGCACCCACGACCGGTTCGGCCACCGGATCGACGAGGTCGACTTCCACCCCTCCTGGCACCACCTGATGGCCGCGGCCGTCGAGAGCGGCCAGCACGCCGCCCCCTGGGCGGACGCACGCCCCGGCGCCCACCTGGTGCGCGCGGCCAAGTTCTACGCCTGGGCCCAGGCCGAACCCGGCCACGGCTGTCCGATCTCGATGACCTACGCCTCCGTGCCCGCCCTGCGCGCCCAGCCCGAGCTGGCCGCCGCCTACGAGCCGCTGCTCGCGTCCCGCACGTACGACTACGGGCTGCGCCCGCCGCTCGGCAAGCGGGGACTGATCGCCGGCATGTCGATGACGGAGAAGCAGGGCGGCTCGGACGTCCGGGCCAACACGACGACGGCCGTGCCGGCCGGCGACGGCTCGTACCTGATCACCGGGCACAAGTGGTTCACGTCCGCGCCGATGAGCGACGTCTTCCTGGTGCTGGCGCAGACGGAGCAGGGCCTGACGTGCTTCCTGATGCCCCGCGTGCTGCCCGACGGCACCCGCAACGCCCTGCGCCTCCAGCGGCTCAAGGACAAGCTCGGCAACCGCTCCAACGCCTCCGCGGAGGTCGAGTACGACCAGGCCGTGGCCTGGCCGGTGGGCGAGCCCGGGCGCGGGGTGCGCACGATCGTCGAGATGGTCAACATGACCCGCCTCGACTGCGTCATCGGCTCCGCCGCCGGCATGCGGGCCGGGCTGCGCCAGGCCCTGCACCACGCCCGGTACCGGAAGGCGTTCGGCACGGAGCTGATCGACCAGCCGCTGATGCGCAATGTGCTGGCCGACCTCGCGGTCGAGTCCGAGGCCGCCACCGTGCTGGCGATGCGGCTCGCGGCGGCACTGGACCGCTCCGAGGCCGGGGACGCCGCCGAGGGGGCGCTGCGGCGGCTGGGGCTGGCGGCGGGCAAGTACTGGGTGTGCAAGCGGGGCAGCGCCCACGCCGCGGAGGCGCTGGAGTGCCTGGGCGGCAACGGCTACGTCGAGGAGTCCGGCATGCCCCGCCTCTACCGGGAGGCTCCGCTGCTGTCCATCTGGGAGGGCTCGGGCAACGTCGCGGCGCTGGACGTGCTGCGCGCGCTGCAGCGCGAACCCGCCGTGCTCGACGCCTACTTCGCCGAGGTCGGCGCGGCGGCCGGGGCGGACGCCCGGCTCGACGCCGCGGCCGGGCGCGTCCGTACGCTGCTGGGCTCGCTCGACGATCCGCACCGGGCCCAGCTGCTCGCCCGCCGTCTCGCCGAGCAGCTCACGCTCGTCCTCCAGGGCAGCCTGCTCGTCCGCCACAGCACCCCGGCCGTCGCGGACGCCTTCTGCGCCTCGCGGCTCGACGGCGACTGGGGCGGGGCGTTCGGCACCCTGCCGCCCGGCACCGCCCTGGGGGCGGTCCTCGAGCGCGCGGCGGTGAAGGACGCGGGGTGACCCTCAGCGGGCCGGCCGCCACCGGACGGGCAGGTGTTTGAGGCCGTTCTGGAGGTTGGACGTCAGCCGTACGGCCTCGCCCGCGCGCTCGAGGCCGGGCAGCCGGTCCAGCGCGGCCCGCAGCATGGCCCGCAGCTGGGTGCGCGCGAGGTGGGCGCCCAGGCAGACGTGCGGGCCGTACCCGAAGCTGACGTGGTCGTTGGGCGTGCGCGTGATGTCGAAGCGGTCGGGGTCGGCGAAGACGCGCTCGTCGCGGTTGGCGGAGGCGTGGTAGACCACGACCTTCTCGCCGCGGCGGATGCGCCGGCCCGCGAGCTCGGTGTCCCGGGTGGCCGTGCGCCGGAAGTCGATGACGGGCGGCCAGTACCGCAGGATCTCCTCCACGGCCGGGGCCGTCAGCTCCGGCCGCTCCCTCAGCAGCGCGCACTGCTCCGGGTGGTCGAGGAGGGTCAGCAGCCCGCCGGGGATGCCGTTGCGCAGCGTCTCGTTCCCGGCCACCGCGAAGAGGAAGAACATGTTCTCGAACTCCTCGCGGGTCAGGCCCGCCTCGCACATCCGCGCCATCACGCTGCCCGGGCGGGGCCGGCCGGCGAGGGCGTGCGCGTAGGCGAACATGTCGGGCAGGGCCGCGCGGGAGCGGGGGTTGAGCGGGGCGCCGTCGGGCCGGGTGAGCGCCGTGGGGCGCAGGGCGAGGGCGGCCCGGCCGGCGGGGCTCAGCACGGCGGGGTCGGCGGTGCTCGACAGCGCGTGGTCCGGGTCCTGGTAGCCGATGATCCGGTTCGACCAGTCGAAGAGCAGTTGCCGGTCCTCTTCCGGCACGCCCAGGACGTGGGCGAGGGTCCACACGGGCAGGTCCGCGGCGAGCTCCACGAAGTCCGCCTCGCCCCGGTCGGCGACGGCCTCGACGAGAGCGTTCGCCCGGTCCTCGACGACCCGCTCCAGCTCCCGCACCGCACGCGGGGTGAAGGCCGCGGCGACGATACGGCGCAGCCGCAACTGGGCGGGCGGGTCCTGGTTGAGCATCATCGCCCGGACGAACTCGAGGTCCTCCGCGCTGTCCGGGTCGCGGAGCTGGGTGGCGCCCAGGTGCGAGGAGAAGAGCTCGGGGCTGCGCAGCACGTACTTGACGTCGGCGTGCCGGAAGACCGCCCAGTAGCCGGGGCCGGCGGGCCAGGATCCGACGGCGGGCTCGGGCACCCGGCACACGGGGCTGTGCTCGCGCAGCTCCTTGAACAGGCCGTAGGGGACGCCCCGGGCATAGGTCTCGGGATCGAACACGGCGGCGGTTGTCTCGTGGACGGTCACCAGCGGACCGTACGTCGCACACTGGCGACCTCGTCAAGAGGTCACCAGACTGGGCCGCATGACGACGACCCCGCAGACAGCGGAAGAGATACTCGCCGAGAACTTCGCGCCCTGGGTGCGCGATCTCGGCCTGACCGTGGTGGAGACCGGCGAACTCCATGCCGTGCTGAGACTCCCGTGGTCACAGCGGCTGGCCCGGGAGGGAGGCGGCATTTCCGGTCAGGCGCTGATGGCCGCCGCCGACACGGCCACGGTCATCGCCGTCTCGGCAGCCAGAGGCGGCTACGGGCCGATGACGACCGTCCAGCAGTCGACGACGTTCCAGCGCCCCGTGCGGGAGACGGACGTGCTGGTGCTGGCCCGCATCACCAAGCTCGGCCGCCGCCTGGCCTTCACCGATGTCACCCTCACCGCACTGGGCACGGACGAACCGGTGGCCCACGCCTCGACGGTCTACGCCTTCCCGGGATGACCAGTTCCGGATCCTTGCCCGCCCCTGACGAGGCCGGGCCGAGTGCCGGAAGCGGTTTGGGGGTACAGGGCAGAGGGGCTATCGAAGGAGGGCACCGAGCGTGGTCGATGAAACCAAGGCATACGGCGAGGGCTCCACCCGGATGGTCGACGAAGAGGAGGCCGAAGCACTGGTCCACGGCATCTGTTTCAAGACCGGTCCACCCAGGTTCCTCGGGGTCGAGCTGGAATGGCTCGTCCATGATCTGCACGATCCGCTCCGTCCCGTGACCCGCTCCCGGCTGGCGTCCGCCGCCGACCGCCTGCACGCACTGCCCCTGCGGTCCCTGCTCACCGTCGAGCCCGGCGGGCAGATCGAGTTCAGCTCGCAGCCCGCCGTCTCCCTCACCGCCTGCGTCGAGGACGTCTCCGCAGATCTCGCTCTCGCCCGCGCCGAGTTGCGCGGCCTCGGGCTCTTCCTGGCCGGCTACGGCAAGGACCCCTGGTTCCACCCGGACCGCATCATCGCCACGCCTCGCTATGACGCGATGGAGATCTACTACGACCGCTGGAACGGGGCCGGGCGCACCATCATGAGCCGGACCGCGTCCGTCCAGGTCTGCGTCGACGCCGGGCACGAGGGCCCCGGTCCGCTCGGCTACGGGCGCCGCTGGCGGCTGGCGCACCTGCTGGGCGCCGTCCTGTCCGCCGCGTTCGCCAACTCGCCGCTGCACATGGGGCGTCCCACCGGCTGGCGGTCGACGCGCCAGGCCACCTACGCGCGGATGGATCCCGGCCGCACCCTCGCCCCGGCGGAGGACCTCGAGCCCCGCACGGCCTGGACGGAGTACGCGCTGGACGCGCCGGTGATGTTCGTCCGCCGCGACACCGATCCGTGGGAGCCCGTCGAGGGGCTGGCACTGCGCGACTGGCTGCGCACCGGCCGACCGCGGCCCGTCACGGCCGGCGACGTCACGTACCACCTGACCACGCTGTTCCCGCCCGTCCGGCCCCGCGGGCACCTCGAGCTGCGCATGATCGACGCACAGCCCGGGGAGGACGGCTGGCTGGTGCCGCTCGCGGTGACCGCGGCCCTGTTCGACGACCCGGCCGCCGCCGAGTCCGCGCAGCGCACGGTCAAGGCCCTCGCCGACACGGCGGGCCGGGAACCGACGCCGCGCAACCGGCTGTGGCGCACCGCGGCACGGCGGGGCCTATCCGATCCCGAGCTGCACGCCGCCGCGGTCAGCTGCTTCGCGGCGGCCCGCGAGGCACTCCCCCGCATGGGCGCCTCGCCGCACATCCTCGACACGGTCGACGAGTTCACCGAACGCTACGTCGCCCGGGGCCGATGCCCCGCCGACGACCTGCTCGACCGCGTCGCCGCCCGGGAGCCGGCATGAGCGCCCCCGGCCAGGACCCCGGCGTCCTGCGGCGGCGCGCCGCCGACGCCCTGCTCGCGGCCCGTGAGCGCACCGGTGCGCTCACGGACTGCGTGGACGACCCCGAACTCACCGCCCAGCACTCACCGTTGATGTCCCCGCTCGTATGGGACCTCGCGCACATCGGCAACCAGGAGGAGCTGTGGCTGCTGCGCGCCGTGGGCGGACACGACGCGCTGCGCCCGGAACTCGACTCCCTCTACGACGCCTTCGAGCACCCGCGCGCCGAGCGGCTCTCGCTCCCGCTGCTGGCGCCGAAGGAGGCCCGGGTCTATGCCGCTGACGTGCGCGGCCGGGCCCTGGACGTCCTGGAGCGCACTCCCCTGGACGGCGGCGGACCGCTGCTCGAGGCGAGCTTCGCCTTCGGCATGATCGCGCAGCACGAGCAGCAGCACGACGAGACCATGCTGATCACCCACCAGCTGCGTGCCGGGCCCGCCGTGCTCACCGCTCCCGAGCCGCCGCGCGCCCCGGCGGAGGACGCCTCGCTGCCCGCCGAAGTCCTCGTCGGGGGCGGCCCGTTCACCATGGGCACGTCGACCGAGCCCTGGGCGCTCGACAACGAGCGTCCGGCCCATGTGCGCTCCGTGCCGTCCTTCTGGATCGACACGCTGCCGGTCACCAACGGCGCGTATCTGCGCTTCGTCGACGACGGCGGCTACACGGACCCGCGCTGGTGGCATCCGCGGGGCTGGGAGCAGGTGTGCCGCCACGGTCTCGGTGCCCCCCTGTACTGGCACCGCGAGGACGGCACCTGGCTGCGCCGGCGGTTCGGCCGCGTCGAGCCCGTACCGTCCGACGAACCGGTTCTGCATGTGAGCTGGTACGAGGCCTCGGCCTATGCCGCATGGGCGGGGCGGCGGCTGCCGACGGAGGCGGAGTGGGAGAAGGCGGCCCGCCACGACCCGGACTCGGGCCGCTCGCGGCGCTATCCGTGGGGCGACGAGGACCCCACCCCCGAACACGCCAACCTCGGCCAGCGCCATCTGCGTCCGGCGCCCGCGGGCGCCTACCCCAAGGGCGCCTCGCCGCTGGGTGTACGGCAGTTGATCGGGGACGTGTGGGAGTGGACGTCGAGCGACTTCCTGCCCCATCCCGGGTTCCGGGCCTTCCCCTACCGCGAGTACTCCGAGGTGTTCTTCGGCAGCGCCCACAAGGTGCTGCGCGGCGGTTCGTTCGCCGTGGACCCGGTCGCCTGCCGGGGCACCTTCCGCAACTGGGACCTGCCGGTGCGCCGGCAGATCTTCGCCGGGTTCCGCACCGCACGCGACGCGGGGGGCCGCTGATGTGCCGGCACCTCGCCGTGCTGGGGCCGGACGCGCTCGTCCGGGACACGGTGGTCACACCGCCGTACTCCCTCGTGCGCCAGTCCTGGGCCCCGCGCATGCAGCGCCACGGAACGGTGAACGCGGACGGTTTCGGCATCGGCTGGTACGCGCCGGAGGACCCGCTGCCCGCGCGCTACCGGCGGGCCGGGCCCATCTGGGCGGACGCGTCGTTCACCGACCTCGCCCGGGTGATACGGACCGGGGCGCTGCTCGCCGCGGTCCGGGACGCGACCGTGGCGGATGCGGACGGGGAGGCCGCCGCGGCCCCCTTCGCCACCGGGCCCTGGCTGTTCAGCCACAACGGGGCGCTGACCGGCTGGCCCGACTCCGCCGCGGCGCTGGTGCCGCTGCTGTCGCCCGACGCGCTGCTGCGGCTGGAGGCGCGCTGCGACTCCGCGTTCGTGTGGGCGCTCGTCAGGCGCCGGCTGCTCGGCGGTGACACCCTCGGGCCGGCCCTGGCCCGTACCGTGACCGCCCTTGAGCAGGCCGCGCCCGGCTCCCGGCTCAACCTTCTGCTCACCGATGGCGCGTCCATGGCTGCCACAGCCTGGGGAGACAGCCTCTGGTACCTCACCGGCCCCGCGGGCCGCACCGTCGTGGCCTCGGAGCCGTACGACGACGACCCGCGCTGGACCGAGGTCCCCGACCGCACTCTCCTCACCGCGGACCGCGCCGACGTCACTCTGTCCCCCCTGCGATAAGCACTCGCTGCGACACGCACCCGATCCCGCGCAAGGAGCCCTGTCCGTGAGCCCGTTCGCGCTTTCCCGTACCCTCCCGCTCGACGCGACCGCCGCCGCCCTGCGCGCGGACGTCGCCGAAGGACTGACCCGCTCGCCCAAGGAGCTCCCACCGAAGTGGTTCTACGACGCACGCGGCAGTGAACTCTTCGACGAGATCACCCTGTTGCCCGAGTACTACCCGACCCGCGCCGAGCGCGAGATCCTCATCACCCGCGCCGGGGACATCGCCCGCGCCACCGGTGCCCGCACGCTCGTCGAGCTCGGCTCGGGCTCGTCCGACAAGACCCGCCACCTCATCAGCGCCCTGCCCGCACTCGACCACTACGTCCCCGTGGACGTCAGCGAGAGCGCCCTGCGCGGCGCGGCCCGCACCCTGCTCGCCGAGCACCCGGCGCTCACCGTGCACGCGCTCGTCGCCGACTTCCAGTACGGGCCCCCGCTGCCCGACACCCCGGGGCCGCGCCTGATCGCCTTCCTCGGCGGGACGATCGGCAACCTGCTGCCCGCCGAACGGGCCGCCTTCCTGTCCGGCCTGCGCTCCGGCATGGCCCCGGGCGACGCCCTGCTCCTCGGCACCGACCTGGTCAAGGACGAGCGCACCCTGGTCGCGGCCTACGACGACGCCCAGGGAGTCACGGCGGCCTTCAACAAGAACGTCCTCGCCGTCATCAACCGCGAGCTCGAAGCCGACTTCGACCCGGCCGACTTCGACCACGTGGCCCTGTGGGACGCGCGCCACGAATGGATCGAGATGCGGCTGCGCGCCCGCGGCCCGGTGGCGGCGAAGATCCAGGCACTCGACCTGGCCGTGCACTTCGAGCCGGGCGAGGACCTGCGCACCGAGGTATCCGCGAAGTTCCGCCACGACGGCGTACGGGACGAACTGGCGGCGGCCGGGCTCGAACTGACCCATTGGTGGACGGATGCGCAGGGACGATTCGCCTTGTCCCTGTCCGTGCCGGTTAGTCTCCCCGGATGAACGAAGAACAGGCGCTCCCCCTCCCCACCGGCTTCGAACGCGGCACGGACGGCCCGAAGGTCATCCTCACCGGCGTCGACGGCTCCGACACCTCGTGGCGCGCGGCCGCGTACGCGGCGGGCCTGGCCCGCCGCCAGAACGCGCAGCTCGCCCTCGTGTACGTCCAGCCGATGCTGCCCGGCAGCGCGGCCGTTGGCGCGCCCGTCGCGGAGATGACGGAGGAGGTAGCCCAGGAACTGCTCACCGAGATCCGCGACCAGGCGGAGCGCCTGCGCGGAACCTACGCCATCCGCTGGGAGTTCCACACCTTCCGCGGCGACCCCTACACGGGCCTGGTACGGGCGGCCGACGACCTCAAGGCCGACGCCGTGATCGTCGGCGCCTCCGAGCAGGCGGGCCACCGCTTCATCGGCTCGGTGGCGGTCCGGCTCGTCAAGGCGGGCCGGTGGCCGGTGACGGTGGTGCCGTAGGCGGAGTGGCCGATTCGGCACGGGTGCCCTGTCGGGGCCGGTGGACTGGCCCCATAGTGAGGGGCCTTCCACCCGCACACTCCGAAGCGCGTGAGGGGCTGCCCGCATGACCGACCCGATCGGGCCCACCATGGCCGGCGGTATCCAGACCATGACCGCCAAGGGCTACGACATCACCTTCTTCCCGGACGCCAACAACTTCCTATCCCGCTTCCGCTACCGGGTCACCGTCCTCAGCACACGCAGGAGTTGGACGGGCCCATGGACCCACTCCTGCGGAAGCGGCGCCCTGCACATCTTCGTGCCACCGCTCCTGAGAAGCAGGTGACGCCCGTCCGTGCCCGCATGCGCAGGAGCGATCGCGGCGTCAGCCGAGCTACCGCTTTGCGGGCCAACTCGGGCAGCGTCCGAGAAGCAGAAGTATCCGTTCGAACAGATCGTCCGTAGCCGCCGCGTCCAATGCGGGCCGGAACGAGGCGTCCTCCCGCTCGCGAGCGGGCCCGGTGGGGACTTGTTCGGCGATCGGCAGCACGGCCGTCAACAAATCCGTGTCGAATTCGGCCCGGACCCCGATCGAGGCGGCGACGTCCCAGCCGTGGACCACATAGTCCAGGAAGTGGAAGCCGATCGCCTGCGGCGCGGGGAACATCTGGCCGCCACGGACCTCCGGGAGCCAGAACGAGCGTGCCGGCACGTCCTCTTCGGCGAAAGCGGCCGCAACCTCTGCGGCCGACGCGGCGAACACCCCCGCCGGATCGTCACCGACCGGACGGTCGGCCCAAACGCCACGATCGCGGGTCTCACCCCGAGCCGCCGCCGCAAAGCCGTAGTTCTGTCCCGTCATGTGCGCCAACAGCTGCCGCAACGTCCACTCCCCACAGGGCGTCGGCCGGTCGAGCATGCCGGCATCGACCTGATTGACAATGGACTCGGTGATCTTCAGTGCGCGCGCGTCCAACTCACGAATATCCGTCATGCCGGCGATCGTATCCACGGGGTACGACAACGCCTCGGCCGATCGAACCCGGCGAACGTTGCCGGCCCACCGCACTGGGCACACACGGGCGGTGGACTCCGGGGTGAAGACGTACGAGCCCAGCGGCACCGGAGGACTGAGCCGAAGCTCGACCGGAACATGAGGGTGCACGCACCCCCGCTCACACCAGGCCGCTTGGCCAAGTCAGGCGAGACGTCGGGCCAGTTAGCCCAGGGCCTCGGCCGCGGAGGCGATCAGTGACCGTACCTGTGCGCCGTAGACGGCCCGCTTTTGCAGCTCGGCAAAGGTCTTGAGGTAGTCACGCACTTCGCCCGGGGCGGTCACGGTCACCTGGGCAGTCAGCAGTTCGACGTGCACCCGCACGTCGTCGTACACGTTGAACGTTTCCACTGCCCAGATGGGCCGCTGGCCCTTGGACGGAATCACGCCCAAGCTGACCGAAGGCAGGGACATCACCGACAGTAGGTGGCCGAGCTGGGCGGCCATGGTCTCAGTGTCACCCATCTGGTAGCGGAGAACGGCCTCCTCTATGAGCATGACGAACCGGTGGTCGCCTTCGCGGAGCACCCGTGATCGTGCGAGTCGGGCCGCGACCGCTTCGGGGATGTCATCTCGAAGCTCCCTCAGCCAAGCGACCGACTCAAGGACAGCTGTCGCGTATCCCTCGGTTTGAAGGAACCCGGAGATGAGGTTGGAGCTGTACGAGCGGAAGAGTCTGGTGCGCTCATACAGAGGGACACTTTCCTCTTGGATGTATCGCAGAGTCTGCTTCCGGTGGAGTCGCCTCCACTGTAAGTACATGGACTCAACAGCACGGTTGGCTGCGATGAGGTCGGCGGCCTGGTCCTCGGCACCGCATGCAGCACACCACGCGCGGATGTCGTCGTCCGAGGGCGCTGTCTTGGCGTTCTCGATGCGGCTGGACTTTGCCTTGTGCCAACCACAGCGAACAGCCAGATCATGCCCGGTGAGTCCCATGTCCCGCCTGATCTCCTTGAGCCGTCCGGCCAAGGCTTCGCGGGCCGCCTGGGCACTGGACGAAGAGGCAGTGGGCATGATCTGGCCGTCTGATACTCGCGCTAGACCTTGTACTCCTCGTGCGGGACCGCACGCTCCCACACCGCCTCGAACGCCGAGGCGCACAGCCTGATGACGGCCTGGTCCTCGACATGCTCGAACGCGACCACATCACCGTCACCGTTGAAGTGGTTGAAGCAAACGAGCCGATCATCGAAGAGCCAGAAGTCGTTGCCCGGCAGAGCGATGTCCGATGCGTTCCGGCGCGGCAGCCACCTGACTTGTTCACCTGCGGCGACGTTGGTGAAGGTGCCCGAGTGCTCGAACCTGATGTACTCGCTCACCGGCTCCGAGACAATCCGGGCCCGACGCACCGCGACCCCGCGCTCCACTGCGCACGAGATGAGATCGAGCCAGGGGCGCCACCATGACTGGCGGTCGTCGGGATTCAGCCGGTGGCCGGCCCTCCAGGCCGCGAGCCCGGACTTCTCGTAATCCACGGCGTAGGCATCGCGCATCTCCAGGTGCACCGCAGACCACCTGGCCGAGTCCAGCAGTTCCTCAAAGCTCGCCAGCTGCTGCTTGCTCTGCGGCATCGCACGCCTTCCTGATGATGGGGATCATCCGGTACGGCATCCGGATAACCGCCTCGCCGTCGGGGCTGGGGCTGTTCTTACTGCACTCAGCCTGAGTCTCTTCGTCGGCCGACCAGCCCTGGAAGAGCACATCAGGCTCGACTTTCCACCCGGGCCGCCGGGCAACTGTCATCTCCAGCTTCCGGGTCGATCCCGACGAACAGTAGCGCCATCACCACCTCCCGTGTCGAGCCAGTTGCGATCAGTTGCAAACGAACTGCGATACGACGAACAACCGGCCAGCTACCTTGAGTTGGGCTATCTGCCCGAGCCGGGGCCAACCCAGCACATCTGGGGGCGACTCGACTCAGCAGCCCACTGGTCGCAGTGGACACCGACACTCGACACCCGAAGCCCGGGTCCGGATCGACGACTCTCAACAAGCCTCTACAACTGGGCATTTACATGACTTGGCACACCGGGACTTGAGCTTTGAGCTTCGGGGTCCGGGATTCGAGCCCTTTATCCAAGGAATGGTTGGTTGGACTCTTTCCCGCCCACCCTCCCAACTCCCGTGCGCTGCGCACTCGTACGGATGACATTTTCCGATCGGCGCGTCGCGGCCCGCCGCGGCCGTATAGCGTGCGGAACAAGCAAACGGCCCCCGCCGGTGCTCCAACACTCGACGAGGGCCTGACCACGCAAGATCGCTGAAGAGGAACGATCACATGGCTACCGCCCACCTTATCGCCGCTCCCCCCATGGCCGCACCCGGCTACGGCAAACACACCGCACCCGACCAGGCACCCCGCACCGCCCACGACTTCGCCCACCTGCCCACCCGCGAAGCAGCCATCGCCACCCACCTCGACCGCCTCCCCGACGGCGCAGCCATGGACGTAAAGACCCTGGCCAAGACCATCCCCGCCTACGGCCAACAAGCCATCCGCACCGCCCTGAACAACCTCTCCGACGCCGGACACCTGCGCCGTATCCGCGAAACCACCGGCACCCAGTGGGTCACCCGCACCGTCTTCAGCCGCACCCCACACGACGACACCTGGTGGTCAACCCTCCTCGCGGGCGATACCCCGAAAGAGGAAGAGCATCAGCCTCAGGAGACGCCCGGCAGCCCCTCCCCGGCCTACACCGCACTCGCCACCCTCGGCCGCGCCAACCCCCGCCTCGCCCTCTCCGCCGCCGAATGCGAAGCCCTCGAACCCCTCGCCGCACAATGGCTCCAACGCGGCATCACCACCCACGAATTCACCCGCCTCCTCACCACAGGCCTCCCCTCCGAACCCATCCACTCCCCCGGCGCCTTCACCCGCACCCGCCTCACCACCAAAATGCCACCCCAACTCCCCGAACCCATGGCGCATCCCACCATCCGCCGCATGGAATGCACCAACTGCGGCGCCGTCGGCCACCCCGACGCCCTCCCCGGCGGCCTCTGCCGCCGCTGCCACCACAGCGCAGCCGCAGACCCCGACCTCGACGCCGAATTCCGCGCCCGCGTCGACCAACTACGCGCCGTCGTCCGCGACCGGCCACGCCACCAATCGCGCTGACAGCATGCCCAATTAATGCTTGGCCGGGTCAAGCCAGAAGTTGGGAGATGGCGGCGGCAGTTCACTGCCGCCGACCTCGGTGTACTTGTCGTTCAGCCACGAGGCCTGAGCGGCTTGGCGCCAGGACGCATGTGGTCAGAGGGGCTGGATCCGGGTGCGCAGGAGGCAGAATTCGTTGCCTTCCGGGTCGGCCAGGACGTGCCAGCTCTCGGTGCCGGTCTGGCCGACGTCGACGGGCCTGGCGCCGAGAGCGAGCAGCCGCTCCAGCTCGGCGTCCTGGTCGCGGTCGATGGCGTTGACATCGATGTGCAGTCGAAGCTTCCCGGTCCGCGGGTCGCTGCTGGGGCCGAAGACGAGGGTGGGCTGCGGGCCGCCGAAGTCGGCGCCGGGTGGCCCGATCGCGATGAACCCGCCGTCCCCCCGGCCGAGTTCGACATAGCCGAGGACCTTGCTCCAGAATGCAGCGAGTTGGTCAGGATCGGCGGCGTCGATGACCAGCTCACTGATGCGGCATGCCATGCCCGCGAGTGTACGTAGACAACCTGACTGTGGCTACAGCGTTAAGCCCTGCTCCACGCTGGTGACCGCCTCTCCGCGAAGACACAGGCACCCTCCTCGGCGCCTTCGCGCTGTTCACCGACCGTCGGGGCTGACCACCGCGTCGTGGGAAGGGCTGTCCGGACCTCCGGCCCGAGAGCGCAGGCGAGATCGGCCCGGCTGCGATCAGCGATGCAAGCGTCTTACTGATCCCACTCATTGACGATCGGGTCCGGCCATTCCGGCATGGCGGAGACGAGGTCCTCCGGCAATGCGGCACGGACCTTCGCCCATACCTCGTGAAGGTGTGCGGTTCCAGCGGCCCTTGCTTCGTTCTTCGTCGCGTGCAGCTCGCCCACCGTCTCGTTGTGGGGCGGCTGCCCGATCTCGGCGACCCATTTGCCTTCGTGGGCAGGCCAGACGCGCACGTGGGTCAAGTGGGAGGGCGCAGGCAAATTGGCGATCCCACGGGCGGCAGCTTCCTTGAGTACTTCGTCAACGGTCACTGTGTTTGCTCCTGTTCATATCGGTCAGCACTGCGTCCAGGCGGGCGGACTTCACGACCCGAGACAAGCCGAGCGCGGTGTTCGCATAGTGGACCGCTTCGTCTCTGGCCTTCTGTCGGTACAACACCGTGGCCAATTTCCCGGCGGCGATCGCCTTTGCCCGTGCTCGGTTCGAGGTCTGCGAGTCCACTGCCCGCCGCAGCCGAGCAACCAGTTCGGCGGGAACCCTTCCTGTGGTCTGCGAGAGCATGAACAGAGCATCACCGATGTCGCCGTGGAGCTTGTGTTCGGTCAGGTACCAGAACTGCGGCGGGTCGTCCTGAAGGTCGGTGACACGGCTGTAGATCGTCTCGGCGAGGCTGATGTTCTTCATCACCTGCCGCTCGTCGCCATTGAGGGCGTGTGCCTGTGCCCGCAGGACGGCGAGCATGGACAGCGCCGAGGTGGGAACCGTATCCTCGGCCATCTCCAGGAGAGCGAGTGTGGCCTGCGGCTGATGGGCAGCGAGTTCGACGCGGGCCAGGCCGGAGGCCACGTGGCAGACCATCGCCTCGTCGCCGCCCTCGACCGCAGCCTTGAGGGCGAGGGCGAACACCCGGCGCGCTTGTTTCTCGCTGCCGGCGTCGAAGTGGGTCCACCCGGCGAGGTCGCCGAGGTTGCCGATGCCCGTGCAAAGCCGGGCGCGTACGGCCGGAGTGGTGGAGGAGCCGGTGAGGTCGATGGCGCGCTGGAGTTCGGCCATGGCCAGGTGCCGGGTGTGGACTCCGCCAGTGCGGCGGTCCCATTCCTGGAGGGCGAGCGTGCGCTCTGACAGCGCGGTCAGGTCGCCTTTGCCGAGCCTGGTCGGGGCATCAGGGAAGATCCCCGCCAGTGGCAGCGAAAGGAACGTGCGTCGCTGCGAGGCCCCCACCTCCTTCCGCGTGCGGTCGCGCCGAGTCCGTTTCGAGTACAGGCCGAGCTGTGCGTCGGTGGTCACGCCGTAGACCGTGCGCAGGCCATGCCGGTAGTCGTCGTTGGGCCAAGTGACCTGACCCCGTTCTAAGCGGGAGATCCAGTTACCGTCAACGCCCGGTCGGGTGCCGGTCATCGCTTCGACGGCGTCGCATACGCGTTCTGCTGCCTGGTTTTGTGTCCAATCCCGGTCCTGCCTGAGCTGTGCAATGACCCTGTTCTCCACTGATTGCCCCAATATCTCAACAGTGGTTGGGAGTTGGAGAGAACAGCCTAGTGAAATGCCTGGCAAAACGGCTAGCAGAACGCCGTGGACTCGGCCCCCTCTCGCGCCGATCCTCGTGAGTCACGCACCCCAGTCCCGCGGGTGCGAGAACCCTGACGAGAGAGGACATGGACCTGTGATCTTCTACGCCACCCCGCAGAAGAAGGACGCGACCTACGACCACCAGACCGAGCGAGTCACGCTAGCCATCAAGATCCACCACCGCGACGGCACCACCGAGAAGACGACCTTGGTCATCACCCCGGACGAACTGCACGTCTACGCCATCCAGTTCGAGCAGATGATCGCGAAGCGTAAGGCGGCCCAGGCCGCTGACAGGACGATGACATGAGCGGCCTGCACCGCCCACGCCTCACCGCTTCGGCCCGCCCCGGCGTCCGCGCCTGACCTGCCGCAGGACGACTGACTGCTCCACGACCGCCACGCGCTTCCCACCTGCCCAATGAGCACACCCGAGAAGGGACTTCGCTGTGGATCGTTACCTGCCTCGTCGCGAACGGCTGCTGACGTCACACCGCCCCTTGCCGGACTTCGACGTCGTGGGATCAAGCGGCCCCTGGCTGCACCGCGCTGATGGCCGCCGGACCTTCGACGGATCGAGCGGGCTTCTCTGCGTAAACGTTGGGCAGGGCAGCTCCACAGTCTTCGCCCGGATCAAGCACCAGTTCGCCCGCTACTCGTTCGGCAGCGCCGCCGTCGTGCAGCCCCACATCCAGCTGGAACTGATGGACCGCCTGTGCCGCGCCGTGGGCCGCCCGCAGGACTCCGTCGCGCTGACCACGTGCAGGACACTCGGCGTGGAGGTCGCGATCGGGCTGGCGAGGAACATCACGCGGGTCCGGGACGGTAAACGCCGCGGGGACGTCCTGACGTCCGACCTGAGCTATCACGGGATGAGCGCACTTACCCTCGCGCTCGCGGGCAACCACGCCCGCCGACCGCGCCCGGAGGACGCGCTCGGCCTCGGGCCCGCCTTCCCCGCGCCCTACCCGCCGACGCACAGCCACGAAGGGCGTGCGTGCGATGCCTCGTGTGCCGACGAGATCGCGAGGGTGATTGACAGGAGGGGTGCAGAGAACGTCTCCGCGGTCCTGATCGAGCCCGTCAACGGGAGCACTGGCGGCGCCTACGTGCCACCCGACGGGTACCTGCGGCGGGTGTCCAAGATCTGCCGGGAACGGAACGTCCTTGTCATCCACGACGAGGTGCTGACCGGGCTGTGGCGCACCGGCACGCCCTTGGCCAGCAACCATTGGGACGACGCGGAGCCGGACTTGTGCATCCTGTCCAAGGGCCTGGGGGCCGGGTACACGGGAGTGGGGGCCGTGCTGGTGTCGCCCGAGATCGCGCCGTTGATCAGGTATCAGAATACGGACCCGCTGCCCGCAATGGGCACCATGGCCACCCATCCGCTCCAGGCGGCGGCCTGCCTGGGCGTCCTGGACGAGCTGGAGTCCATGGATCTCGACGCCCTCACGGCCCGCGGGGAAAGGCTCGGGGAGTCCCTGCGAGCCCTGGTCGGCCTGGGGCCGGTGCGGGACGTCCGAGGCCTCGGGCACCTGTACGGGATGGAAGTCGAGCCCGGTCTGCTCTGGCCCCTGATGGAGGAGGCCGAGAAGCGCGACGTCCTCTTCTACCCATTCACCGGAGCTGGCCAGAAGAGCGAGGGCTTGGTCATCGCGCCTCCGGTGACCTCGACGGACGAGGACATCGACTTCCTGGCCACGGCGCTCTCCGACGCGGTGACCGCCCTGGACCGAATCGGCTGGGCCGTACCACCGGCCGGTACCTGCATCGACTGAATCAAGGAGGACACCGTGTTCCTGCCCCACCCCGTCATCGAGCAACTGTCCGGCGAACAAGTGGCGACGTGGAACCGGCACTTCGCCGGCGACGGCCACGAGCGGCCCCGCAGTGTCGAGGAAGGCATCTGGCGGCGTACCCAGGACCCGGCCAACACTGAGCAGTCCGGGTGGACCGAGAGCACCTCGGGTCGTCGGCGGGTCGTGCACTACCGGAACAACTACGCGTTGGACTACACCTACCCGATCCCAAGGCTGGTGCTGTCCGAGATGTACCTGTACGTGTCGTACACCGCGCCAGCCGAGGAGATCAGCGCCTACGCCAAGTCCGTCCAGGGGTGGCTTGGCGAAGGCCGATGGAAGCCGAAGCGGCCGGGTATCTGGCAGCGCCGCGATCTGGCGGCTTCCGTCGCCGAGTTCGACGTGCACCCGCAGGACGAGCGTGCCGACCGGGCCACGCCCGCAGGGTTCCGCTCGTTGGACGTACTGTTCACCTCCGAGGGCTACAGCAGCCCGGCGCGCACTCTGCGGAACCTGCCCTGGGATGTGCTCGCCGGTGGGATGCGTACCAAGGAGCAGCGGGGCAACCCGGCCATCGCCGAAGACCTCGCCGGGATCTTGGACTTCCTGCCGTTCCAGGTGGAGGTGGGGTGCGGCACCTCGATCGAGGCGGGGATCCCGCCGCTGCACTACCTGCACGAGGTGTATCGGGTGACCGCGCGGAAGGACAACACGCTCACGCAGTCGCACGCGTTCACCCTCTCCCCCCAAGCTGACACCCTGGTTCAGGAGCTCCTGCTGGACGCCCCGGCCAAGGCCCGGGATCTGACACGGATGTTCGCCGCGTGTTTCATCGCGCAGCCCACCTCCGCTCACCGGGCTTTGAAGGCGCTGCATGATGCCGGGCACATGGTCGGGCCGGTCATCACCCACAACTTCGATGTGCTCTCCGCGCGGGCGGGACTGCCGGAGGTGTTCGTCCGTCGGTACGACCAGAAGATCCCGCCCGTGCCCCTGCTCGATGAGGTCCGGTCCCTGCTGGTGATCGGCCTTCACGCCGACCGGCGCGCGGTGCAGGCGCGTGCCCGCGCCAAGGGGATGAAGATCTTCTACGTGGACCCGGAAGGACTCATGGAGAACAACATCTTCAGGGACTACCCCATCGAGGGAGCCCGAGACGAGGACACAGTGGTCCGGGCGGCAGCAATCCCGGCACTCGGGCGCCTGTGCGAGCTCCTCGACGTGACCGTGTGACAGACCCACGCAAGGCTCAACTGGCCCTGTTCCAGGGCGATAGCGTCGTGGGGCCGCGCGCTCGGTGCGGCCCCCGGCATCAACCGAGAAGGACAGCAAGCATGCGCGTTTCCGTGATCGGCTGTGGTCACCTCGGCATCCCGCACGCGGCGGCGATGGCCGAACTCGGCCACGAGGTCATCGGCGTGGACGTCGACCAGGCCAAGGTGGACCGGCTCAACGCCGGCGAATGCCCCATCTACGAGACCGGCCTGCCCGAACTCCTTGCCCGTCACACCGCGAGCGGGCACCTGCGGTTCACCACCGACATCCACGAGGCCGCCGACTTCGCCGAGGTGCACTTCATCGGCGTGGGCACCCCCATCGACGCCGACGGACGCTCCTACGACACCGGGCAGGTCTACGGCGCCATCCGCCAACTCGCCCCGCACCTCCGTCGCCCCTGCACGATCGTCGGGAAGAGCACCGTCACCGTCGGCACCACCAGCCAGGTCACCGCCCTCGCCCAGCGCCTGGCCCCCGCCGGCACGGGTGTTGATGTCGTGTGGAACCCGGAGTTCCTCCGCGAGGGACATGCAGTGCAGGACACCCTCCGCCCGGACCGCATCATCGCCGGACTGACCTCCGCCGAGGCCGAGAAGACGATTCGCGCCGTCTACGCCCCCATCCTGGATGCCGGTGTCCCCCTGTTCGTCACCGACCCGCAGACCGCTGAACTCGCCAAGGGCGCAGCGAACACCTTCCTCGGCCTGAAGATCAGCTACATCAACGCCGTCGCCGACATGTGCGAGGCCGCCGGCGGCGACATCTCCCAGATCGTGGACATCCTCGGTATCGATCCCCGCATCGGCAGTGGTGGTATGAGGCCCGGCATCGGCTACGGCGGCGGTTGTCTCCCCAAGGATGTCCGCGCCTTCACCGCCTCCGCCCGGCAGCTCGGCGCCGAACAGGCCGCTGCCCTCCTGCATGCCGCCGAGGAAATCAACGAGAGCCGCACCGACGTGGCCATGGACCTCATCACCCGCGCCCTGGGAGACCGGCCCATCAAGGGTGTCCGGGCCACCGTGTGGGGCGCCGCGTTCAAGCCCGGCACCAGTGACGTCCGTGAGTCCCCGGCTCTCGCCTTGGCCCACGCCCTCCAGCAGGCTGGTGCCACCGTCATCGTGCACGACCCGCAGGCCGTGGCCACGGCCATGACTCGCAACCCCGAACTCGACTACACCGACGACCTGACCGCCTCCCTCGACGGCGCCGATCTCGTCGTCCTTGCCACCGAATGGCCCGAGTACCAGCAGGCCAACCCCCAAGCCCTCATGGGCAGCCCGGCCACCCCCCTGCTCGTCGACTGCCGTACCGACCTTGCCCCCGAGCCTTGGCGCGCGGCGGGCTGGACCGTCCACCAGCTCGGACGACCCGGGAAATAGAACCGGGCCCCCGCGTGCTGGGGACCTGTAAGGCGCCATCAAACCCTGGAAGGTTGTGGAGGTCTCGTGCTGTGAGCAGTGATGCCGTTGTTCTCCGTCGTGCGGGCGACGCCGACGCGCTCGGAGCGGCCGATGTGTGGCTGCGTTCCTTCACCGCCGCGCTGCCGTCGGTGCGTCGTGCGCATGACGATGCCGAAGTGCGGGCCTGGTTCTCACGCGTGGTTGTGCCGCAGTACGAGACCTGGGTGGCGGTTATCGAGAACAGTGTGGTGGGGCTCTTGGTGCTCAACGGCGTGGAGCTGAATCAGCTCTACCTCGATCCAGCGTGGCGCGGACGGGGGCTGGGCGATCGGTTCATGTCCCTGGCCAAGCAGCGCCGGCCAGACGGGCTGGCGCTGTGGACGTTCCAGGTCAACAAGTCAGCGCAGCGGTTCTACGAACGGCACGGCTTCATCGCGGTCGAGCGAACGGACGGGCTGCGCAACGAGGAGCGAGAGCCGGACGTCCGCTACGTCTGGCAGCACCAGAAATAGCGCAGAGGTCCCTCGGACGCCACACCCCTCGCGCGCCCCGGCTTCCACTGAGGCACCGTGGAAGGGAGGCCTCTGGCCGGCCAGTAGGGAGAAGGCATGTCCGACCACATCTACCGGGTGACCGAGATCGTCGGGTCCTCCGCCGAGAGCGTGGACGCGGCGATCCGCAACGGGATCAGCCGCGCCGCGAAGACCCTGCGCGGGCTGGACTGGTTCGAGGTGACCCAAGTTCGCGGCCACCTCGAGGACGGATCCATCGCGCACTACCAGGTGGGACTCAAGGTGGGCTTCCGCCTGGAGGACGCCGAATAGCCCCCTCCAGGCTCTGCCCCGTCACGCCACCACGACACCGCTCGGCGACGTGGCCAGCCCCAGCGGCACGCTGCCGACGACCTCGAGGGTCTTCGTGTCGATGGCGTCCACCGTGCTGGAAGCGTTGGTCGTGACCCAGACCGTGTCCCCGGCCGCGGTGATGCCGGTGGGGATGTGGTGGACCCGGACCGTGGCGATCACCCGGTGGCTTCCGGCGTCGAGCACGGTCACCGTGTCGTCGTTGGCGCCCGTGACGTAGACGCGGGCGCCGTCCGGGCTCGTCGTGACCTGCCATGGGTTGCGGCCGGCGCCGATCCGTCCGCGCACCCGGTGGGTTCGGGTCTCGATCACCCACACGACATTCCGCCGGTAGTCGGCCACGTAGACGTGTTTGCCATCCGGATGCACGGCCACGCCGTTGGCCCCGGCCTGGCCCTTCAGGGTCTGTCTGGTGCGACCGTTCCCGGCGTCCAGGACGAACAGCCCGTCGGCGCACGTCACATACAGCGTCTTCCCGTCCGGGGTCGGTGCGAGGTGGCGTGGCGCGAGGCCGGCCCGCCAGGTCGCGGAGACCTTGTCCGCATCCGTGCGGATCACCGATACGGACCGTGAGCCGTCCGCTCCCGGCTCCGGGCCGGTGTCGGCGACGTAGACGTGCTTGCCGTCGGGCGACGCCACCACGCCGTGCGGGTACAGCCCGACCGTGACCGAAGCGACGATCCTCCCCTTCCTGGTGTCCAGCACCGAGACGTTGCTGGCCCCCGAGTTGGTGATGTAGAGCTTGCGCCCGTCGGGGGTTCTGGCCATGCCGAAGGGGTTGGTTCCGGCGTCGATGCTGGCGACCAGCGTGTGGCGCGAGGCGTCGAGCACCGAGATGGTGTTGCTGACGATCCCGGCCGCGTAGACGTGCACTCCGCTGACCGGCCCCTTCCCGGGCACCGAGCGCTGTATCCCGGGGAAGTTCGTGCCCGAAGTGCCGTGCGGGAAGTCGTCCTTGTGCGTGGTGGCGTTCTCGACGATACGGCTCCTGGCGTACGGACGGCCCCCGCTCAGCGCGCTGATCCGGACCGACGGAGGCGCTACGGCCTTGGAACTCGCGTCGTTCTCCTGGTGCGGAGGGTCCTGGTCCGCGCCGGGGAACTCCGCGGGCGGCAGGGTCGCGACTTCGTGCTCGGCGATCCAGAACTCGTCCCGTGTCGAGGGCAGTTCCGGGAACGGCCGACTGTTCCGCAAGCCGAGTGCCGAGGTGAGATCGCCGAACGTACGCCGCCGCCAGTCGCTGATGTTCGGCTCGCGCACCCCGGTGACCTTCTCCAGGAACCGCAGGACCGAGGTGTGGTCGAAGGGCTCGCTCGCCACAAAGCCGCCCTGGGACCACGGCGAGACGACGAAGCACGGCACCCGGATCCCGCCCCCGATCGGCAGGCCGCGTACATACTCGTCCGGCGTGCCCTTCGGCGGCATCGGCGGTACCACGTGGTCGAACAGGCCGTCGTTCTCGTCGTAGTTGATGATGAACACGGTCTTGTGCCAGAGATCCCGGTTGGCGGCGACCGCGTCCAGCTGCCGGGCGAGGAAGTCGGCACCGGACGCCGGAAGGTAGTCCGGGTGCTCGCATCGGGGCGAGGGCGGGATGATCCACGAGACCGTGGGCAGCCGCCCGTTGCGCGCGTCCTCCTCGAACGAGCCCGCCGGGCCGATCGTGAGGCCGTGCTCGTGAAGCGGGTCGCCCGGGGCGGAGTCCTGGAAGGACTGGAAGAACTCCAGCGGGTTGCAGCCGTAGTCGTCCTCTTCCTGGTACACGTGCCAGGAGACGCCCGCCTTGGTGAGTCGCTCCGGGTAGGTGGTCCAACGGAACGGCTTCGGAATGTCGTTGCTGATGACGGGACCACCGTACCGGCCGCCCGGATCGACCGTACCGCTCCACAGGTACAGCCGGTTCGGCCAGGTCGGCCCCAGCACGGAGCAGTGGTAGGCGTCGCAGATCGTGAAGCACTCGGCGAGCGCGAAGTGGAAGGGGATGTCGTCCCGTTCGTAGTAGCCCATCGTGTACGGGCCGTGCCGTTCGCCGTCGGCCTTGCGGTGCGCGGGGACCCAGTTGTCCATCTTGCCGCCGTTGACGGCCGCGTGCTGCACCGTCCAGGCGTGGCTGGTGGAGGGGATCGCCTGCGAGCTGGTGGTACGGGTGTCGAGGTGGAACGGCAGGAGGTAGCCGTCGGGGTTGGCCGGGTCCGGCTGGTGGAAGACGGAGCGTCCATCGGGCAGTTTCAACGCGTCCGGATCGTCGAATCCCCGTACCCCGGCCATCGTGCCGAAGTAGTGGTCGAACGACCGGTTTTCCTGCATGAGCACGACGACGTGCTCGATGTCGTCGAGGGAGCCGGACCGTCTCGGCGTCTCCGCCATGGCCTGGCGCAGGTTGGGCGGCATCAGGGACGCCGCGGCGGTGAGGCCGCCGATGCCCAGGGCCGATCCGAGCAGCCGTCTTCGGGAGAACTCAGCCATGGTCCACCTCGGTGCCGAAGGTCAGGAACGCGCGCCAGCACACACCATGTCGCCTCGCGGCACAAGAGAACACACAGGTCTCCGCTGCACCTGTGGTCGAAAACGCAAGGATCCGGCCTGCTATCGGGCCGCCAGGACGCGCCGGCGGAGCGAGCAACTTTCCGTCATCACCGGCACGTTCATGGCGGCGTCACCCGTCGTTGTCCATCAGGGCCCGCCTTGTCGGATCTCACACCGATGCGACGGGGGCGCTCGGGTGCACCTCACGTTCGATGCGCGGCATGATCTCGGGAATGTAGATGTCCTGGATAGCCACGCCGGAGCCGTGGGTGTCCCACTGGTCCTGGCTCGCCCAGCGCTCGACCAGGACAAATCGCGCGGCGTCCTCGTGCGATTGGTACGCCTCCCAGCTGACGCAGCCGTCTTCGGCCAGGCACAGCGGACGCATACGGGCCAGAGCATCCGCGACGTGGGCGATATCTCCGGACTTGGGCACGCGGATGATGACGATGAGGTCGAACACCATTTGCTCCTCTCCTACTTCTCGATCGAGGGGGACACAGCCCGGGCACCCTATCCTGACTGGCGGTTGACCTGCGCAAACACCCCAGGATCAGCCGTGCAGCATGACGGGAAGAGCCGTCAGTCGGCTGCCCTGCAGTCCGCCGAGGGTGCTCTGGCGGAGTTCGGCGAAGGGCACGGCGAGGCGGGCATCGGGATAGTCGGTGCGCAACACCGTGGCCACCGCCCGCAGTTCGAGCTGGGCGAGCTGGGCACCGATGCAGTAGTGCGGGCCCGCCCCGAAGGTCAGGTCCGGTCCGCCGGGTGTGCGGTCGGGGTCGGTGTTGATTCCCTGGATGTCGACGAGTACGGGAGCCCGCTCGGGCAGCCGTGTCCCTGCGAGTTCGAGTTCGGTGGTGGTGAACCGCCAGAGAGTGAAGGGGGCGGGCGGGTGCTGCCGGAGCGTCTCCCGGACCAGCTCTTCGATGTCCCGCACATCGACGCCGCGTTGGGGGCGCTCCGCGAGAGTGTGCGCGATCAGGACGCCGAGGGAGGCGTCGGTGGTGAGCTGTCCCGCGAAGATCAACGCGAACAGGTGGTACCGCAGTTGGTCGCGGGTGGTGTGCGCGGGAACACGGTCCCGCAGCTCGGCGGCGAGACCCTGGCCGGTGTCGTCGAGTCCGGCTCCGGCGAGCTCCGCGAGGTCGGCGATCGCCTTCGCCTGCTCCGGCCCGCCGTCGAGCATCCGCCGGCAGGCGTCGGCGGCCCGGCCGACGCGGTCGAGGGGTATGCCGAGCAGGTCGAGCAGGACGGTGAGCGGGTAGCGGGTGGTGAACCCGGCCGTCAAGTCGACCACCCTGCGCTCGGTGGCAAGTTCGGCCAGCAGCGTCCGGGCGATCGCGTGGACCCGGTCGGACTGCTCGCCGATCCGCTTGGCACTCAGCAGCGGGGCATGGGCGCGCCGCAGCTCGGCGTGGTCGGGGCCGTCGAGAGTGGTGAGCGAGGGCTGTTCGGCGGCGGTCCGCTCGAGTCCGGCGTTGTACTGGTTCCAGCCGGGGGGAGCGAACGCGGGGTCCTTGGCGATCCGGGGGTCGGCGAGCACCTGGCGCGCCGGCGCCTCACCGGTCACGACCCATGCCCGCCCGCCTGCTGGGGCGTCGACTTGGACGACGGGGCCGACGGCGCGCAGGGCGGCGCGGACCGGATCGGGTTCGGCGATGCCACGGACGGCCGCGGCAAAAAGGTTGACGCCATCCAGATAAGGAGCGGTTTGCATCAGGACTCCACGAGCCGAGGGAACGGGGCAGGGCGGTGCAGGGGACTTCTGGTGCTCCAGGCCAAGCAGCTTCACCATGAAGTATCTTTATGGTGAAGTCATTCCACGGGCAAGTTAGGCTGGAGGACTCCGAGTTGTCAATCTGTCCGGACGGAGAGGGCCCAGTGGAGAAGACGACGGCCGGTGATGTCTCAACCCAGCGCGAGCGGCTGACAGAAGAGCTCATGGCATACGGCGCGAGTTTCACCGAGCTGGGCCGCCGATTCGCCGCCCGGCTCGGCGTGCACTCCACAGACGCGTTCGCCTTGCTCGAGATCGCCTCCGCCGAAGAGAGCGGTGCCCCGCTGTCGCCGGCACTGCTCAGCAGGCGCATCTCCCTGTCCTCGGGAGCCATGACCGCGCTCCTGAACCGCCTGGAGAAGGCCGGCTACGTCACCCGTACTCGCGAAGAAGCCGACCGACGGATCGTCACCCTGCGCACCGGCCCGCAGGTCAAACAGCTCGCCGACGAGTTCTTCGGCCCCGTCAGACAACGACAGGACGCTGTCCTCGGCCGCTACCCCTCCGAGCTTCTGGAGCAGTTCGAGGCCTTCCTGACCCAGCTCCGCTCCGCCATGGACGTACGGCCCACCGACAGCGCATGACAGCAGCTCCGGCGGGCCCCTCGTCGGCGCGTTTCAAGCGACTGTCTCTTCGCGGCGGCGCGTGTAGTACGCGTACGTCACGGCCAGGAGAAGTGGTCCCCACAGGGCCAGCGGGAGTGTGGCCACTGCTGCAAGTGCCTTCCACCATCCGTTGGAGTACTCGACAAGGGGCACTCCACCGATGTGGAGGAAGGCGAGAGGCAGGGGATCCCACAGCGCGATCAGCCCCAGACCGCCCAGAGTGGCCGGGACGATCGCAGCGAGCGGTGGAATGCGCTTGCCTCCGATGACCGGGAGCCATGAGGGCGCCACTTCGCCCCACCGGGCCACCAGGCCAAAGGAGAGATAGGCCAGTCCCTCGGAGAGAAGGCTGAGTCCGAAGACGTACAGGATGACCCACCAGTGCCATGTCTTGTGGACCGCGTAGACCTGGCCCATCTCGTAGTCGAATGCGAACGGTAGACGCCACAGGCACGACGGGAGGACGACGAGGGGTACGAGCCGGGCGCAGCGGATGGCCCACCTCGGGACGGGCCGCCCGGTGTCACCGACCGTCGGGGAGGGATGAAGCGTCTTGATTCTCATGAGTCGATCTTCGTTGCCCGGTGAACGCCCGGGATCCGGCCCAAGACGGGTTCGTGGTCATCTCTGCGACGGGCATCGAGTCCTCCGCGCGGGGGACCCCAGGCGAACCGTTGGCCAGTTGACGCCGGACTGAGCAGCGCAGGCATGTCCGATTCCAGGATGTACGGCGCCGAGCACGACGGCCATCCTGAGCGATGCCCGAGAGGCAGACCAAGGGGAAGGAGTTCACGTGAACTCTCGCTTGAACCGTCGGCGAAGACTCATGAGCGCGGTAGTCGCGAGCGTTGCGCTCACCCTGACCGGCACAACGGCTGTGGCAGCGCCGTCAATGGCGCAACCAGCCGGCCCCGGCCCGCTGTTCAACCTACGGAACGCAGCCGACCCGAACGGGAACAAGTGCGTCGGGCTGGCGAACAACGGCAGCACCGCCAACGGGACGATCCTTGTCCTGTGGGACTGCCACCTCAACTTCGATCAGTGGTGGTACAAAGGCGACGACGGCGTCTCCCTCCGCAGCAACGCCTCCGGCTATCCGTACGGCAAATGCATAGGACTTGCGGACAACGGCAGCGAAAGAAACGGAACGCGCCTCGTTCTGTGGGACTGCCACCTCCACCCCGATCAGTGGTGGCGGATGCAGACTCTGAACGACGGCACCTTCGCCCTCGTATCCGGAGCAGGCCAGAACAAGTGCGTGGGACTGGCGGACAACGGCAGCACCGCCAACGGCACCCCGCTGGTCCTGTGGGACTGCCACTACCACCCCGACCAGCGGTGGTTCACGCGCTCATAGCGCCGGCCCCGGAACGCCCTCGCCACCTGGTTCGCGACCCTGCAGGGTGAGACACCGCCGAAACGACCGGTTCGCAACGGCGGAAGCCCTACGCTCGTCCCAGCGCCCCGCAAGGCGGGTCCGGCATCAGGTTCAGGGGAGGGACGCACCCATGAAGAACAGAGTTTTACGGTCCGATGCCCGCTGGGAGAAGGCCGTCATCGTCGGTGGCGGATACGCCGGTCTGGTGGCGGCCCGGGTCCTTGCGGACCACTTCTCCGAAGTGGTCATCCTGGAGCGGGACCCGGTGGACGAGGACACCGGTACCCATCCCCACTGCCCGCAGGGCTACCACGCCCATGCCATGCTCGCCAAGGGCGCGGAGGTCCTGGAGAAGCTCTTCCCCGGACTCCGTGCGGAGTTGAAGGACATCGGGGCACCCGTCTTCGACTACGGCGAGCGCATCAGCTTCCTGCTGCCGTCCGGGTTCGCTCCGCGGGCCCGGACAGGCGTGGAGATCCAGTCGTTCACCCGGGACGAACTGGAGCGGCGCCTGCGGCGCAGGGTGCTCGCGCTGCCCGAGGTGACGCTGCTCCCCTCGACCCGGTGCGAGGGTCTGAAGACGGGCACTCCCGGCACGGTGAGCGGGGTGCTGTACCGGACGGACGGCGCCGAGCAGCCGGTGGAGCTCACAGCGGACCTGGTCGTCGACGCCTCCGGGCGGTCCAGCGCCCTGGACGGCTGGCTGAAGGAGATGGGCCTGCCGGTCCCCCGCACACAGGTAGTGAAGGCGAAGATCACCTACACGTCGATGAACTTCGACCGGCCGGAGAAGGGCCATCCGGAATTCAACGTCGCCTACCAGATGACGTTCGCCCCCCACGTTCCCCGGGGCGGTGTCATCCTGGCCGTGGAGCGGAACCGTTGGACGTGCTCGCTGTTCGGGTTCGGGGACCATGTGCCGCCGACTGATGACGCGGCATACCTGGATTTCGCCAAGAGCCTCGACAACGCCCATCTCGCCGAGCAGATCGAACGCCGTACCCACCAGGAACCGGTCTACCGCTACACCAACGTCAACAACCAGTGGCGTCACTACCACAAGGTCAAGGAATGGCCTGACCGCCTGATCGCCATCGGGGACTCGGTCTGCGTGTTCAATCCGGTCTACGGGCAGGGCCTGACCGTCGCCGCGATGGAGGCCGACCTCCTCCACCGCACGCTGGGCGAACGCCGACGGCTCAAGGCCGACCTCGACGGTCTGAGCAGGACGTTCCAACGCGCGGTGGCGCGCATCGTCCTGGTGCCGTGGACGCTGTCGACCAACTCGGACCTCATGTGGAACCCGCGCCACCAGTCCGTCGCGGCGAAGATCGCCCACTGGTACAACAAGCACCTCTTCGCGGCGTCGGTCCGCGACGCACGGGTGTGGTCCCGTTTCGTACGGGTCGCCAACATGCTGGCGCCGCCCTCCATCCTGTTCCATCCCACAGTGGTGGCAAAGGTCGTCAGCCAGGCTCTGTCCGGCCGCCCGCGCCGCTGACCATGCCTCCGCGGTCCCCCGGACGCCACACCGCTCTCGCGCCGTGGCGTCCGCTGGGGCACCGTGGAGGAAGTCCCGGACACAGCCAAGTGGCTCCAGGAGCAATGAGCCCACGCTCCACGACAACCATCCCCGTAAAGTGGCTGAACTCAACGAGCCGGTTGTCGACCACCCAGTGAGTCGGGCACGCCGACCTGCGCCAGGATCCTGCTGTTCGCCTCCGTGATCCCCGCGGCCATGCCGAAATCCTGCCTCCAAGGGCCTCATCGAGGCATCCGAGCACTGGCCTGTTTCCCCCGAGCGGATCTCAGTCATCATGAACCGCTTCGGCGTGGGGCACCGGCGTTGCACGGTGAGATGAAGCCAACGCGTGGGGCACGCGGGAAGGCGACGCGGAGCTCGCGTGGGGCGCATGAGGCGCATGCCGTCAGCCGAGGCGGGATTCGACGCGGTTCCGCATGGCAGGGAATGCATTCCTACCCACAGTCCCCCTTTCGCAGAAGTCCGGCTCCGCGCCAGCCTTGTCCGGCACGCGAAGGCCCTGCCGCCAAACTTTGCCGCAATCCCCTATGCCGGTCCCGCTATCCGGGCGCGTGACACGGAGCCGCGCCGACGAAATCTGAGACGCACAGAAGGAGAGAGACGTGACGGACGACCAAGTGCATTACCCGCAAACCCTCGACGAGTTCATCGAGTTAATCAAGGAGTGGTACCACGACGACCACGAGGGTTTCCGCACCATGTACGACGCGGCGGTCAAGAACGTGGTGCCGTACCCGAATGACACACCGGAAGAAGTGCGCTGCGACTGGAAGAACAAGGACATCCAGTTCCTGTGCGACTTCTTCACGGAGTGGTACCGCTGGAAGTCAGGGGTCAACAACGGGCTGGACTACATCGAGAAGTTCAGCTGGATCAACTACGAGAACGACTACGGGATGGTCTTCGTGACCAGCGGTCCCGGCTACCGGATGACCGCCTTCTTCACGTACCTGCAGGGCCTGCAGATGGACGACAAAGGGCCGGACGGGCAGGAGCTCATCACGAAGTGGGTCAATGAGCTCGGGCCGAAGCGCATGGCCGACTTCGAGCCCGGGCCCTGGGCGACCTTCAACGAGTTCTTCATCCGGAATCTCAAAGACGAGGGCGTGCGGCCCATCGCCGACAGGGACGACGACAGCGTGGTGGTCGCCCCGGCCGACTGCGTCATCAACATGATCGTCGATGAGCTGACCGAGACCACACCGATCCCGGTCAAGACGGTGACCATGAACGTCAGGCAGTTGCTCGCCGACTCCGACTACGCCGAGATGTTCATCGGCGGTACGGCGGTGTCGTGCATTCTGATGCCCGACTCCTACCACTGGTATCACTCCCCCGTGAAGGGTCAGGTGGTGGAGGCCCGCAGTGACATCGGCGGTGTCTACTACGGAATGCGGGACTTCCCCGAACTGCTCAACAAGGGGAACGTGGGTTACGGCTACGACTACGAGATGTTCGATCACTTCCGCCGGGGCTACCTCATCATCAAGACGTGGTACCCGGACGCAAACGGAAACAACAGCGAGGTGGGATTCGTCGGGCTGGTTCCCGTCGGCCTCAACTCGATCGCCTCCGTGAACTTCAGGGACAAGTTCCATGGCCTGGAACCGGGCCTCACGACGCCGGTACCGGTGGACAAGGGCGAGAAGATCGGGAATTTCATGTACGGCGGGTCGCTGAACATCCTGCTGTTCGAAAAGGGCCGGTTCCCCGCGTTGCAACTGCTCCAAGGGCAGCGCATCGGAGTCCTGGAGCAACCGGAGCGCACGGCCGGTCTGTTCACCGGCTCCTACCACACGCAGTCCCGGCGGCGCCGTCCGCTGGCTCCCTGATCCTGCTGCCGAACAGAAGGTGAGTCATGTCCTCGGACCAGGTTGTCTCGATACCGGCGAACGTCCTCAACACCCAGAGCATCGGGTTCTTCACCACCGATGCCAAGAAGGTCCGCTCCTACGCCGGGCACGTGCACATCGACAGCACCGAGAATCCGGGAGCCCAGAACCACCTGTTCTACTGGTTCTTCGAGAGCCAGACCTGCAGCCCTCATGACGCGGCCCACGACCAACAGGACCTGATCAGCCGGACACCTCTGCTGATCTGGCTCAACGGCGGGCCCGGCGCCTCTTCGCTGCTGGGGCTGTTCCTGGAGAACGGGCCGCTGTCCATCGGCGACGATGCCTCCGGGACGATATCGGTAACCCCCAACACCTGGAACCAGGAAGCACACGTCGTCTACTGGGACCAGCCCATCGGCACCGGATACAGCTACTCCGACGCAGGGGAGCATGTCGAGAGCGAGGGCACTCTCGCCCAGATGTTCTGTGATGGCCTGCGGGAGTTCTTCGACGTACACCCGGAGTACGCTCAATGCCCGTTGTACGTCTGCGGTGAGAGCTACGCCGGCAAGTACGTGCCGGCGATCGCCCTGGAGATCGACAAGCGGAACAGCCAGGAAGCAGGCGGACGGCACCTCAACCTGCAGGGGATCGCCGTCGGCAACGGATGGATCAAGCCCGAGCTGTCGATCGGCGTCATGATCGACTATGCCTACGCGACCGGGTTCCTCGGCAAAGGCCAGCAGGAATCCCTGCGCACCGGCCCCTACGCCACCTTCCAGGACGCTCTCCGCCATGAAGAGTGGGAGAGGGCCACCGAGCTCGGCAACGACCTGGTGGCCACGATTCTGGCGTACGGGGGCAATTTCGACCTGTACGACGTGCGGCGCTGGGACGATCTGCCCATGGGAGCGCTGCGCACCTACCTGAACAACGAGGCCGTGAAAAAGTCCCTGCATGTTCCCACGGACGTCACCTGGGAGTGCGACGACGACAAGGGGCCGGTGGCCAAAGCGCTGGTGACGGACAACATGGCGGACCGCTCCGAGTGGTACGCCGATATTCTCCGCAAGGGTTACAAGTCCCTGCTCTACACAGGGAACTTCGACACCGCCTGCGGGTATCGGAGCACCGAGGAAATCCTGGACGACGTCACCGAGCAGACAGGTGAGCACGAGGCGTGGCACAACGCTCCCCGTCGGATCTGGACGCAGGCGCAGGGGAATCCAAAGGGATTCGTCCGCCACCACGGGAAACTGACGCAAGTCAGCGTGCCCGGCTCCGGCCACGAGGTACCGGCGTACCAGCCGCAGATCTGCCGGGAGATGCTCTACAACTGGCTCTTCGACCGTCCCTTCCCCGGCTATGACCCGCAGCAGCTGCGCAAGGGATGACGTTCAAAGCTCCACGACGACCGTCCCCACATGCCGTCCCGCGATGACGTCCAGCAGCGCCTGCGGTGCGTTCTCGAGCCCGGTGATGCGCACGTGCGGGAAGGTGACGGCGCCGGAGCGCAGCCAGTCGGCGGAGCACCGGGTCCATTCCGCCCGGGCCTCGGGGTGGTCGTCGGCGCTGTAGCCGCGTATCTCGAGCTTCTTGAGCAGGATCGGGAAGGAGTCCAGCTCGACCGGCGCGGTCCTGCCGGTGCCGTGCCGGGACAGCTGGCCCGAGAGGGCGCCGACCAGGACGAAGCGCGCCCCTGTACGCGCCGCGGTGACAGCCGCCTGGAGTTGTTCGCCGCCGACGGTGTCGAGGAAGACGTCGATGCCCTCGGGGGCGGCCTTCGCCAGCTGCTCGGCGATCGGTCCGGCGCCGCGGATCACGGCCGCGTCGTAGCCGAGTTCGGCCACCAGCCGGGCGGCCTTCTCCGGTGAGCCGGTGCTGCCGATGACCCGGCCCGCGCCGAGCGCGCGGGCGATCTGTCCGGCCATCGAGCCGATCGCGCTGCCGCCGGCGGAGACGAACACCGTGTCACCGGGCCGGATCCGTACGCCCCGGGTCAGCGCGGCGTACGCCGTCCAGCCGTGGCCGAGGTGCGCGACCGGGTCGGGCACGGCGTCCTCCACCGGGGAGCACTCGGCCGCCGCGACGGCGGCGTACTCGCGCCAGCCCTGGTGGTGCAGGACCAGGTCGCCGACGCGCAAGGCGGTCCCGGCGGGAGCCGAGACGACCTCGCCGAGCGCCTCCTCGGCCAGGACGTCGCCGGGGCGCAGGGCGGGGAAGGGAACGCCCTCCACGTTCTCGGCGCCCTCGCTGATCATCATGCGGAGCGAGGCGGAGATGCGGAAGTACCGGTTGCGGACGAGCACTTCGCCGTCGCGGGGTATCGGAAGCGGGCGTTCCATGATGGTGAAGTGTTCCGGTCCGGGCAGGCCGTCGGGCCGGGCGGCGAGGCGGACTTCACGGCTGGTGGGCGGCAGGGTGGACATGGTCGGTCGCTCCTCGGGTGTCGGATCGTGGAAGGAAGGATCCGACACCCGGTGGGTGTCTTCCAGACAGGAGCGGTTCGGTGACGATTTCCGACATGCGGCGGGTGCGATGGAGCGGAATTCCACGCGAGCAGCGCCCGGCCTGCATAAGGCCGGGCGCTTGGTCCAGCTGTCACCTAGGGGAAGACCCAGAAGCCGTTGAACTCCCCTCCTCGACAGACCAATCCAGTCGGGCCCCCATCGGGTACGACCTGCCCGCCGCGCTGCATGCACAGTTCGGCAGGAATGATGGGCTGCTGTGCTGCGGAGGCGGTACCCGTGGTGGCGGCCAGAGCACCCAGGCCAAGCGCCAGGGCGGCAAGGGAAGCCGCGATATATCGCCGCATCTCGAATCCCCCTTCAGGAAGCTCGTGTCCCTTTGAGACAGAGGATCGAGCACGCAGGCAAGTTGCGTACGGGTATCCACTCCTTCGTGTGACACGTCTTCACTCGTGTGGCCCATAAAACTGCCCATACGTCCGGGAGGCGTGTGACCGCTCAGTTCCTGCGTGCGAGCAGACGGTAGGCGTTGGACAGGCGGGTGCGGCGGGCGAGCGGGGCGAGGGCCAGGTCGAGCCCGAAGGCGACCGCCGTGAAAGGCATGGCGCCCACCGTCATCACCTTCCGCACACGTCGGTCCTTGGCGGACGGCGGCCGCGGGTACCAGGGTGCGTCGTCCCGGGGCATGAGGCGGGAGACGAGGAACTGGAAGGCCGTGCCCAGGTCCAACGGCTGGTGTGCGGGCCCGCGGACGGTCGACACCACGGTGAAGCCGCTGTCCGTCAGGGCTCGTTGGAGATTGCGGCAGGGGGCCATGTGCAGATGCTGGGGCTGGAACCACGGCATCCACCAGCGGCCCAGCAGTCCGGCATACGCCGACTCGGGGTCGGGGACTTCGATGTGGATCAGCCCGCCGGGACGCAACACGGTGCGGGCGGCATGCAGTTGGGTGCGCGGCTCCGGGGTGTGCTCCAGGTAGTGGTGCATGCTGACCACGTCGTACTGCCCGGCCAAGGAGGGTGCCAGCTCGTCGAGTTCGCCCCTCAGGGCGCGCTCGATCCGGCCGTCCCGTGCGGCGTCCTCCACCCCTTGGCCGTAGTCCAGGCCGTCGAACACGGTCCGCGGGAACTCCTTCTTGGCCATCAGCGGGAAGTGGCCGTGCCCTGTGCCCACGTCCAGCCAGCGCTCGGGGGCGGGGTTGGCGACGTGCCGGAGCGACTGCGCGACGGCCTGGTGGCGCCTCCTGTTGCCGGGGCCGCCGAGGATGGCTTCCGCCATTTCCCGGCCGAGCCCGTCGTAGAAGTCGCGGTAGTAGAACTCCATTCCGCCCAGGTTGAGCCGGGGGTTCTGGAAGTGATGGCCGCACGCACGGCACGCGTCGACGATGAAGGTGCCTGGTTTGCCCTGGATCAGGTCGGTTGTGCGCAGTCGCTCGCGCAAGCGGTCCGACTCGCACCAGGGGCAGGTGGCCCTGCGGGGCTCGAAGAACCGTGCCACGCCGGAAGCCAAGTCCTCTTGGTAGCGGGGCCGGAGGGCTGCGATGGTCTCGGCTCGCGTGGTCACGCTTCCCGTCTACCACCGCCCCGCAGTTGCGATGCATGCTCCGGCCCAAACCACCCCAAGCAGTGATGTGTCACGACAGGCGCGTCTCCGCGCTCAGTGGAATGTCGGCACTGGAGCGGCCGACGTGAATCCTGTAAAGGCCTGGGACGACTGTCCAGTCCTGCCGTGTCTCGCTCCAGATGGCGAAGGCGTCGCGGGGGACGTGGAGTTCGGCGGTCCGGGAGGACCCGGGAGCCAGGGTCACCTTGTTGAAACCTCCCCCTCCTAAAGGAGGGGGATTCCTGGCTCACGTTGGCTGTGGCCCGGCGGGCACACGGCTCTTACACGATCAGCACCAGCCGGGTTGAGACCAGCCCGGACGAGCATCACGCGCGCGGAGTTCTTGTCCCTGGGGGACACGGCTCCGCACGCGGTGCAGGCATAAGTACGTTCTGAGAGAGGTAGTGCGTGCTTGGTTCTCGCTCCGCACTGTGCGCAGTCCATCGTGGTGTGCGCGGGGTGTACGAGATACAGCTTGCGGCCGTGCTTGCGGGCCATCTCGACCAACGCCCGTTTCGTGGCGCCGATCGCCGCGTCAGCCGCTTTGCGGGCCATGGCCGACTTTGCCAGGAACTTCGGGCGGAAGTCCTCGACCGCAAGCCGGTCATGGTCGCGAACGACATGTTTGGCCCACTTGCGGCCGGTGTCCTCCCGTTGCCGGGCGACCTTCTTGTGAAGCTTTGCCCGAAGGCGCCTGGCCTCGCGGTAGCCCTTCGATCCGGCATGGCCTCGCTGCGGTTTCCTGCGGGCCATCATCCGGTCGTAGCGGGTCAGCTTCTCCCGCGCCTTCCTGCCGTGCTGGGCGTGGGGAAGGTCGTGCTCGTCGCTGGTGGTGGTCGCGGTCTCCCTGACGCCCCAGTCGATCCCGATGTCCCTGCCGGTAGTGGGCAGGGCCTCGGTGGTGATGGCCACCACGAAGGAGGCGTACCAGTGGCCGAGGCTGTCCCGGTAGATCCGCACCGACGAGGGGGGCTTGGGCAGGTCCCGCGACCACACCACCGTCACGACGATGCCGCCCGCCAGGTGCAGACGGCCGTCCTTGATCCGGAACCCGCGCTGCGTGTAGTTCAGCGACGGGTCGGATGCGTGCTTCTTCTTGTACTTCGGCATCCCGGCCCGCTGCCGGACCGGAAGCCGGGCCTTGACGTCCTTGAGTGCCCTGGCACGGGACTTGCCGAAGTCCCGGATGAGCTGCTGCTGCGGAACCGACGAACCCTCCCGCAGCCACCCGTTCACGGCACGGGCCCGGGTCAGCATCCTGTCCAGCCGCGCCGGACCGCACTCCTCGCCCTCGGCATGGGCCTTCTTCGAACGGGCCACGCACTCATTCCACACCCAACGACACCGCGCCCACTCCGCCTCAAGAGCGGTACGGGCTACCGACGACAGCCGCAGCCGGTAGGTGTACCGGGCATGCCCGGCATCCCCCGCCCTCGCCTCCGTCGCCACGCCCACCAACCTACCTGGGAGGTACGACAGTTGCCGATCCCCGACCATGGCAGGCCAGCTCACCACCACGGCGGGTGGACGATGAATCGCCCTGACGGCGATTCCTCTTTCCCTGCCCTGCTCCGCAGGAGTCCGATTCCTCCCCGGCCTGAACGCCGGGGCATCCTCGGAGGAATCCGGTGAACGCCTTGAGCACCGGTGACGGCTCGCCCGCGGAACCGGGGTGCTCCCGGGGAGCCGTTGCCCACGCCGTTCGGGCCGTCGGCGAAGTACAGGGCGGGGATGCCCAGCCGGGGGTTGCCGGGGATGCTCCCGTTGTACCCGGTGCCGCCGAGCTGGAGTCCCGTACCGTGCAGCTGGGCGATCTTCTCGTCCAGGGTCATCCGCCGCACCAGGCCGGCCTTGCGCCGCGCCCGGCCGGAGCCGGAAGGAGCGGCCGAGGCGGCGGGCACGGCGACCAGCCCTGTGCGCACCGCCACGACCGCCGCGCCGGCGAGCTTGACCGCCAGCCTCCGGCTCATCTCCATGCACGTCTCCTGAGGGAAGCGGGTCGGCCTGATATCGGCCTCACTCTTGCCCCACCTCAACTTCCCCGAACATCACGTGAGTTGCGCTTCACCGGAAGGGGTGAACGATTCTTGCTGCCCCGGGCGGGCCCCTGCCATCGTGATCGACACCATTGCAAGGTCTATGGAGAGCCGTCCTCTTGATGCAAGCCGTCATCGGTGTAAGTCCCTTCGGCGAAGCCAACGCGCAGATCGTCGCGGCCGTCAGCAAAGCCGGCGGGCTCGGCGTTCTCGATCTCGGCGTCGGGGACCGGCGCGCTCGTGAAGCCCTCGCTCTGGCCCGGCAGTGGACCTCCGGTGCGTTCGGTGTCCGCATCCCGGCCGGCTGCGCCGTCCGTCCGGACGACCTGTGCGTCACCAGAGACGGGGAGGGGCCGCACACCGTCCTCCTGGCCCCCGGTGTCACATGGCCCATGGGCGGCGGGAGCCGGGCCGTGACCGTCGTCGCCGAGGTCCGCTCACGGGACGAGGCCCGTGCGGCGGTACGGGCGGGGGCGGCCGGCATCGTCGCGCGCGGAAGCGAATGCGGGGGCCCGGCAGGCGAGTTGTCCACCTTCGTCCTGCTGCAACACCTGCTGTCCGACCCGCAGGTGACCGTTCCCGTCTGGGCGTGCGGCGGCATCGGACCGAACACCGCCGCGGCAGCCGTCTTGGCGGGTGCCGCGGGCGTGGTGCTCGACGTGCAGCTCGCGTTGCTGGAGGAAGCGGCCCTGCCGCCCGCGCTCGGCCGCCTGCTGCGTACCGCGGACGGCACCGGTACGGTCCTCGCCGACGGAGAGCGCCTGTTGGACCGCGACCGTCCCGGCCTCCCCGCCGACCTGCGCGAGCGCCCCGTACCACTCGGGCAGGACGCCTTCCTCGCCGCCCGGTTCGCCCGTACGCACCGCACGGTGGGCGCCGCCGTACGGTCCGTGCGCGAGGGCATCGACCGGGCGCTGCGGAACCCCGGCGCCGCGCAAGCTCTCCGCCCGGGATCGGCGATGAGCCGTGCGCTCGGTACCGAAATCCCCGTCGCGCAAGGGCCGATGACCCGTGTCAGCGACCAAGCGGGCTTCGCCGCGGCCGTGTCGGACGGCGGCGGCCTTCCGTTCATCGCGCTCGCCCTGGCGGGCCCCGACCGGACCCGTTCCCTCCTGGAGGAGACGAGGGACGCACTCGGCGGACGGCCCTGGGGCGTCGGCATCCTGGGCTTCGCACCCGAACACCTGCGAACCGCCCAGCTCGAAGCCGTCCGCGAGATCCGGCCGACGCATGCCGTCCTCGCCGGTGGCCGCCCCGCGCAGGCGGCCGCGCTGGAGGCCCACGGCGTCCGTACCTTCCTGCAGGTCCCGACGCCCGGGCTGCTCGGCCAGTTCCTCGCCGCGGGAGCCAGGCGGTTCGTCTTCGAGGGCGCGGAGTGCGGCGGCCACATCGGCCCCAGCAACTCCTTCCCGCTCTGGGAGGCCCAACTGGCCGTCCTGGAGGACTTCCTGGACAGACAACCGGCCATGAGTGAACCGCCGGACATCGAGGTGCTGTTCGCGGGCGGGGTGCACGACGAACGCTCGGCGGCGATGGTCGCCGCCCTGTCCGCCGGGCTCACCGGGCGGGGCGTGGCCGTCGGCGTACTGATGGGCACCGCGTATCTCTTCACCCGGGAGGCGGTGGAGTGCGACGCGGTCCGGCCGCTCTTCCAGCGCACGATGCTCGCGGCCGAGCGCACCGTACTGCTGGACACCGCTCCGGGCCATGTCACCCGCTGCGTGCCGAGCCCGTTCACCGACACCTACGAGACGCACAAGGAAGAGCTGCGCCGGCAGGGACTCCCCAGGCAGCAGGTGTGGGAGAAGCTGGAACGGCTCAACGTCGGGCGGCTGCGCATCGCGAGCAAGGGCGTCGAGCGGGTGGACGGCGAGCTGCGCGCGGTGAGCGGGCAACGGCAGTCGGACGACGGCATGTTCATGGCCGGTGAGGTCGCGGTACTGCGCGAGGCCACCACCACCATCGCCGACCTGCACCGGGCCGTGACGGACCGGGCGGCAGCGTTCTACGAGCGGCGGGCCACCCAACGGGCCGACGAACGAGCCGACGACGTCCCGGCCCCCGTGCCCGAGCCACTGGACGTCGCGATCGTCGGAATGTCCTGCATGTTCCCGGACTCGCCCGACCTGCCCGCCTTCTGGGCACACGTGCTCGGCGGCGCGGACGCGGTGACCGAAGTGCCGAAGGACCGCTGGGACACGGCGCTCCACTACGGCGAAGAGGCGTCCGCGCATGATGTCTCGGTGTCCAAGTGGGGCGGCTTTCTGCCGGGCATCTCCTTCGACCCGCTGCGCTACGGCATCCCGCCGTCCTCGCTCGCCTCCATCGAACCCGTGCAGTTGCTCGCCCTGGAGGCGGCCCGGCGGGCCATCGCCGACGCGGGATACGAGCGCAGGGAGTTTCCCCGGTCGCGCACCTGCGTGATCTTCGGCGCCGAGGCGGGAAGCGACCAGTCGCACGCGACGACGCTGCGCACCGTACTGCCGTCCTATCTTGGGCGGCTGCCCGAGGAGTTGGAGAACCAGCTTCCCGCCCTCACCGAGGATTCCTTCCCCGGCATGCTCGCCAACGTCATCTCCGGCCGCATCGCCAACCGGCTGGATCTCGGCGGCACCAACTACACCGTCGACGCCGCCTGCGCCTCGTCCCTGGCCGCGGTCGACGCCGCGTGCAGGGAACTGGTGACGGGCGCGGCGGATGTCGCCGTGTGCGGCGGAGCCGACCTGCACAACGGGATCAACGACTACCTGCTCTTCTCCTCCGTGCACGCCCTGTCCCCCACCGGCCGCTGCCGGACCTTCGACGCCGACGCGGACGGCATCGTGCTGGGCGAGGGCGTCGCCTGCGTCGTGCTCAAGCGCCTGGCCGACGCCCGGCGTGACGGGGACCGGGTCTATGCCGTCATCGAGGGGGTCGGCGCGTCCAGCGACGGCCGGTCCCTGGGCCTGACCGCGCCACGGCCGGAGGGCCAGCGCGCCGCCCTGGAGCGGGCCTACGCCCAGGCCCGGACGTCACCCGCGCGGGTCGGGCTGGTCGAGGCCCACGGCACCGGCACGGTGATCGGCGACCGTACCGAACTCGGCGTACTCACCGAGGTGTTCGAGGAGGCAGGCGCCGAGCCCGCCGCGTGTGTGCTCGGCTCGGTCAAGTCGCAGATCGGTCACACCAAGTGCGCCGCCGGTATGGCGGGGCTGATCAAGTCCGCCCTGGCGCTGTACACCGGTGTGCGCCCGCCGACCCTGCACATCCGGCGCCCCAACCCCGCCTGGCAGGGCGAGAACAGTCCTTTCGTCTTCCATGGACGCACCCTGCCCTGGGGGGTGCCGGCCGGCGAACGCGTCGCCGGAGTGAGCGCCTTCGGATTCGGCGGCACCAACTTCCATGTGGTGATGCGAGGCTGCGCGGATGGTGCTCCACCGCGCCGGGCCGCCGACGCCTGGCCCGCCGAGCTGTTCCTCTTCCGCGGCACGGCGGCGATCGAGGAGCTGCTCGCGATCACGGCCTGCCCGCAGCCGTGGCGACTGCGCGATCTGGCGCTCACAGCGGCACGCCGGGCCTCGGCGCAGGGCACCGGTCCCGTCACCGCGGCCGTGGTCGCGTCCTCCCCGGCCGAGTTGCCGGGTCTGCTGCGGGCCGCGCTGGGCGGCCGGGCCGCGCCGGGCGTCTTCACGGCCGGCAGCACCGAACGGACCGGCAGCACTGAACGCACCGAACGCACCGAGGGGAAGCTGGCCTTCCTCTTTCCGGGCCAGGGCAGCCAGCGGCCCGGAATGCTGGGGGACCTGTTCGCCGCCTTCCCTCAGACGCACCGGCATCTGCACGGTGCCCCGGTCTCCGCGATGTTCCCGCCCACCGCGTTCGACCCGGCCGGGCGGGACGCACAGCGTGCCCGGCTCGCCGACACCCGCTGTGCACAGCCCGCGCTGGGGGCCGTCTGTCTGGCCGCCCATGACGTGCTGTCGGAGCTGGGGGTCCGTCCCGACATGGCCGCCGGGCACTCCTACGGGGAGCTCGTGGCGCTGTGCGCGGCCGGAGTGTTCCCGGCGGAGACGCTGCCGGAGCTGAGCATGCTCCGTGCCGAGGCCGTGCTGGCCGCGGTCGGCGACGAGCCCGGCACCATGGCCGCGGTCGCCGCGGCGGCCGCGGCGGTGGAAGCGGCGCTGGCCGGAGCGGGCATCACGGACAAGGTGGTGCTCGCGGGCCACAACTCCCCCCGGCAGACGACGATTTCGGGCCCCTCGGAGGCGGTTCGGACGGCGGTGGCGGTACTGGAGGCGGCCGGCTTCGGCGTCCAGCCGCTCGACGTGGCCTGCGCCTTCCACAGCCCGGTGGTGGCCGACGCGGCGGATGCCTTCGCCGAGGTGCTGTCCTCCCGCGCCTTGCGGGCACCGGAGTTTCCCGTGTGGTCCAACGCGACGGCGACCCGCTACCCGGCGGACGGCGTGGAGCTGTGTGCCCGCCTCGCCGGGCAGATCGCGGCGCCGGTCCGGTTCACCGAGCAGATCGAGGCGATGTACGCCTCCGGTGCCCGGGTCTTCGTCGAGGCGGGACCGGGGACCGTACTCACCGGCCTGGTGCGCGCCGTCCTCGGCGACCGGCCGCACCTGGCCGTCCCCTTCGAGCCGCGTCCCGACGCGGGGTTGCACGGCCACCTGGAGGCCCTGGCCCGGCTCGCGGTCCTCGGCGGCATCCCGGTCGACGCCGAAGCGCTGTTCGCCGGGCGGGACGCGGTCGTGGCCGATCCGGAGCGGATGCCGGAACGACCCGGCTGGATCGTGGACGGCCATCGTGTCCGTACGGGGGACGGCAGCCCCGTCCCCGGAGCGCTGCGACCGGCGCGGCGGATCGCCCCGTCCGGCATGGGCACAGGGGACGATCGGGAAGCCCTGCTCCAGGAATTCCTGCAGAGCAGCCGCCAGATGATCGCAGCGCAGCGCGATGTGCTGCTGGCCTACTTGGGCGGACCGGGAGCACCTCCGCCAGTGACCCCCGCTCCGCCTCCCACCCCGGTCCCGGCAGCGGTACCGGACGAGCGGCCGGCGGCCGAGAAGCCCGACGTGCTGCACACGGTGCTGTCGGTGATCAGCGAACGGACCGGCTACCCGGTGGAGATGATCGAGCCCCACCTGGACCTCGAGGCCGACCTGAGCGTGGACTCGATCAAGCGGACGGAGATCGCGGGCGAGCTGGGCAAGCGGCTGGGAGGAGCGGGCGGAGGTCTGTCGTCCCTGGACGACGAGGAGCTCGAGGCCCTGACCCGGGCACGGACCGCGGCGGCCATCGCCGCATGGATGGCGGCACGCACGGGTGATCCGGCCGCGCGCCAGGAGCCGGAAGGCACCGCGGCCGTGGAGTTCGCCGGGGTCGCCCCCAGGCGGTATGTGCTGCGGAGCGTGGCACTGGACGACGCGCCCGCTCCGGAAGGCGAGGCGGCTCTGCGGGGTGCGCGCTTCCTCGTACTCGGTGAACAAGTCCCCGTGGCGGAGGCATTGGCCGCTCGACTCCGGGAACTCGGTGCACAGGTCGTACAGAACCAGTGCACCGGGGGCCTGGACGGCGCGATCTGGCTGGCCGACGCCACGGAGGAGGCGGAGGGGTCCGCACTGCCGGATGCCTTCCCCCTCCTCCGCGATCTGCTCGAACGCGGGCCGCGCCGGCTGCTGTACGTCCGGTGGGCCGAGGACCGTGACGGGGGCGCCGGACTGGGCGGGTTCTTCCGTACCGTCGCGCAGGAGTACCCGGACACGGTCGCCCGCGTCGTGTCCCTGCCCGGTGGGCCGCGCACCGCCGGAGCGGTGGAGGAGATCATCGGGGAGTTGCTCGCACCGGACCGGGTGCCCGTCGTCGAACGTGCCGGGGGCGGCCTGCGGTTCGGCACCGAGCCGCAGGAGTCCCCCCTGAACACCCCGGCCACCGACGGGGGATCCATCGGGGAACGGGCGGCCGAAGTCCTCGGGCTCGGGCCCGATTCCGTCCTGCTGTTCGCGGGCGGGGCACGCGGCATCGCCGCGCGGGTCGCCGTCGCCTTCGCGGCGGCCGCCCGCTGCCGGGTCGAACTGCTCGGCCGCACCGCGCCGGCCGACGCTCCGGAGCCACCGGATGTCGCGGGCCTGACCGGACGCGCCGCCCTGCGCACGGCACTCGCCGCTCGTGGTACGTCTGAGGCAAGCGGCGTCCGCCCCGCGGAGATCGACCGCGAAGCGGGCCTCATCCTGGCCCGCCGTGAGATCGAGGCGACGCTCGCCGGGATCCGTGAGGCCGGCGGCCGGGCCGGATACCGCGCTGTCGACCTGCGGGACGCGGACTCCGTCGAGCAGGCGGTCAAGGAGACCTACGCGCGGTACGGACGCATCGACGGCGTCGTGCACGCTGCCGGCGTCATCGAGGACCGGCTCATGGCCGACAAGGATCCGGTCTCCTTCAACCGGGTGTACGACACCAAGGCCGGCAGCGCCCGCGCGCTGTTCGCCGCTCTGCGCCGGATCCCCGAACCCCCCCGTTTCACCGTGCTGTTCGGCTCCGTGGCCGCGGTGTACGGCAACCGGGGCCAGGCCGACTACGCCGCCGCCAACGACGCCCTCGCCGTGCTGGGCAGGCAGTGGCGGCGGAGCACGGGGACCCGGGCACTGACCGTGCACTGGGGGCCGTGGGCCCCGGACGGTGTCCACGGCGGGATGGTCGGTCCGGAACTCGGCCGGCAGTACGCCCGGCGCGGTATCGGTCTGATCGACCCGGAAGAGGGGGTCCTCGCCCTGTTGCGCGAACTGACATGGGGTGACGACGACACGGACGAGGTCGTCCACGCCGCGCCGGGATGGTGAGCCCGGGATGGTGAGCATGGACCTCCGGCAGCAGCCCGTCGCCATCGTCGGCATGGCGGTCACCCTGCCCGGTGCGGACGGCCTCGAGCAGTACTGGCACAACATCGTCACCGGCGTGGACGCCATCTCCGAGGTTCCGCCGGGCCGTTGGGACCCGGCGGAGTACCGGCCCGACGCCATCTACTGCCGGCGCGGCGGATTCGTCGACGGGCTGCTCGCGGATTTCGATCCCGCCTCGTTCGGCATGATGCCGGGCGCCGTCCCTGCCACCGAGCCCGACCAGCTGATCGCCCTGCGCACCGCTGCCGCCGCGATCGCCGACGCGGGCGGCCTCACGGCGGTGGACCCGGCGAGGGTCGGAGTGGTGCTGGGCCGTGGCGGCTACCTGACACCCGGACTGGCGCGGCTCGACCAACGGGTCCGCACGGCCGGTCAGTTGGTCCGTACGCTGCGGGAACTGCTGCCCGAGCTCGGTGAGGGGCGGCTGGCCCAGGTCCGTACCGCCTTCGAGGAGGCCCTGGGACCCGACAGCGCGGACGCCGTCATCGGCCTCGTCCCCAATTTCGCCGCCTCGCGCATCGCCAACCGGCTGGATCTGCGCGGACCCGCGTACACGGTCGACGCGGCCTGCGCCTCCTCACTGCTGGCCATCGGCCAGGCGGCGGCGGAACTGGCCAGGGGCGACTGCGACATGATGCTCGCGGGCGGCGTGCACCACTGCCACGACGTGACCCTGTGGACCGTGTTCGCCCGGCTGCGGGCGCTCTCCCCGACCCAGCGGATCCGGCCCTTCCACCGGGACGCCGACGGTGTGCTGATGGGCGAAGGCACCGCGGTGGTCGTCCTCAAGCGGCTCGCCGACGCGGTACGCGACGGCGACCGGGTGTACGCGGTGGTGCGCGGCGTCGGTGTCGCGGGCGACGGTCGCGCCGCGGCCCTGGTCAACCCGGACCCGGACGGCCAGGTCCGAGCGGTCCGGCGCGCCTGGGAGTCGGCCGGCGCCGACCCGACCGCTCCCGGATCGATCGGCCTGCTGGAGGCGCACGGCACCGGCACTCCGAACGGTGACGCGGCCGAAATCACCACGCTGCGCCGCGTGTTCGGGTCACAGCACACGCCGGACGCGGTGATCGGCTCGGTCAAGTCGATGATCGGTCACACAATGCCGGCGGCGGGCGCGGCCGGCATCGTCAAGGCCGCCCTGGCCCTCCACCACCGGGTACTCCCGCCCACGCTGCACTGCGAGGATCCCCACCCGTCCCTGCTCGCCACCCGCTTCCGCCCGACCGCCGTGGCCCTTCCCTGGCAGGCGGAGGTGCGCCGGGCCGGGGTGAACGCGTTCGGGTTCGGCGGCATCAACGCCCACGTGGTTCTGGAGGAGTTCCCGCAGTCGCAGTCGGCAGGACCTCGTCGCACCGCGCGGCTCCGGGTCGGCGAAACCGAACCGGTCCTGCGGATCGCAGCGGAGACCGTGGACGGACTGCGCACACTGCTGGAGACCGACGACGCGCGACTGCGCACCGACTGGCACACCGGCACCGGAGAAGTACGCCTCGCCGTCGCAGGCCCCGGGACCGAACGCCTTGCCCTGGCCCGGAAGGTCGTCGCACGCGGACGGGCCTGGGGCGGGCGCCGCGAGGTCTGGTTCGCGCCGCGTCCACTGCTGGGGCCGGACGGCAGCGGGCGCACCGTCTTTCTCTTCCCCGGCCTGGAGGCCGGGTTCGAGCCCCAGGGCGAAGACGTCGCCCGTCACTTCGGACTGCCCCGTCCGCGCTGGCAGCAGGCCCGGGTGGGTCAGGTGGCCGAGCACGGTGCCGCCGTCGTCGACACGGGACGGCTCCTGGCCGCCGCACTGCGCCGGGCCGGTGTCGGCCCCGACGCGCTGGCCGGTCACAGCGTCGGGGAGTGGACCGCCATGGCCGTCGGCGGAATCTTCGCGGACGATGAAGTGGACGCGTTCCTGCGGGACTTCGACCCTGCGGCGCTGCGCGTGCCGGACCTGGTCTTCGCGGCGTTCGGAGCGCCTGCCGGCCAGGTGGAGGCCGCTCTGGCCGGGGTCCCCGGGGTGGTCCTCTCGCACGACAACGCCCCGCACCAGTGCGTGGTCTGCGGCCCGGCGGCCCGGGTGGCGACAGTGACGGAACGCCTGCGCGGCGAGGGGGTGCTCGGCCGGGAACTTCCCTTCGAGTCGGGCTTCCACACGCCCATGCTGGAGCCGTATCTCGGGCCGATCGAGCAGGCGATGGGGCGCTTCACCGTGCACCGGCCCTCGGTGCCGGTCTGGTCGGCGACGATCTGCGCGCCGTTCCCCGGGCGGGAGGCGGACATCCGTGAGCTGGCCGTGCGCCACCTCCTGGAACCGGTCCGGTTCCGCGGGCTCGTCGAGTCCCTGTACGAGGCCGGGTTCCGGGCCTTCGTCCAGGCTGGCCAGGGCCAGCTGCCGGCCCTGGTCGCCGACATCCTCGCCGACCGCGACCACCTGGCGGTGTCGGCAGGCTACACGGGCGGTGACGGTCTGGGGCAACTGCGGCGGGCCGTGGCCGGGTTGTGGGCGTACGGGGCGGAGCCCGACTTCGCGGCCCTGGCCCCAGGTCACGTGGCCGGTGCCGTGCGGCCGGGAGTACGGCTCGACTTGAGTGCCGGTCCGGTCGCACTCGAGCCCGCCATCCGGGACCGGCTCCGAACGGTCATGCTCGGCGCGGCCCCGTCCGGGGTGGGCCGACTCGATGCCGTGGCCGAGCGGTTCCCGGCGGCGGCGCAGCTGCGGGCTTTGCTCACCGAGACCGCCGACGCGGCCGCGACCGTTTTCACCGCGCTCGGCACACCCCGGCATACCACGCTTCGGGTGTCCCTCGACACCATGCCCTACCTCGCCGACCACTGCTTCTTCCACCAGCGGCCCGACTGGCCGGACATCGGCGACCGTTGGCCGGTGATGCCCGCGACGACCATGGTCCAGCACATGGCCGACACCGCGGCCGCTTCCGGAGGCATGCCGGTGGCCGTTCACGATGCCCGGTTCCTCACCTGGCTGGTCGCCGAGCCCGCCGTCGACGTCCCCGTGACGGTCGCTCCCCTCCCCGGCCGGCCGGACCGCAGCATCGTCGAGCTGGGCCGACATGCCCGCGCGGAGATCGAGACGGCCCCCGACCACCCGACACCGCCCGGCCGTTGGCCCGTTCCGGACGACGAGCACATGCCCACCGTCTCGGCCCGGCAGATGTACGACGAGCGCTGGATGTTCCACGGTCCACAGTTCCGGGGCGTCACCACTGTCACAGCGCTCGGGGCGCGGCATGTCAGAGGCGTGCTCACCGTTCCGCCCGCACCCGGCGCGCTCCTCGACAACGCCGGGCAGTTGCTCGGCTACTGGCTCATGGCCACCCACACCGACCGTACGGTCGTGCTGCCGTCCCGGATCCGCGAGATCCGCTTCCACGGCCCGGCGCCCTCCGTCGGCCGCCGTCTCGACTGCCACGTCCGGATCACTTCTCTCACCGAGACCCTTCTCGCGGCGGATATACAACTCAGCCACGACGGGACCGTCTGGTGCGAGATCCGGGGCTGGGAGGACCGCCGGTTCGACTCGCCGCCCGCCACCGAGGCCATCAGGCGGTGGCCGGAGCACAGCACCCTGTCCGTCGCCCAGCCCGGGGGCTGGCACCTGGCCTTCGAGTACTGGCCCGACCCCGCCTCGCGCGAGCTGTTCATGCGCATCCTCCTGGCCGGTACCGAACGGGAGGCCTACGCGGCCCGGCCGCCGGAGGGCAGACGGCAGTGGCTGCTAGGCCGGTTCGCCGCGAAGGACGCCGTGCGCCGCCACTTGTGGCAGCACGGTGCGGGCCCGGTCTTCCCCGCCGAGATCCGGGTACGCAACGACGCCAGCGGCCGACCGCACCCGGAGGGGGTGCACGGCCGGGAACTGCCGCCCCTCGACCTGTCGCTGGCCCATTGCCGGGAAGCCGCTGTCGCTCTTGTGCGTGCGGCCGGCGGCGCACCGGCCGGCATCGACATCGAGGAGATCACCGAGCGTCTGGCAGTGACCCGCGATGCGGCTCTCACCACCGACGAACACGCACTCCTCGACCGACTCGGTGGCAGTGCGCTCGACTTCACCCGCTTCTGGGCGGCCAAGGAGGCCGCGGCCAAGGCCGAGGGCACCGGACTGCGAGGCCGCCCGCGCGACTTCACCGTCGCCATCGCCGACGGCGGCCGGCTGACAGTCCGCGCGCCCTCCGGCCGCACCCACCAAGTGTCCCTGGCCGAGACCCGCAACCCGCCGGGTCTGCGGCCCCGGCAGTACGTCGTCGCCTGGACCGGGGACGACCGCCCGCACCACCCTCAGGAGAGCCCCTCATGACCACCACCCCGGCTCCGCGAGCCGACGAAGCCGTCGTGCTCGCCGAACTCACCGAGGCACTGCACCGGGTGCTCCCCGAGATCGGGTTCGAGGGCACACCGGTCATCATGGACACCCGCTTCGTCGAGGACCTCGACCTGGAGTCGATCGACCTGGTCGCCCTCACCGGCGAGCTCAGGAGCCGGTTCGACGACCGCGTCGACTTCCCGGCCTTCTTCGCCTCGCTCGAGCTGCCCGAGATCATCGGGCTGACCGTCGGGCAGGTCGTCCGTTACATCGCCGGTCGTCTGCGATGACGGCGACCCGCCGCCCTCGCCTGAACGTCGAACGCATCGGGCCCCCGGGCCGGGACACCGTCGTGCTGGTGCACGGCATCGCCATGGACAGCCTGGCCAGCTACTACTTCACCGTGGCCCCGGCGTTCGCGGCGGCCGGGTACAGCGTGATGATGTACGACCAGCGCGGCCACGGCCGCAGCGAACGCCCACCCACCGGCTACCGTCTCGAACACTTCACCCAAGACCTCACCGCTCTCCTCGACCGACTGGGCATCACCGGGGCGGTCCACCTCGTCGGGAACTCCTTCGGCGGCACTGTCGCCCTCGACTTCGCCCTGTGCCATCCCGGCCGGATCGCCAGTGTCCTGGTCGTGGAATCCGAGCCGCCCACCGTCGCGTGGGCCGAGAAGATGAGTGGCCTGCTCGCGGACACGGCACAGAAGTTTCGCGACGAGCGCGCGCTGCCATGGCTCGAGCGGACCTACGGCCGGTACGAGGCCCGGCTCGGCCGCCGAGCCCGTCCGCTGCTGCACGGGACCACTATCGCCGAGGACATCGCGGCCAGCCGCATACCCGCCGAGGAGCGCTGGCGCACCCTCGACGTTCCCGTGTTCGCCGTGTACGGGGCACACTCGGACCTCGCCGGCACGGCACCCTGGCTCGAACGCCTGCTGCCCAACTGCCGCACCCGGCAGGTCGAGGGCCATGGCCACTACGTGCTCGTGGGCGCCCCGCAGACGGTGGGACCGCTCATGCTCGACTGGGTCAGGACGGGCCACCGCACGAAGGCGGTCCGGACATGAGCCGGTTCCTCTTCGTCGTGCCGCCGCTCGTCGGGCACATCAACCCGGCCGTCGCAGTCGCCGGTGAGCTCGGCGAGCGCGGCCACCACGTGGGCTGGGCCGGACTGCCCGGCATCATCGAGGAGTTGGCAGGCCGTGCCGAGATCCACGCCTGCGACGTCCCCCGCGAGCTGCGGCGGCCCCCCGGTCTCCGAGGCGTCGCGGCACTGCGCTACCTCTGGCAGGACTTCCTCGCGCCGCTCGCCGGGGCCATGGCTCCCGGGGTGGAACGGGCCGTCGCCGCCTTCCGCCCGGACGTGATCGTCGCCGACCAGCAGGCGCTCGCCGGGGCCCTGGCGGCCGAGCGACTCGGCATTCCGCATGCCACCTCCGCCACGACCTCCGCCGAGTTCTCCGCGCCCCTGGCCGGGATCCCGAAGGTGGACGAATGGATCGGTCGACAACTGCGCGAACTACGTGGCGCGTTCGGCGATCCGTCACGCACCCATGACCTCCGGTTCTCGCCACAGCTCGTCCTCGCCTTCACCACGGCCGCCCTGGCCGGTGACTGCGTCGCACCCCGGCAGACCCGCTTCGTGGGGCCCGCTCTCGCCCACCGGCCCGATCCGGCCCCCTTCCCCCGGGAGTGGCTGGACCCCGGGCGGCATACCGTCCTGGTCTCGCTCGGCACCGCCAACACCGATCTCGGCGGGCGCTTCCTCGCCGAGTGCGCGGGAGCCCTGCGGGACCGGGCCCGACGTGTCCAGGCCGTGATCGCCGACCCGGGCGGGGTGCTCGGCGAGGTCTCGGACCCCGATGCTCTGGTCATGGCCCGGATTCCCCAACTCGCCCTGCTGCCCCAGGCGTCGGCGGTCATCTGCCATGCCGGGCACAACACCGTCACCGAATCACTGCTGCACGGTGTGCCGTTGGTCGTCGCACCCATCCGGGACGACCAGCCCGTCGTCGCCGCCCAGGTGGTGGCAGCAGGCGCCGGAATCCGCGTCCGGTTCGGCCGGAGCGACCGCCGAACGGTCGGCGCCGCACTGGACGGCGTGCTCGACGGCGCCCGGTACCGGACCGCTGCCGGCCGCGTACAGGAATCCTTCCGCGCTGCGGGAGGCGCCGCCTCGGCAGCCACGCACCTTGAAGCATTCGCCGCCGAACAGCAAGCAGAATGAGGAAAATCATGAACCGGACCCAGGAGATCGCCCGGCTCCGCCCCGCCTACCAGGGCGAACTCGCCCTCGGCACGGACCGCTTCCACGGGCCGAGGCGCACCGAGTGCCCCTGGTGCGGTTCCTCCCGGCTACGGACCCGGCTGCGCACCGTCGATCTGCTCCAGCACAAGCCGGGCACCTTCGTCATCGACCAGTGCCGTGACTGCTCCCACTCCTTCCAGAACCCCCAACTCACCGTCCAGGGGCTGGAGTTCTACTATCGGGATTGCTACGACGGCCTGGGCGCCGACGGTGCGGAACGGCTCCTCGGCTCCAAGGGCAGCAGGAAGCGCTACCTTTCCAGCGCCCGTGCGCTCCTCCCGTTCGGGGCTTCCCGGCGCTGGCTGGACGTCGGCACCGGGCACGGGTACTTCCCGGAGGTGGCCAGGACGGTCCACCCGGCCACCGTTTTCGACGGCCTCGACATCAGCGAGAGCGTCGAGGAAGCCCAGCGGCACGGCCGGATCACCGAAGCACACCACGGCTTGCTGACCGACCTCGCGCCCAAGCTCGAAGGCACATACGACACCGTGAGCATGTTCCACTGCTTGGAGCACTCCACCGACCCGCGCGCGGAACTGGCCGCGGCCCGGACCGTGCTCGCCCCCGGCGGTCACCTGATCATCGAAGTCCCCGACCCCGACTGCGCGCTGAGCAGGGTCCTCGGCCGCTGGTGGGTGCCATACTTCCAGCCGCAGCACCTGCACCTCATGCCGCTCGACAACCTGCGCCGCGAGCTGGAGTCGCTCGGCTGGACCATCGCCGCCGTCGAACGACGGGATCCGCATATCCCGGCCGACCTGGTCGGCGCGGGCGTGCTCGCCCTGTGCCGCTTCCTGCCGCGCAGCGACAACCCCTGGCATGCCCGGCGGCCGGGCCCTTTCCGGCGAGTGTCCGGGACGGTCCTGTTCTGTTCGGCCGTCCCGTTCCTGTTCGGCCTGTATGTGCTGGACCGGCTCCTCGCCCCGCTCGCCCGCCGTACCCGGTTCTCCAACGCCTACCGGATCGTGGCCCGCAAGGGGGCGGAATGACCGGCGAGTTCACCGGCCGCACGGCACTGGTCACCGGGGGCGCGTCCGGTATCGGCCTGGCCGTCGCCCACCGTCTCGCGGCCGGAGGGGCGGCCGTCGTGGTGGCCGACCGGAACGCCGAGGCGGCGGCCGACGCCGCCACGGCACTCGCGGCGGCCGGTGCCCGGTCCCACGCCCTCGCCGTCGACGTCACCGACCCCGAACAGGTCGAGCGCGCGGTCCGTACGGCGCTGGAGGTCTTCGGCGCACTCCAACTCGCCGTCAACTGCGCGGGAATCGCCGGACCGCCGGTCCTCACGGGTGACCTCTCGCCCGAGAAGTGGCGCCGTGTCATCGACACCAATCTGACCGGGGTCTTCCACTCCCTGCGGTACGAGATCCCGGCGCTGCTCGCGGCGGGCGGCGGTGCGATCGTCAACATGGCGTCGGTTCTCGGGACCAAGGGCTTTCTGGGCTCCCCCGCCTATACGGCGGCCAAGCACGCGGTGATCGGGCTGACCAGGACGGCCGCCATCGAGTACGCGGCCCGGAACATCCGGATCAACGCCGTCGGCCCCGGGTTCATCGAAACCCCGATGATCGCCGGAGCCGGTGCCGGAGTACGGGACATGCTGGCGTCCCTCCACCCGGCGGGCCGCCTCGGCACTCCCGGAGAAGTGGCCGAGCTGACGGCATTCCTGCTGTCGGACCGGGCGTCCTTCCTGCACGGAGGCCACTATCCGGTGGACGGTGGCTACGGGGCCCGCTGAGAGCGTCACCGGCCGTGCGGTTCAGACGAATTGAAGGAATGTCACCGCGGGAGAGATGGACCGGAAGAGCGGCACCCGGTGCTGGTACTGGATCCACCGGCCCGTCATCCCGCGGCCGCGGGGCATGGTCAGTGCCCTCACCCCCGCGATGCGCGGATGCACCTCGTACAGCGCGCGGCGCTCGCCGGGCGCCATCGACCAGTACATCGGCGGGATGGCCAGCCTGCCGATGCGGATCTTGCCCTCACGGGTCAGCCGGGTCATCCAGCGGGGCATCGAGTCCAGGACCATCGCCCCGTCGGGCAACCGCTCGGCGCACGCGGCGATGATCCCCTTCACCTCGTCAGGGTGCAGGTACATCATCAGTCCCTGCGCAGTGACGATGACGCCCTTCTCCGGGGCCTCGATCTCGTCCAGCCAACGCAGATCGGTGGCGGACCGGGCGAGGGTCCGCACCCGTGGATGGTCCGGCAGCAGCGCGCACCGCAGTTCCGCGGCCTCGGGAAGGTCGATGCTCAGCCAGCGCAGCCGCCCGTTGTCCACGCGCCAGAAGCCGGTCTCCAGGCCCTCGCCGAGCGCGACGACGGTCGCTTCCGGATACCGGTCCGTGTACCGCCGGACGGCTCGGTCGAAGGTGAGCGAACGCAGGCCCTGCACTTGGGAGAAGAGCGGGTGCGGAGGGCCCAGCCGTTGTTCGAAGGGGTAGTCGACGGCTCGGATCAGCTCCCCGGCCATCGGATCGTCCAGCACCGCGTCGGTGCGCTGTGCTTCACAGGCCCGGTTCCACAGGGTCCACAGCAGGGTCTCCGGCAGGCCGGTCAGCTCGGGCTTGACAGTCATCACGCCATGGACCCTATGGATACGGTCGGGTGTTTACTGGCGTGAAGCCGTATCTTCACCCCATCTGTTGAGCCTCAGGCTCCCGGACATGTCAGGCACCCGCCGCGTAGACGTCCTCCACGTACCGTCCGGCGTCGGTGAGTTCGCGCAGCCACGCCTCGGCGGCCTGCTCGTCCGCTCCCGTGCGCGCCGCGTACAGTTCGCGGAACGCGGCACGCACGCCGGGGGCCATGCGGTTGCCGTCGCCGCACACGTACACCCGTGCCCCGGCCCGCAGCAGCTCCCACACCTCGTCGCCCTCGGCGGCGATGCGGTGCTGGACGAACGGGCCTTCCGGGCCGGGTCGTTGACTGAACGACGGGCGTACAGACACCGCGCCCGCGCGCAGCTCGGCCTCGTGCAGGAAGTCCGCACCGGGGGCGTCGCAGCCGAAGTACAACAACGCCGGGGCGAGTTCGGTGCCCGAGGCCGCGAGCGCGGTGCGGTCGGCCACGGTGCCGCGGAAGGGGGCCAGGCCCGTGCCCGCCGCCACCATGACGACCGGTGCCGGGTCCCCGTGGTCGATGCGGAACGCGTCCCGGCACGGCTGGACGCGGGCGAGGACCGTGTCGCCGGGGCGGACGCGGCAGAGGTGGCCCGAGCCCGTGCCCGTACGGGACGGGGTCTCCAGCAGCGAGACCATGAGGTCGACGTGGCGCGGGTCGCGGGCCGGTGACGAGGAGACGGAGTAGTGCCGCGGGCGCAGCGGGGGCAGCAGGTCGAGCAGGGCCGCCGGGCCGAGTGCGCCGTGCAGGGCGGGGTGGTCCTCGATCAGGTCGAGTACGGTGCGCGGGTCGTCGTCGCCCGTCGCGCGCAGGGCGGCCTGTTCGGGCGGGCAGGGGTTGAGCCCGGCCAGGGTCTCGCGCTGGCGTGCGGTGGCGCGCTGCTGCAACTCCAGGTGGTGGGTGAGGAGTTCGCGCACGGCCAGGGGGCGGTCGACGGGGAGGGTGTCCCGGCCGGGGCGGCGTGCCTGGACGGCGAGGAGGGTGTCCGGGTCGAGGCCGAAGAGCTTGGCGGCGCGCTCGACGAGGTGCGGGTCGTTGGCGGGGAGGACCGTCAGGTGGTCGGCGGTGCGGTAGGTGACGCCGTCGGGGAGGGCGAGGCGGACGAAGCGCTTGGTGCGCGGGTGGGCGGGGTCGGTGAGTTCGTACGTCTCGGTGACCGTCATCGGCCGCATGCCGTGCCGGGCGGCGAGGGCGGTCAGCGGTCCGCCGGTGATCTCGGTGACGGTGTACGCGGGGCCGTCCGCGGGGGCCTCGGGGGCGCCTTCGCTCGCGGGGTCCCCGTGGCGCTCGAGCAGGGCGGCGCGCAGGGCGTGGGTGAACCGGTCGACGGCGCCGCCGAGATCGCCGGAGGCGTCGGCCTCGGCGCGGGGCAGCAGCCGGGTGCCGCCGAGGGCCTCGAGGCGCTCGTCGAGGAGGGCGGGTATGCGCTGGTAGGTGGCGGCCCAGTTGCGGTCGCCGATGCCGAGCACCGCGTAGGGGACGCCGGATGCGGCGCCCGGCGCGGCCTGCTCGGCCCACTGGACGAACGCGGCCGCGTCGTCGGTGGGGCGGCCGTTGTAGGAGGCGGCGACGATCACCACGGCGGTGCCGTCGGGCAGTTCGCCCGCGTGGGCGTCGAGGGGCGCGACGGTGGCGTCGCAGCCGAGGCGGGTGGCCTCGTCGGCGAGGCCGTGGGCCAGCTCGCGGCACGTGCCGTAGTTGGATCCGTGCAGCACCAGCAGCCCGGTGCCCTGCCGGACCCGGGTCGGGCCCGCGCTCGCGGGAGTTGCCTCGGGGCGGGCCGACGAGCGCGGGAGGACGGCGCGGGTGCGGTCGGCGGAGGTGCGGCGGGCGAGGCCGACGGTGAAGCCGTCGGGCTTGAGGGTCAGGGTCTCCTTGATGCGCAGCCGGTAGTCGGCGTGGTCGATCAGGCGGTAGCGGTGGACGAGCATCCCCAGCAGCATGACGGCCTCGTGCAGCGCGAACTGCCGTCCGATGCAGGCGCGTTCTCCGGTTCCGAAGGGCTTGTACGCGTGGGGCGATCGGGCCGCCTCGGCCTCGGGCGAGAAGCGCGTGGGGTCGAAGAGCTCGGGGTTGTCGCCCCAGACGGGGTCCCGGTGGAGCATCGGGGCGAGGATCGTGATGCCTTCCCCGGCGGGCACCGGGTAGCGGCCGCCGAGGAGGGTGTCCTCGCGGGCCTCGCGCGTGAACGCGGCGGCGGTGGGCCACAGCCGCAGCGCCTCGTCCAGCACCTGCCGGGTCCAGCGCAGCTTCCCGATGTCCTCGAAGGACGGCTCGGGGTCCTCGGTGTCGCCCCACAGTTCGTCCGTCTCCTGCTGGACGAGCCGCAGCGCGACGGGGTCCTTGAGGAGGTGGTGGAGCGCGAAGGACAGCGCGCCGGAGGTCGTCTCGTGCCCGGCGATGAGGAAAGTGATGACCTGGCTGCGGATGTTGGCCGGGTCGAGGAGGGCCCCGTCGGAGGGGTGCGGGGCGCCGAGCATCAGGCCGAGGAGGTCGTCGGTGCGGGTGTCGCCGGTGGCCGTACGGGCGGCGATGACCTCGTCCACGACGGCGGCGAGGAAGGCCGCGTCGCCGTGGAACGCCTCGTCCTCGGCGGTGTGGTCCTCGTCGGGGGCGTCCCCGAGCCGGTTCATGCTCCACTCCAGGCAGCGCACCATGGCGCTGACGAAGGGGTGCGGCTCGGGGCGTGCGAACGACTCGAAGTCGTAGCCGAATCCGGCCAGTCCGATGGTGTCGAGCGTCATCCGGGTCATGTCCTCGGCGACCTCGACGGGTTCGCCGCGTTCGAGGTGCGCGTCCCAGGAGCGGATGAGCCGCCGGGCGACGCGCAGCATGGCCGGGTGGTAGGTGCGCATCGAGCCGAGGGCGAAGGCGGGCATCAGGATGTCGTGCGCCTTGGCCCAGTTGGGCTCGTCGTTGTAGGCGGTGAACAGTCCGTCGGCGGTGAACTCGCGGACGTTCTCCAGCGCCGGGCCGACGTGCTTGGTGAAGCGTTCCTCGTCGGCCAGCTCGGCGACGAGGTCCAGCGAGCTGACGAAGAGCCGGTCCGTGCCGTGCAGCCGGCGCCGGAAGACGGGGCCGTGGCGGCGGGCCAGTCCCATCGCCTGCTGGAGGGGGGTGGCGGTCAGTCCGGTGGCGGTCACGTCCACGATCGGGATGTGTGCGGACTTCCGGTTCGTTGCGGTCATGTCCCCAGCCTGACCGCCCCGGTCCGGGCCGCCGGGGGCGGGGACTGCATGATTGTGCAGTGGACGGCGGCGTTTCGCTCTTGCGCGCACAGGGAGAAGAGTTACCGGCGGTGAACCGCGACGAGAATTACACATGGCGTAACCATTTCCTCGTGTTACTCGACCGGCTTCCGACCCCGATCGCCGTCTGCCGTGCGGACGGTGAGGTCACGGTCGCCAATCCGGCCATGGCCGCGGAGTGGGGCACGGTCCCGGGCCGGCTGACGGGCCGCAATCTGCAGGAGCTCTTCCGCCCCCGCTCGGCCGCCCAGCTCGACCGGCTGGTGCAGGCCCTGCGCATGGGGCGCCGGTCCCGCTACCGGATCGAGGTGTGCTGGCCGGCGGGCGGCCAGGGGGCCGAGCTCGAGGGCGAGCTCCTCATCGACCTCGTCGGCGATCCGTCACCGGTGTATCCGCTGCTGCTGGCCGTGCTGCGCCCGTACGAGTCCGTACCGCCCCGGCCGGCGGCGGAGGTCGGTGCGGTGGAGGGCCGGATCCTCGAGCTGGCGGCGGCCGGGGCGACAACGGCCGCGATCGGCAAGGCGGTCGGCCTGACCGTGGACGGCGTCAACTACCACCTGACCCGCCTCTCCCGCCGCTGGCGGGTGCCGAACCGGACGGCGCTGGTGGCCAAGGCGTACGTCCTCGGCGTGCTGCGACCGGGGCAGTGGCCTCCGGCGGCGGCCGAGTGACGGTCCGTCACTCCCGCTTCTTCCCGCGCGGGACGGCGAGTTCGGCCAGCAGTGCCCCGCCGGGCCGCAGATCCGTCCAGGACCCGTGCCAGGTCAGCACCGCGATCGCGGCGGTCGGGAACTTGGTCTCCGCCCGTTCCAGGCTGTCGCCGACCGCCTCGCCCGCGACCTCCAGGACCAGCTCCTGGAGGTCCGGGTTGTGTCCGATGACCAGCAATGTCCCGATGTCGTCCGGGGTTTCGCGGACGGCCTCCAGGAGCCCGGGTATCCCGCCGTGGTAGAGCCGCGCATCGTGGTGCACGGGCGGCGGGGCGCCCAGCTGGGCGGCCGCCAGGTCCCAGGTCTGCCGGGTGCGCCGGGCGGGAGAGCACAGGACGAGATCGGGCAGGCAGTCCGTCTCGCCCAGCCAGCGTCCGGCGGCCGGGGCGTCCCGCAGGCCCCGCGGGCCGAGCGGGCGGTCCCGGTCGGCGACGTCCGGCGGCCAGGCGGCCTTGGCGTGCCGCAGCACGACCAGCCGGCGACGGGGCCGCGGCGTCACGGCCGTTGCCCCGGTCCGGCCGTACGGCCCACGTCGCAGGCGACGTCGAGCGCGAGGACCCGGTCGAGATAGCCGAACGTCTCGAACTTGGACCCCGCGGGCGGTTCCGGGTCCTGCTCGAGCCGCCGGAGGGCGTCCAGGACGGCCGGTGTACCCAGGTCGTCCATGAGGCCCGCCAGGGCCGTGCCCAGAACCTCGGCGCACATCGGCTTCGACGGCGCCTGCGCCCACCCGGCCACCGCGCGCCGCCACCGCACCAACGTCTGCTGTGCGTCGGCCAGTTCGCCGAAGGTGAGCCGGACCGGCTCGCGGTAGGGGTGTGCGAGCAGCGCCAGGCGCAGGGCCGACGCGTCGAGACCGGCGGGGCCCGGCCGGTCGTAGGGCTCCACTTCCCCGACCTCGACGACGGCTTCGGGCGTGTCCGCCCCCTCCCCCGTGGCGACCTGCAGGTCGGCCGGACCGCCCAGGGCCCGGGCGACCTCCTCCGGCGGCCCCGCCGCCAAAGGCGGGCGGATGCCCAGTGCCGCCGCCCGCGCCTCGAACGTCTCCTGCCCGGCACCGGGACGCACGATCCCGAGGAACACCTGCCCGCCGTACAGTTCCACGGTGCGGGCGAGGACATCCGCGACCAGCCGCACCCGCAGTCCGGACGGTTCGACGGCGCCGCCGACGACGATCCGGAGGGGACGCCGGCTCCCCGGCTCGATCTCCATCCGGCGCCGCGTACGGGCTTCGGTGATGCGCAGCACCGTCTCGGGTTCGGGCCGCCCCACGGGCAGCACGCGCATGCCATTCAGTCCAGACACACTCCAGTGTCCCGCCACCGCCGCGCCACGACAACCGCGCCCCCTTCGAGGCCGCCGAGACCCCTGTGACAATCGAGTGATCAACCGTGCATCATCCCCAAGGGAGGGCAGGCATGATCGTCGTGATCACCGGAGGACCCGGATCCGGCAAGAGCACCCTCATCGACCGCCTCGAGCAGACGGGCTTCTCGCGGTCGCACGAAGCCGGGCGCGGCGTCATCCAGGACCAGACGGCCATCGGAGGGCGCGCACTGCCCTGGGTCGATCCGGACCATTTCGCGGAGTTGATGCTCTGCTGGGAACTTCGTTCCCTCCGGATCGCCGAGGAGCACCAGTCACCCGTCGTCTTCGACCGCGGCATTCCGGACATCGTGGGCTATCTCCGCCTGGAGGGCCGGCCCATCCCGGACCACCTGGACGCCGCCGCACGGCAATTCCGCTACCACCGGCGGGTGTTCATCGCCCCGCCCTGGCCGGAGATCTACGTCCAGGACGAGGAACGCCGCCAGTCCCCGGAGGTGGCCGAGCGGACGTACCGGTCCATGGTGCGGACGTACACGGAGTACGGCTACGAACTCGTACCGCTCCCCCGCGCGTCCGTGGAGGAGCGGGTCCGGTTCGTCACGGACGCTCTGTGCTGAGCTGTCATCAAACGCTCATACAAACCGGCCAACCACTGCCCCGGCCTGGTGCATCTCTGTTCACGAACCGATCAGAACGTGAGAAGCTGCTGCCCAGCCACACGCAATGAGGACCATGAGCACGCACCGGCATAAGCGACGCAAACGATTCATCGACTATCCGCGGCAGGGCCGGCGCGGGTTCCGCCGCTGGGTCCCGTCGTGGCGGCTGTTGCTGGGGACCTTCACGTTCTGCGTGGGCAGCGTGTGCGCCCTGCTCACCTATGTCTACGTCAGCGTGAAAATACCCAACGAGAATGTCGCGGCGCAGCAGGAGGCCAACGCCTATTACTGGGCGGACGGTTCGCACATGGTGAACGTCGGGCCGGTGAACCGGAACACCGTGCAGCTGTCGGATGTTCCGAAGGCGGCGCAGAACGCGGTGATAGCCGCGGAGAACGAGACCTTCTACCGGGATTCCGGGGTCTCGCTCAAGGGACTGACGCGGGCCATTGTGAGCATGGTGCAGGGGAAGGAGACCCAGGGCGGCTCCACCATCACCCAGCAGTACGTGAAGAACACGTATCTGTCCCAGGACCAGACGGTGACCCGGAAGGTCAAGGAGTTCGTCATCTCCCTGAAGCTGGACCAGCGCAAGAGCAAGGAGGAAATCCTCCAGGGTTACCTCAACACGAGCTGGTTCGGCCGTGGCGCCTACGGCATCGAGGCGGCGGCCCAGACCTACTACGGGATTCCCGCGCGGCAGCTCGACCCCAGTCAGTCCGCTTTGCTGGCCGCGCTGTTGAAGGGCGCGGAGCAGTACGATCCGGCGCTCAGTGAGAACAACCACGAGCGTGCGGTGAAGCGCTGGAAGTGGATTCTCGACCGGCAGGTCAAGACAGGACTGATGTCCTCGTCGGAGCGCGACAAGTACCAGAAATTCCCGGAGCCCCGGAAGCAGTTCAACTCCACCAGTCTCGACGGGCAGATCGGTTATCTCGTCGACGTGGCCAACAAATACATCAAGCAGCGCACCAAAATCACCGACCAGGATCTCGCCCACGGCGGCTACCGCATTCACACGACCTTCGACCGGAAGAAGACGGAGCAGTTGCAGAAGGCCGTCGAAGGCGTGCTGGCCCGCGGGATCGATCCAAAGAAACGTCCCGCCTCCGACAGCGATGTCCAGGTCGGCGCGGCGTCCGTACGGCCGTCGGACGGCGCGGTGCTCGCCCTGTACGGCGGCCCGGACGCCACCCGGCACTTCGCGAACAACGCGGACACCTCCGGTGTCCCCGTCGGGTCCGCGTTCAAGCCCTTCGTGCTCGCGGCCGCCCTCGAGCGCGGGGACGGCAAGCACAACTTCACCCCCGACAGCTTCTACGGGGAGGACGGCAACGTGCACGAGGACGGCGCTCCGGGCGACGGCAGGTCCGACGACTCGCACCCCACCCTGCGCCGGGCCCTGATCTCCTCGGGCAACGCGACATATCAGCGGCTGGGCCACGACGTGGGGCTGGAGAAGGTGCGGGACACGGCCGTCGGTGCCGGCCTGCTGAAGGACAGCATGGCGCAGTTGGAACAGACCTTCCCCGTCGGCACGTCGACGCCGAGTGCCATCCGCATGGCGGGTGCCTACGGCACGTTCGTCAACCAGGGCCTGCAGAGCGCCCCTTATTCGGTCACGATGCTGCTCAAGGACGGCGAGCCCGTCCAGGACTTCGACCGGGCGCCGGTGCGGCAGGCCCTGGACGACGGCGTGGCGTCGCAGGTCTCCGGCGTGCTGCGGGAGAGCGGTGCGCAGAGCCGTACGGACATGGACGCGGAGGCGGTGAAGCGCGTCGGCCCGTTCGTGGCGGGCCGGACCGGCGACCAGGACCGGCTGAAGTCGGCGTGGTTCGTCGGCTCCACGAAGGAACTGTCCACGGCCGTGGCCATGTTCCGCGCCAAGCCGGACACGCCGCAGCTGCTGCCCATGTCGGACGTCGGCGGGAAGAAGGACGAGCGCGGGAACGCGTTCCCGGCCCGCATCTGGGGCGACTACATGGGCGTGGCAGGCTAGGCTTCGGCCGGGCCGCCCAGCGGGAGGACAGCATGAGCACCGAACCCTGGACCATCGACAGCATCTCCCATCATCTGCCCCACCCCAATCTGCGGCAGACGTTCATGCAGGAGGTCCACTTCACCTCCGTCGACCGGCTTCCCGAACTCCTCGGCAGATGGATCCGCTTCATCGAGACGATCGAGGCGGAACGGCCCCGTATCGAGCAGTTGCGGGCGCATTACCAGGAGCACGGCGAGCTGCCCGCCGAGTACGAGGCCTCGCTGCTCGAGGTCGGTCCCGATGAGCTCCGCAACCGCCTCGGCGGGACGCGAGGCGCCGCGTGACCTATCGGCTTCACCTCGACCCGGTCGTCCATCTCACCTACAGCGCCCTGCCCGGCGAGGCCCGCCGGGACCTCGCCGTGTGCCTGCTCGACGCGCTCGTCGACCCCAAGACGCACTCGGCGCCCTACGGCATCGACGACGGCGTCTTCCGCACCATCGCGAGCGGGCACGTCGCCGGGGTCATCCTCATCGGCGCCGACACCATCACGCTGGTGCAGCTCACCTACGTCGGCTGAGCGCCCGCGCGCGGCGGATGGCGCAGGACGCAGTCGCCGCACATGCCACCCGCGGGCACGCGGTAGTAGAGGCAGCAGGTGCGGCGTACGAAGGACGGGCTCCCGTCGGTGCGCAGCGTCCCGGTGTCCCGCAGCAGCGGGTGCGCGAGGAGCGCCCGGGCGAGGCGGAGCGCGCGGGAGGCGTCCTCGGGGCGGCCCTGTTCACGGCACCAGGTGTGCAGGACGCGCAGCGCACCGGCCAGCGCCGAGCCCGCGTTGCCCCACAGCACCTGCGAGGAGACCGGCACCACCGCGCGCGTGGCGTCGTGGAGGGGCACGAGACACTCGAAGACGATGTCCGGTCCGGCCGGGAGGGCCTCCGGGCGGGGCAGCCAGAGGTCGTCCGGCGCGGTGCGGGCCGGGTGCCAGCGCAGTCCGTCGGCCGTGAGGCCGGGTACGTGCCCGGTCAGCACGGCGGAGCCGAGGGCGACGGACAGGAGCCGCCCGGCGATGCCCTGGTAGGCGATGGAGGCGGCCACGCGCCGGTCGTCCGTCCCCAGCCGCTCGGCGACGGTCGCCACACGAAGTGGTACGGCCTGCGTGAGCGGCAGGAAGCCGGGCCCGGGCGGCTCGCCGGTGCGCAGGGCGAAGAAGGGTCCGACAGCGGTGAGTTCGCTCAGGTGCATCGTGGAGCGGGCCCTTCGGTCCATCAGTTGTTCGAACAACACGCCGGTTCCGCTCCCCGGCCGCATCACCGGAAGACCGCGGCCTCCGTGGTAACCATGTCAGCACATTGTCAGCGCAGTCAGCGCATCGATCGCATCGGTGAAGGGCGGCCCGGGAATGAGACGGAGACGCACCGGCGCACTCGCGCTCGCCCTGGCGGCGGTCCTGGGCGGCACCGCGCTCGTACCGTGGCGGCCGGCCGCCGCGCCCGAGGACCCGGCCGCTTTGGTGAACCCGTTCATCGGCACCGCGAACGAGGGCAACACCTTCCCCGGTGCCGCGGTTCCGTTCGGCATGGTGCAGCTCTCCCCGGACACCGGGCACGCCACCGGCTACGACTACAAGGACAACCGCGTCCGCGGCTTCAGCACCGTGCACCTGTCCGGCGTCGGCTGCGCCGTCGGCGGTGACCTGCCCGTGCTGCCGACCACGGGCGCGGTGACGGAGACGGACTACGCGCGGTACGCGGCCGAGTTCAGCCACCGCGACGAGACGGCCCGTCCCGGCTACTACCGGGTCCGGCTCGGCTCGTACGGCGGCATCACCGCCGAGCTGACCGCGACCGCCCGCACCGGGCACCAGCGCTACACCTTTCCCCCCACCGAGCGGGCCAACGTCCTGCTGAACGCCGGGCAGTCCCTGCACAAGGCGGTCTCCAGCAGCATCGAGGTCGTCGACGACCGCACGGTCGTCGCCTCCGTCACCGGCCGCGGCTTCTGCGGCCAGGACACCCGGCCGTACACGCTCCACACCGTCACCCGCTTCGACCGCCCCTTCAGCGACTTCGGCACCTGGGAGGGCGAGCAGGTGACCGACGACGCCCGGGCGTCCGCCGGGGCGGGCGGCCGGAGCGGTGCCTGGGTCCGCTTCGACACGACCCGCGACCGGCAGGTCGAGGCCGTCACCGCGGTCAGCTGGGTCGACGAGCGCGGCGCCGAGCGCAACCTCCAGGCGGAGGAGGGGAGTTTCGACGAGACGGCCGAGGCGGCGCGGCACGCCTGGACGGAGCGGCTGGGCGGCGTACAGGTCCAGGGCGGGAGCGGGACGCTGCGCCGGAGCTTCTACTCCTCGCTCTACCGCGCGTTCCTCTCCCCCGCCGTCGGCGACGACGTCGACGGCCGTTACCGGGGCTGGGACCAGCGGGTACACCGCGCCGACGGCTTCACGTACTACCAGAACTGGTCGCTGTGGGACACCTATCGCACCCAGGCGCAGCTGCTGTCCCTGCTGGCGCCGCGCGAGGCGCGGGACATGGCGCTGTCCGTGCTGCGGGTCGACGCCGACAGCGGCTGGCTGCCCAAGTGGGGCTATGCCACGGTCGAGACGAACGTGATGACGGGCGACCCGGTGACGCCGTATCTCACCAACGCCTACCGGCAGGGGCTGCTGGCGGGGCATGAGGAGGAGGCGTACCGGGCGCTGCGCAAGAACGCGGACGGGGTGCCCCCGGCCGACTCGCCGGCGGTCGGCCGGGACGCCAACGCGGCCTATGCGCAAGGTGGTTACGTCCCGCTGGTGCCGCGTGACCCGCGGCGCAAGCCGGGTGAGTCGGACTTCGAGCAGGGCGCCTCGGCCACCCTCGAGTACGCGCTCGCCGACGGTGCGCTCGCGGGGATGGCCGGCGGGCTCGGCCACCGGGCGGACGCGGAGCGCTATGCGGCGCGGTCGCGCAACTACCGCACGATCCTGGACGCGAGCACCCGTTTCTTCCGCCCGCGCGATGTGCGCGGCGCGTTCACCGGCTCCGCGGACCCGGCGAAGAGCCCGGGCTTCCACGAGGGCACGGCGTGGCAGTACCAGTGGCTGGTGCCCCAGGACATGCCGGGCCTGGTGCGGCTGATCGGCGGCCGGGAGGCGGCCGACCGGCGGCTGGACTCCTTCTTCGCCTACGACAAGCTGCTCGCCGACCCCGCGCGCACGGCGCGCCGGGTGTGGGTGGGCGGGCCCTACGCCTACTACAACGCCGACAAGTACAACCCCCAGAACGAACCGGACCTCATCGCCCCGTACACCTATCTCTCCACCGGCAGGCCGTGGAAGACGGCGGACGTGGTGCACGCGGCGCTGACCCTGTTCACCGACGCCCCGGACGGGATCACCGGCAACGACGACCTGGGCACGATGTCCGCGTGGATGGTGCTCTCGGCCGTGGGCCTGTATCCCGTGCAGCCGGGGACGGACGTATGGGGGCTGAGCACGCCCGTCTTCGACCGTGTCGACCTGCGCCTGGACCGGCGCTGGTATCCGAACGGGCACTTCACCGTGACCGCGCCGGGCACGTCGGCGGTGAACCGCTACGTGCAGAAGGTGCGGCTCGACGGAGACCGGCGGGACGGGACGTGGCTGACGACGGCGGCGATCCGCCGGGGCGAGCGGCTGGACTTCGGGGTCGGCGCCGCGCCGTCGCGCTGGGGCACGGAGCGCGGGGCACAGGTGCCGACCATCGGCTGACCGCCCGATCGGCACGGGGCGGCGTCTTCCGTCACGGTCCGGGGTCGGCAATGATGATCGGCCGTCAGCGTCGACGAGAGGAGACCGCGATGGTGTTGAGACCGGGCCACGGCATCCTGCGCCGCAAGCCGATCGAGACGATCGAGGAAGCGGAGACGGCCGAGGGCGGCGGTCCCGCCGCACGGCTGACCCGCACACTGGGCCTGTGGCAGCTGACCGCCATCGGCGTCGGCGGCATCATCGGCGCCGGCATCTTCAGCCTGGCGGGCACGATCGCCAACGGCACGGCGGGACCGGCCGTGCTGGTCTCGTTCCTCATCGCGGGCGTCGCGAGCGCGGCGGCCGCCTTCTCCTACGCGGAGTTCGCGGGCCTCATCCCGCGTGCCGGTTCCGCCTACACCTACGGCTATGCCGTACTGGGCGAGATCGGCGGCTGGTTCATCGGCTGGGACCTTCTGCTCGAGTACACGGCGATCGTCTCGGTGGTGGCGATCGGCATCTCCGGCTACGTCAACTTCCTGCTCAAGGAGACGGGTGCCCATCTGCCCGCCTGGATGCTGGGCGCGCCGGGGACCGGGCACGGGCACCGGTTCGACATCTTCGCGGCGGTGCTGTGTCTGCTGATCGCCTATCTGCTCACGCTCGGCATCAAGAACGCGGCCCGTTTCGAGACCATTGTCGTCGGGCTCAAGGTGCTGGTGGTGCTGGTGGTGATCGCGGTGGGCTTCTTCCACATCAGCACCGCCAACTACCACCCCTTCTTCCCCTTCGGGATCAGCGGCGCCTTCACGGGCGCGGCCACCGTGTTCTTCGCCGTGTTCGGGTACGACGCCATGTCCACGGCGGCGGAGGAGTCGAAGGACGCGCAGACGCACATGCCGAAGGCGATCCTCTACTCGCTCGCGGTGTCGATGGTGCTGTACGTCCTGGCCTGCCTGGTGCTGACCGGCATGCAGAACTACAAGGACATCGACAAGGCGAGCGGATTCTCCACCGCCTTCAAGTCGGTGGGGCTGGGCGGCCTCGCGGACGTCATCGCGGTCGGCGCGATCATCGGCATCCTCACGGTCATGTTCACGTTCATGCTGGGAGTCACCCGTGTGTGGTTCGCCATGAGCCGCGACGGGCTGCTGCCCAAGTGGTTCGCGAAGACGCATCCGACGCGGCACGTGCCGATCCGGGTCACGTGGATCGTGGGCGTCGTGTCCGCGGCGCTCGCCGGGTTCGTCCCCATCGGGGAGGCGGCGGAGCTGACGAACATCGGCATCCTGCTGGCCTTCGCGGTGGTGTGCACGGCGGTGATCGTGCTGCGCTACAAGCGCCCGGACCTGCCGCGCGCGTTCCGCTGCCCGTGGGTGCCGGTGGTGCCGGGGATCGGGGTGGCGGCGTCGATCTGGCTGATCACCTATCTGGCGTGGCAGACGTGGGTGCGGTTCGCGGTGTGGTTCGTGATCGGCATGGCGGTGTACTTCTCGTACTCCTACCGGCACTCCGAGCTGGCCCACGCGGACGCCCGCGGGATCCCGCTGGAGTGAGCGAGGAGCACGGCCCCCTCGTGCCGGTCGTCCTCGGCTGCCTGACCGTGGTGAGCGGATTCATCGACGCCGTGAGCTTCATCGGCCTCGGCCGCGTCTTCACGGCCAACATGACGGGCAACGTGCTGATCCTGGGGTTCGCCGCCGCGCGCACCCCGGGATTCTCGATGGCCGCCTCCGCGGTCGCGCTGGGAGGCTTCGTCCTCGGGGCCGTGCTCGGCGGCCGGCTGGCCGTGCACCTGCGCTCCCGGCGGCGCTGGGTCAGCGCGGCCCTCGCGGTGGAGACGGCGGGGGCCGTGGTGGCGGCGGCCGTCGCCTCGGCGGCCGGGGGCGGATCCGGGGTCCGCTTCGGGCTCATCGCCACGCTCGCCCTGGCGCTGGGCTGCCGCAACGCCACCGTATGGCGCATCGCCTTCCCCGACATGACGACCACGGTGATCACCCGCACCCTCACCGGCCTGGTCTCCGAGTCCAGCCTGGCCGGCGGGGCGAACCCCCACGCGGGACGGCGCGTGGCGACGGTCTCCCTGCTGATCGTGGGCGCGTTCGCGGGTGCGTGGCTGCTGCGCGTCTGCGGCATCGCCGCGTGCCTGATCGCGTGGGCGGGCGGAATACTGGCCGTGCTGGCCGGTTACGCGGTGGCCTCGCGCGGGCGCTCCTGAGCTACGAGCCGAAGACCCACGGCGCCAGGACGACCACCCAGCCGTCCGGGTCCTCGAACAGCACCGCACCATGGTCGGGCCAGTACGGGTTGGCGGCCTCGACCGGACGGTGGCCGTGCTCCTCCAGGCGCCGCACCACCGCGTCCCTCGCCTCGGGCCCGCGCAGATAGAGCACCAGCTGGTTCTCCGGGTTCGGCTCGGGGATCCGCGGCGGCTCGCCGTGCTGGGTGAGCTCCATCTGCACCGGTGCGCCGGGCAGCCCGAAGACCACGCCGTCGTAGCCCGCGTGGTCACGCCAGCCGGCGAGCACGGGGAGGCCGAGGTGGTCCCGGTAGAAGGTCAGCACGTCGTCGTAACGGGCCGTGGGCCGTGCGAACCGCACGGCGCCGACGGCGAGATGGTCGGGCCAGGTGTTGTTCATGAGGCCACAGTTGCACGAGCGGCGAGCAGGTTTCCTCCGACCTCCGTGCTCCGCCCGGTCCGTCTTTGGTCCTAGGCCGTCTTTCCGGTTCCTTTGCCTATACGTCGTGCATCATTGATCCGACCGCACCTACGCCTTGCGCTTTGTTGACATGATTTCAACTCCCGCTTCCCGCAAGGGGGTTCCGCGATGGCGACACCACCATCAGTGCATCTTGTGTTCGTACACGGCCTGTTCTCCTCGGCCAAGGTGTGGACGGCCTTCGGGAAGCTGATAGCCACCGACCCGGATCTGCGCGACTGGGTCACGGTCCACTGCTTCGAGTACGACTCGCCCGTCTTCCGGCTGCGCCCGGACCGGCGGGTCGCCGAGACGGACGACATCGCCGACCAACTGGACGTGTTCCTGGACAACAAGCTCCGCGACGCCACGTCGATCGCCCTGGTCACGCACAGTCAGGGCGGGCTGGTCGTCCAGCGGTTCCTCGCCCGCAAACTCGCGAACGGCGAAGGGCGGTCGCTCGCCCGCATCAAGCACTTCACGATGTTCTCCTGTCCCAACACCGGCTCGGGGTTCTTCCTGACGGTGCGCAGGTTCTGGAACCACGCGCAGGAACGCCAACTGCGGCCGTTCGACCGGGCGGTGACGGAGGCCCAGCGCACGATCATGGACCGTGTGGTGCACGCGCGCACGCACAGCGACCAGGAATGCCCCATTCGCGTGGAGGCCTACGGCGGCACCGCCGACAACGTCGTGCCGGCCGTCGTGGCCAGAGGCCTGTTCCCGTCCGGCGGTGTCGTGCCCGGAGACCACTTCTCCATCGTGCAGCCGGACGACCACAACTCCCTGTCGTACATCACGGTCCAGTCCGCACTGCAGTCCGTCGCCGGACCCCGCCCCAGCCGAGCGCCTTCGGGCATTCCGCCGGAAACCCAGCAGGTCCACTCCGTCTCCCCTCCCTTCGCCAAGCTGGAGGGCCAGTTGCAGGGGCAGGAGCGGCACCGCATCATCGCCTCGGTCGTGTCCCCGGACTCTCCGCACAAGGTGCACGTGCTGGCGGGGCTCGGCGGCCTGGGCAAGAGCCGGCTGGCCCTCGAGATCGCGGTCGTCGCACGCCGGACGGGCCGCCGGGTCTGGTGGGTCTCCATGCCGCAGCTCAACGCCTGCATGCGGACGGTCGCCGCTGAACTGGGCGCGTCGGCGGCCCAGGTGGAGCACGCCTGGCAGGGCGTGGGCAGCGCCACGGACCTGGTGTGGCGGCTGCTCGACGCCTCGCGGGAGCCCTGGCTGCTCGTCTTCGACAACGCCGACGACCCGCAACGGCTCGGCCCGCGCGACGGTCCGGTGTCGGAGGGCAGCTGGCTGCGCGAACCGGCCGGGGACAACGGCATGGTGATCGTCACCAGCCGGGTGCGCGCCCGGGACGTGTGGGGGCCCTGGAGCCAGGTGCACCAGGTGTCCCCGCTCACCGAGGCGGACGGCGCCTCGCTGCTGCTGGAGCGCACGAAAGGCGTGGGCGGCACCAACGAGCAGGCCCGTCGCCTCTCGGCCGAACTCGGCCACCTGCCCCTGGCGTTGCGGGCGGCCGCCGACTACGTGAAGGTGGTCAACAGGCGCAGGGTGGCCTTCGGCGACAAGGAGATCAGGGACTTCGACAGCTACCGGCTGGCCGTGAAGCGGCGCTTCGAGTGCGCACCGGGCGACCTCGACGAACTGCTCGGGCAGGAGATCGTCGAGGAGGTGTGCGGCATCGCCCTGCGGCTGCTCGACCGCCAGGGCCTGACCCACGCCGCGCCGTTGCTCAAGGTGTTCGCCTGTCTCAACATCGCGCCGATCCCCTACCGCTGCCTGCTGGGCGGCGCGGCACCGGCCGAGTCGCCGCTCTTCCCCGGGTTCTCCGCCGCGCAGCGCGTGGACGTGCTGCAGGGGCTGGAGGACCTGGGGCTGACGGACGTCAACGAGCGTGACGACACGGACGATCCCGAACTGTCCTCCGTACTGACCCTGCACCCGGTCGTCCACGGCGTGCTGCGCGGCGACAGGGACGTACGGCGGCGGCGCAGCGACTACTACGGGCTCGCGGTGCGGATGCTGCTGGACGCGACGAAGGGCAAGGACCCCGACTACCCGGCGCGCTGGCAGCTGTGGGCGGCCGTCGCCCCGCACGCTATCGAGGTGGCGCGGACCTGTCTGCTCGGCAGCTGGCGGCCCGATCACGGCGTGCTCACCGACGCCCTCGAGCTCGCGCGGCTGACCGCCCGCTATCTCATCGCGACGGGGCTGCTCGGGCCGGCGCACGATCTGGTGCAGCCGGTCGTCGGGGGCTGTGCCGGCTTCGGTTTCCACGAGGACGACCGGGAGATCCTGGCCCTCCGGCACGAGAAGGCGCGCATCGCCCTCGAGCGCGAGGAGCACGCGGCCGCGGAGAAGGAGCTCGAGCAGGTCGTCGCGGCGCGTACGGACCTCCTCGGCGAGGACCACCCCGACACGCTGGCCAGCCGGCACAAGCTCGCACGCGCGATCCTCGAACAGGGCCGGGCGGCGGAGGCGGAGCAGCTGCTGTGGCCGATCGTCCAGGCCGAGCACCAGGTGAGCGGCCCGGACCACTACCACACGGTGGTCGTACGGCACAGCCGGGCGCGGGCGATGCTGAGCCTGGGACGGGCGGCCGAGGCTGAGGAGGAGGTGCGGGCGATCCTGGCCGTCGTCCGACGCAACGCCTGGCCGGCGTCGGCCCCGGAGGTCCTATGGCTGCGGCTGACCCTGGCACGCTGTCTGCTGTGCTCCAGTTCCCGGGAGGCAGAGGCCGAGGCCGAGGCCGAGCTGCGCGGTGCCCTCGACGACGCCGCCCAGCCCGCCGACTCGTACCGGATGATGCCGCTCCGGCACCAGCTGTGCGTCGCCCTCCTGGCGCTGGGACGGACGCAGGAGGCGGTCGGGGAGCTTCGGGGCCTGGTGGCGGACCAGCACCGGACGCTGCCCCCGGACAGCCCGCTGATGCGGCAGACCGAACAACTCCTGAACAAAACGTTGACGGAAATGAGTGGCGCGAACACCCTGCCGGATGAGGGGAGTTGACGAGGTCCGGCCATCTGCCCGAAGGACTTGCGGGCGGCATCCGTTTGCCACCACTCTGGATGGATGACACCCAATCCCACCGAGCCGGAAAACGATCGTTTACTGCAATGGGGCGCCCCGGGAAGCGCCCTCGAGAAGATCCAGTCGGAGATCGGCCGGCGGATCGCGCGGGAAGCGATGGAGACCGATCACCAGGCACTTGAACTCGCGGCCAAGACGGCCTTCCGGGCCATGACCGATCCGAGTCCCGCATAGCGGCATAGCGACCGACAAGAAACGGGGCGGCCCGAATGACTTCCGCCGACTTACACGACCCGTTCTTCCGCATCATCACCTCGTCGGCGTTCATCCATCGGCATCTCGCCGATCTCGCGGCAGGGCGTTGTGCCGTGGTCCGCGTCCCCGGCGTCCTGCCGCGTTCCCGGTGCGAGCAGACGCTGCGGGTGCTGGGGAGCAGGACGTTCGACTCCTACGGCCGCGAGCGCGTGGACCCGCCCGTGATGCGGTTCGGCGTGGGCGTCAGCGACCACCGCGAGAACGGCGAGGTCGCCGACGCCTATTGGGGCGCGCTGGAGGAACACCAGCGGGCCTGGAACCGGCTCGGCCTGCCCTTCGACCCGTTCGCGCTGTGCCGTGAGGCCATCGGGGCGGGCTGGCCGCAGGGCGTGGCGGTGGGCCGGCGCGACGGCCGGGCGATGGGCGCCGGTGTCTTCCGCGAGCCGAACCAGGGATTCCAGGTCCATTTCGACGACGCACAGCGCGAGTTCTCCGGGGATCTCCTGGATTCGCCGCTGATCGCCCAGTTCGCGTTCAATCTCTATCTCAGCGTTCCGGATTCCGGCGGGGAGACGGTCCTGTGGCGCCATCTGTGGCACCCGGCGGACGAGGCATTCCGGCTGCCCCATTCGTACGGTTACGACGAGGCCGTGGTCGGCGATGCCGAATCGATCGAACTCGAGCCCGAGGTCGGCGAGGCCGTTCTGATCAACCCGCGGTATTTCCATGCGGTACGTCCCAGCCGGGGATCCCGGCGCATCGCACTGGGTTTCGCCGTGGGCCTGAGTGCGACCGGCGAATTCATGACCTGGGGCTGACTCGCATTCCTGTGCGGCCCTTCTTACAGTCTTCCAGTGACTTTGACGGTCCGTCCGCACATCGCTACGTTGAGCTGATGGAGCTCTTGCGCTATGTCGCGTTCAGCACCGATCCGTTGGGCGGCAATCCGGCCGGAGTCGTGCTGGACGCCACGGGCGTCGATGACGCGACGATGGCGGCGACAGCGGCGGAGGTCGGCTTCTCCGAGACGGCGTTCGCCGTGCCGCGGGCCGACGGAAGCCTGGCCGTCCGCTACTTCAGCCCGCGCACCGAGGTGCCGTTCTGCGGTCACGCCACCATCGCGACGGCGGTCGCGTACGCCCGGCGCCACGGTGCGGGCGACCTGCGGTTCCGTACGAAGGCCGGGACGGTCCCCGTCACCACCCGTACCGCGCCGGACGGTTCGGTGGTGGCCACGCTCGTCAGCGTGGAGCCCCGGTCGGCGCCGATCGCGGATGCCGACCTGGCCGAGCTGCTCGCCGCACTGCGCTGGCAGGCCGCCGACCTGGACCCCGCGCTGCCGCCCCGCGCCGCCTACGCCGGTGCCTGGCACCCGGTGATCGCCGCGGCCCGCCGCGAGCGGCTCGCCGCGCTGGACTACGACATGCCCGCGCTCGCCGCCCTGATGCGCCGCAACAACTGGGCCACGGTCGACCTGGTGTGGCGGGAGTCCCCGGCCGTTTACCACGCACGCAACCCGTTCCCGCCCGGCGGCGTCGTCGAGGACCCGGCAACCGGGGCCGCGGCAGCCGCACTTGGCGGCTATCTGCGCGAGCTCCGGCTCATCGACGCACCGGCTGCCTTGACGGTCCACCAGGGCGACGACATGGGCCGCCCGAGCACGATCGCCGTGGAAGTGCCGCACACCGGCGGCATCGCGGTCACCGGCACGGCGGTACCGATTCAGGCGCCATAGCGGCGCTGACGGGCGGCGTACGCGCGCAGGGCACGCAGGAAGTCGACCTCGCGGAACGCCGGCCAGTACGCCTCGCAGAAGTACAGCTCCGAGTAAGCGCTCTGCCACAGCAGGAAGTTCGACATGCGCTGCTCTCCGCTGGTGCGGATGACCAGGTCGGGGTCGGGCTGACCGGCGGTGTAGAGATGGCGGGCTACGTCCTGTGCGGTCAGGTCGGCGGCGAGGTCCCGCATCGGCCTGCCGGCCTCGGCCTGCTCGTACAGCAACTCCCGCATCGCGTCGACGAGTTCCTGGCGGCCGCCGTAGCCGACGGCAAGGGTCACGTGTGCCCCGGTGGTGCACTCCCGCGTGGCCTCGACCGCCTCTTTGAGCGCACGCGCGGTGGTGTCGGGCAGCGTGTCGAGGTTGCCGGCGACGTGCACCCGCCATCGCGGCCGCGGCTTGGCGAGCTGCGCCGTCAGAACGTTCTCGATCACCCGCATCAGGAAGGCGACTTCGGCGTCGCCGCGTCGGTGGAGGTTCTCGGCGGAACAGACGAACACCGTCACGTGCCTGATCCGCAGGGCGTCGCACCAGGACAGCACTTCTTCCACGTGCTCCGCCCCGTACTTGTGGCCGAGGCTCGGATTCCCGATGCCCTGTCGGCGCGCCCAACGGCGGTTGCCATCCATGATCAGCCCGATATGTCCGGGGAGTTGACCGCCCCGAAGCCGCCGGCGAAGCCGACGGGCGTAGAGGGCGTAGAGCGGGTCGGTGAGGAGCACGACGGAGCCTTTCGGGAGTGGCGTGCATACTGGGGGAGCAATAGCACGCGCCGCGTGTCATTGAGGGAAACCTACTGTCCACTGCCCGGGGGCGCCAGTGCGTACCAACGATGCCCAGATGCTCGTCCTGTCCGCGCTGGCGGACGGCCCTCTGCACGGGTATGCCGTGAGCACCGCGATCGAGCGGATGACCGGCACACGGCTCGGCCGCGGCAGTCTGTCCGGCGCGCTGGCCCGGCTGCGCGGCAAGGGGCTGATCGAGTACCTGGAGGCCGAGGGGAGACGGCGCCCTCTGCGTCTGACCTCTGCGGGCCGCGAGTTGCTCGAGTGCGAGATCGAGAGCCTGACGCATGTCGCGGGGCGCATGTTCGAGACCGTTGTCCCCGACAAGGCCGTCTATCTGGACCGGCTCGCCGCGACCGATGCCGCGCGCTCGTACAAGCAGGCGGCGCTCGACGCGCTGGCCGTCCGGCCCGGGCATGCGGTCCTGGACCTGGGCTGCGGTCCGGGCACCGGTCTCGAAGCGCTCGCCCGCGCGGCAGGCTCCGCCGGTACGGTCATCGGCATCGACTCCGATGCCGGGATGGCCCGCGAGGCCCGGGACCGGGCCGCCCGCCTCCCGCGAACCGGCGTGCTGCGGGCCGACGTTCACGCGCTGCCGCTGCCCTCGGGCTCCGCCGACCGCGCGCTCACCGATCGTCTGCTGCAGCACGTCGCAGACCTCCCCCGGGCCCTGGCCGAGCTGGGGCGGGTCCTGCGCCCCGGCGGCCGGCTCGTCATGGCCGAGCCCGACTGGGACTCGCTCGCCGTCGACCACCCCGATCCGGAGATCGCCCGGGCCTACACGCGTCACATCGCCGACAGGATCGTGCGCAACGCGGTCGTCGGGCGACAACTGCCGCGGCTCGCCGAGCAGGCCGGATTCGCCGTCTCCTCGGTCGCCCCGGCCACATCGGTGTTCCGGGATGTCCGCGCCGCCGACCAGGCCCTCGGTCTTCAGCGCAACACCGAGCGCGCCGTGGCCGCGGGCTACCTCACCGAACGGCAGGCCGACAGCTGGCTCGGCCATCTCGCACAGGGCCCGTTCTTCGCTGCCGTGACGCTGTACATCGTCACGGCGGAAGTCCCGTCACGAACCTGACACTTCCACCGTCACCTCGATCTCCACCGGTACGTCCAGCGGCAGCCGGCCGACCCCGACGGAGCTGCGGGCGTGCCGCCCGGACTCGCCGAACACCTCGACGAGGAGTTCGCTCGCCCCGTCGACCACCCCGGTCTGCCCCGTGAAGTGCTCGGCGGACGCGACGTATCCGACCACCTTCACCACCCGCACCACCGCATCCAGCCCGGCCACCGCATCGACGGCGGCCAGCGCGGCCAGGGCGCACCGGCGGCTGAGCTCCCGTGCCCGCTCGGCCGTCACCTCGGCGCCGACCTGGCCGGCGGCGATCAGCTCGCCGTCGGCCATCGGGACCTGGCCCGAGACGTACACGTACCGCCCGGTGCGGACCGCGGGGACGTACGCGCCCTTGGGCGGGCTCACCCCGGGAAGTTCGAGGCCGAGTTCGGCGAGTCTGGCGTGGGCATCAGCGCTCATGGCACCTCCTGACGACCCGGAACACGGCGCGATTCTCCCACCGGCGCGGCGGCCCCGGGCCGGAATGTGCGGCTCAGTACCCGGTCGGCCGGATGAGCCCGGTCTCGTAGGCGAAGACCGCGGCCTGGGTCCGGTCGCGCAGGCCCAGCTTGACGAGGATCCGGCTCACATGGGTCTTCACGGTCTGCTCGGCCACCACCAGGCGCTGGGCGATCTCCGCGTTCGACAGGCCCTGGGCCACCAGGGACAGGACCTCGGTCTCGCGCTCCGTCAGGGCGCCGACGCGCTCCTTGAGCGGGGCCCGGGGTATGACGTTCATCCGGGAGAACTCGGTGATGAGCCGCTTGGTGACGCTGGGGGCGAGCAGGGCCTCGCCCGCGGCCACCACCCGTACGGCCTGGGCGAGTTCGGCCGCCGAGGCGTCCTTCAGCAGGAATCCGGACGCGCCCGCGCGCAGCGCCTCGTAGACGTACTCGTCGAGGTCGAAGGTGGTCAGGACGAGGATCTTGACGGTGGCGTCGTCCGGCTCGGTGAGGCGGCGGGTCGCCTCGATGCCGCCGAGCCCGGGCATGCGGATATCCATCAGGACGACGTCCGGGGCGAGTTCGGCGGCCTTGGCGACGGCGTCGAGGCCGTCGACGGCCTGGCCGACCACCTCGATGTCGTCCTCCGCGTTGAGCAGCACGGTGAAGCCCTGACGGACCATCACCTGGTCGTCGGCGATCATCACCCGGATCGTCATGTGTTGTCGTCCTTCGCCATGGAAACGGGGAGTTCGGCCACCACTTCGTAACCGCCCTCCGGAGTGGGCCCGTTGGCCAGGGTTCCGCCCAGCATCGCGGCGCGCTCGCGCATGCCGGTCAGGCCGTGCCCCGCGCCCCGCGAGGGCGGGGCGGGGCGGTCGGGGGCGGTGTTGACCACCCGGATCATGAGCGCCGCGGGGCCGTGGGCGAGAACCACCCGCACCGTGGCGCCGGGCGCGTGCCGCATCGCGTTGCTCAGCGCCTCCTGCACGATGCGGTAGGCCGACAGTTCCACGCCGGGTGCGAGCGGGCGGGCCGTGCCGGAGGTGGCGAGTTCCACCCGCTGCCCGGCGCCGCGCACGTTGGCCAGCAGCTCGTCGAGCCGGTCGAGTCCGGGCTGCGGCGCGTGCCGTGCGCCGTCGGACGGGTCGTTCTCGCTGCGCAGGACGCCCAGTACGCGGCGGAGTTCCGCCAGGGCGTCGACCGCGTTGCGGCGGATGCCCGCGAGGTTCTCCTTCAGTTCCTCGGGCGGGTCCTTCACCAGGTGCGGGGCGACCTGGGCCTGGATGGAGATCACCGACATGTGGTGGGCGACCACGTCGTGGAGCTCGCGGGCGATGCGGCCGCGCTCCTCGAGGAGGGTGCGCCGGGCGCGTTCCTCGGCGGTGAGCTCCTCCTGCTCGACCAGCCGGGTACGGGCCACCCGGCTCTGGCGCAGCGAGGAGCCGGCCACCACCGCGGTGACGAAGACCACGACGGCCTGGTCGAGGTTGCTGTGATGAACCTGCGTCGCGAAGGCGTTGTTGACGAGCGCCGACAGGACGGTCACGGCCACCGCGACGGCCGCGGCCAGCGGGCGGACCCGCAGCGCGAGGAGGAGCAGGACGAAGGTGTGCAGGACGGCCCCGAAGATGTTCCAGGGCCACAGCACCCCGATCCTGATGCCGTTTTCCACTGCCGCGGCGGTCACCATGAGCCCCGCCGTCGAGAGCCACCAGGCGGGCGCCGGGCGGGACATCGCGAGGACCACGGCCCCTGTCTGGACCACTGCGAGCAGCAGACCGGTCGCCCCGAGCCCGGCGCGCGCGATCTGCCCGCCGTTGAACAGGCCGAGGATCACGGCGAGCAGCGCCAGATGCGCGTGCGGCATCCGGCCCAGCCAGGCCGAGCGCGGCAGGGGGTCGCGGGCGGTCGTCAGCAGGTCCTCGCGCAGGATGCGCGGCACCGCCAGGAGAGCGGCGGCCAGCCGTCTCCCTCTGCCCCCTTCTCCCCCCGTGTTCACATGATCCACTCTAGACACGCCTCGCCTCCGCCCTCCGGGCAGGCTGCCGTTCGTACGCGCGGAACGCGGCTCCGCACACCGCCAGCAGGGCCGCGAACACGGGCAGCCAGGCCAGCCGGGCGAGCACCCAGCCGACGCCGTCGGGGAGCGTGTGCAGGCCGGGCAGGGGCGGGCCGACGAGCAGGCCGAGCGCGGTGACGGCCATCATGGCGGTCTGGTGCCAGAGGAAGACCGTCATCGCGGAGAGGTTCGGCAGCACGACCGCCGCCCAGACGGCGGGCCGGCGCAGCACCCGCCGCAGCGGTCCGAGCAGCAGGAGGGCCGCGCCGCACTGGGCGAGCCCGAAGGCGACCGCCGCGAGGGTGGGCGGGTTGAGGTTGGAGATGCGGGAGCCGGGCACGCCGACCATGGCGGCCGGGTAGCCGGCCCACAGCACGAGCCCGGCGGTGGCGGCGGCGCCGCCGAGCAGCAGCACCCATCCGGCTGTGCGTCCCCGCAGGGCGCCCCGGGCCCAGGCGGCGCCGAGGCAGTACGGGACGAGCCAGCCCGCCGCCACGTTGATCCAGCCGGGCCAGGACGGACCGCCGAGCCCGAAGCGGATCAGGTCGACGTGCAGGACGACGGCGAGCGGCCACAGCGGATGCAGCCGCGCGACCAGCGGGGTCGCGGCGGTCAGCACGACGAAGACCAGCAGGAACCAGAGCGGGGACAGCACCAGCTTGAGCAGGGTGTACAGCGTCTCGACGCCGACTCCGGCCAGGAGCATGGCGCTTGCCGTCACGGCCCACAGGGTCAGCACCGCGGCGACCGGTCCGAACAGCCGGGCCGTCCGGTCGCGCAGCCACCGCCCGTACGGGACGCCCCGGGCGCGGGAGCGGGCGTAGCTCGCGGCACCCACCCTGCCGCCCACCAGGAAGAAGACGGCCAGGGTCTGGAACAGCCAGGAGACGGGCGTGAGTTCGGGCAGGTAGTGGAGCGGGCTGACGGCCCGCACCGTGCCGCTGTCGGACACGAGGGCGGTCACCAGCCAGTGGCCGAGCACCACGCCGAGGATGGCGAGGGCACGCAACGCGTCGACGGCGCGGTCGCGTTCGGGCGGGGTGGCGGCGTCGATCCGCCGGACGAGGTCACGCATGACGGGCCTCCCCCGTGGAGGTCCGTCCGGTGACGATCCGGGCGATGTTCGCGAGCGGGACGGAGCCGGGCGCGAGGTAGTCGCTGTGGCCGCCGTGGCCCGCGGCGAAGACGTGGGCGCCGAAGGAGGACGAGACCGGGTCCGTCCCGAACCCGACGGTGACGAACGGGAGCCGGAGCCGTATGTGCGGTACGGAGCCGACCCAGTCGCCGCTCCCGCGGCCCGCCCAGACGGTGGCCCGGGTGTGCAGTCCGGCGACGTCGCGGGCCCCGGTGCCGGGGCTGCCGTACAGGACGATGTCCGCGACGTCCAGCCCGGACGCGGCCCGGGCGCAGACCACGGAACCGTACGAGTGGCACACGACGGACATCCGGGCGGCGGGCCGGAGCGTGCGCAACTCCCCGGTGAACCGGCGCAGTCCGGGGGCGGCGCTGTCCGCGCGGTCCGCGGTCAGCGCGTCGGTGCTCACCGTGCCCGGCGTCTCGTACCCGAGCCAGGCGATGACGACGGACCGGCCGCCCATCTCCTGCCGCAGTGCCTCGGCCCCGGCGCGGAGGCGGCCGTAGGTGTCGAGGCTGGTGTCCGATCCCGGTACCAGGACGGCGATCCGCTCGGCGCGGGAGAGGTCCCCGAACACCTCGGCGGTACGGCCGCCGTCGCGGCCGTCGAAGGAGAGGAACCGGCGCTCCGGTTCCTCCATGGAGCGCAGTGCGGCGGCCCGTTTCCGGTCGCCGTGGTCCGTGGCCGTCCGCTCGGCGGCCCGTACGTCCTCCCGCGTGGCGGCGTACCGCGCGGCGAGGGCGGCGGGGGTCGCGGCCCGCAGCGGGGCGAGTGCGGCCGGGGCGGGGGCCGGTACGGCCGCGGGGCGGGCGGCGCCCGCCAGCGGCACCGCCACCGAGGCGACGACGAGTGCGGCGATCAGGGTGCGTCGCAGGCGGCTTGTGCGCGGGCGGGGCGCCATGGTGAAGGGTCCTTCCGTGCCGGAGGGTTGATCGTGTTTCCGGCACAGAAGGTAGGGACAGGGCCGTGTGGTCGGCGTCCCGCCATGGGGGTCAGTCGCGGGTAGCTCCGGAGTACTACGGGTAGGGGGCGGCTTCGTCGAAGCCCGCGGAGACGCGCTCGGCCGAGCGCCGTGCCGCGCGGCTCGAGGCGACGGCGCCGAGGACGACGATGGCCAGGCCGATGCCCGCGATGAGATACCAGCCCGGCAGGCTCGCGCGGGCGAAGCCGTCGGTGATGTCCTTGCCGGGACCGGCGAGCACGATCGCCCCGAAGACGGCCACCCCGAGCGACTGGCCCAGTTGCCTGCTGCTGGAGGCGACGGCTCCCGCGACCCCTGCCTGGTTGAGGGGCATGCCCGCCATCGCGGTGTTGTTCACGGGGGTGTTGGCGCCGCCGAAGCCCAGGCCGAGGAGCGTGTACCCGGTGAGCAGCAGCACCGAGGAGTCGGTGCCGATGACGTCGGCCGTGATCAGCGCGGCGCCGGTGACGGCCGCACCGGCGGTCACCAGGGCGGCCAGCGCGCCCCGGGCCCTGACGAGCAGGCCGGACAGCTGTGCTCCGAGCGCGGTGCCGACGGCCATCGGCAGGGTGTACAGGCCGGCGCGCACCGGTGAGTAACCGCGCACGTCCTGGAGGTAGATGGAGTTGAGGAAGAGGAAGCCGCCCATGGCGGCGTAGGTCAGCACGGCGATGAGCATGGACGCCGAGAAGGGCACGCTCCGGAAGAACCGGAAGTCGATGAGCGGATCGTCGCGCCGCCGCTCGACCACGCCCAGGCCCGCCGCGGCGAGGACGACCACGGCGATGCCGGCCTGGATCCGGAGCGACCCCGCACCGAGCCGCGGCACCTCGATGATGGTGAAGACCGTGCCGGCCACGAGGACGAGCACCAGCGCCTGGCCCACGAGGTCGGGTCTGCGGCGCAGGTGCGATCTGCTCTCCGGGATGAACAGCCGTGCGCAGACCGCCACGGCGAGGGCGATGGGGATGCTGGTCCAGAACACCGACCGCCAGCCCAGTGTCTGCACCAGCACACCGCCGACCACCGGCCCCGAGGCCATGCCCAGCCCGACCGCGGCGCCCCAGATGCCGAACGCCGAGGCCCGGGCGCGGGGTTCGGTGAAGATGTTGCTGATGATCGACATTCCGACCGGGTTGAGCATGGACGCCCCCACCGCCTGGACGACGCGGAATCCCACCAGCCATCCGGTGGTGGGGGCGAGGCTGCACAGCAGTGACCCGAGAGCGAAGGTGACCAGGCCTATGCCGAAGATCCGCCGTCTGCCGAACCGGTCGCCCATGGAACCGCTGAGTATCAGCAGCGAGGCCAGGGTCAGCAGATAGGAATCGACGATCCACTGCAACCCGGAAACGCCGGGATGCAGTTGCGCGCGAATGTCCGGCAGCGCCACATTCAGGATCGTGTTGTCCAGGTTCACCAGGAACGTGCTCATGCAGGCAATGGCCAGTACGAGCCGTTTCCGCGTGGACGACAGATCCGTACCGGGCGGACCGACACAGCGGCCGCCTGTCCTTACCACACTCAACGAGTCAACCAACCTTGTTCAGCGGACGTGCTGGGTGTCGTGGAACCTGATGCGCAGGAGATGACGGCCGTGGTCGGTGAATGCCGTACGGGCGTGCACCGCGCGGTGGTTGTCGACGAGCACGAGGCTGTCGTCGCCGAGCGTCAGCCGGACCTCCTGCGGCGCGTCATTCAGCGCCGCGTCGAGTGCCTTCATCGCGGCACGCAGATCCGGGTGGTCGTACTCGGGACGTTCCGCGAGCCCCTTTTCGACGGTGTCCTTGCGCCACCGCAGCGTATTGTTCTCGCCGATGATCGGGGCGAGGGTGTACTTCCGCTCCTCGGCCTTTCCGCTCTCGGTGTAGACGGACGGAATCCGGAAGGGAATATCGAGCGCCTGCAATACCTTCAGCGCCCTGCGGCCCTCGGGTGTGGTGCCCAGGTGATCCATGATGTGGTTGTTCGCGCGGAGCTTGCTCTCTCCCCCGCCGCAGCGTGCCGAACGCACCGCATAGAGCAGGAAATAGCGTTCCGGGTCCGGGTAGTACTGCGCGTCCGTGTGGTACTCGGCCTCGGAATCCAGCTCCGAATAGGTCGCGAAATACTCGCCGTTCTTGGCACGAGCCGTGACGGGCCACACGACCTGGTTCTGCCGGGGATCGGTACCGGTCGGGTACCCCATGCCCACGGTCAGGGAGTAGAGCAGCACGCCTCGGTCCTCGACGTCGAGGCTGCTCAGGTGCATCCGGGGGACGATGAGCGCCTTCGCCTCACCGAGTATGGCTCCCTGAAGTTTCGCGACCATGTCGGCCAAGTGACGGGAGCGCGACAAGAGTTCCTTGCGGAGGACGTCGGGCTGTTCGGACGGGACGAGCTTGCTTCCCTGCGCGGGGAATCCGAAGTGCTCCTCGAGGACCTCGCGCAACACGGGGAGGTCGTCGACCCAGAACGGATCGACCTCGATCTCCTCGATCCCGTCCGCCAGTAACTTCACTGCCTGCTTCTCGCTCATGGGCATATCCATATCCGTGCCGAATCCAGGTGCAGAGGAATAGGTCTTCCCCCTATGCGGCTGCACTCTACACAGAGGCCGCGAAAGGGCAACAGCTTCGATGTGACGGACTCGAAACGTCCTCTCCGCGCAGACAACTGACGCCTCATCCGCAACCGGCGCCCGGCTTACCGCAAGTAGCCCGTCGCGGACCACGGCTTTCACCTTGGGGCCGACCGCTTGGGCCATACCTCGCCTATACCTGCCCCTTGCCCAAACCACAGACGAATGTGCCGTACATCTCACGCGCGCATTGCGCATTGCGGCGGCCCGGGCACGGAGCGTGCCCGGGCAATGCCCGTCATTCGGCGGGGACTTCGGGAACTTCGGGGACTTCCACTAGTTTCCGCACGGTCATCGGCTCGGCGAGGATCAGCGCCAGCACTTCTTTCACATGACGGAAGTGGGGCGTGGCGAAGTGCTCTTCGAGGGCCTCCCCACTCGTCCATTCCTCCACGATCACCATGCGGGCGGGGTTGTTGGGGTCGGCGTAGGGCCGGTAGGCGAGGCAGCCGGGCTCGTCCAGGGACGGCTCGATCATTGCTTCCAGAGCGGTACGGAGCCGGTCCTCCTGCCCGGGGGAGGCGAGGCATTCGGCGATGACGAAGAGGGACATGAGACGTGCTCTCCTTCTCCTTGGGAGTTCGGTGAGGTGCGTCCACCACTCTGCTCCCCCGGCGGCACCTCACCCAGTGGCAGCCGGTGCCTGGGCACGGCGTGACCACCCTGGCCCTGCCCCCCGCCCGCGATACTGACCCCATGGCACTGGACAGACGCGCAGAACTGGGTGAGTTCCTCCGCTCCCGACGGGCCCGGCTCCGGCCCGAGGAGCTGGGGCTGCCGGACTACGGCGGCGCCAGGCGCGTCCCCGGACTGCGCCGCGAGGAACTGGCCCGGCTGGCCGGGGTGAGCGTGGACCACTACGTACGCCTGGAACAGGGCCGCACCCTGCACTTCTCCGGGGCGGTACTGGACGCGGTCGCCCGCGCGCTGCGGCTGAACGCGGTGGAGCGGGAGCACCTGTACCGGCTGGCCCGCCCGTGGCCGGAGCCGGAGGGCACGGACGCCGTGCCCCGGCCGCAGACCGTACGCCCCGGACTGCGCCGGCTGCTGGACCTGGCCGCCGACGTACCCGCGTACATCGTCGGCCGCAACACCGACGTCCTGGCCTGGAACCGGCTCGCCGCCGCCCTCATCACCGACTTCGGCGCTCTACCGCCGGAGCAGCGGAACCTGGCCCGCCTGGTGTTCCTCGACGAGGGCGTGCGCAACCTCTACGCCGACTGGCGCGGCAAGGCGAGCGACGTCGCCGCCTACCTCCGCCTCGACGCCGGACGCCACCCGGACGACCCGCACACGGCGGCGCTGCTCGACGAACTCGACGCCCACAGCCCGGAGTTCCGGGAGGCCTGGGCCGAACACCGGATCAAGGACAAGACCCACGGGCGCTACGTCTATCTCCACCCGGTCGTCGGCGAGCTCGACCTCGGCTTCGAGACCCTCCGTCTCCCCGACGACCCCGACCAGGCCCTGATCGCCCACACCGTCGAGGACAACTCCCCGTCGCAGACGGCACTCCGGCTGCTGGCGAGCTGGGCGCAGGACAGTCTGCCGGTGGGCTAACGCCACGCGTGGCGGACCGTCAGCCGTCCGTACCCCATGACCCCGGAGATCCGGATTGTCGGCCCGCCGGGGCGGGAGTCCCGCGGGGGCCTGTAGCGCATGTCCTTCCATGCGGTGTGCAGACCCTCGAAATCGACGATCGCGTCGCGAGGCACCGTGATCCTGGCCCTGCCGGTGCCGAGCGACAGCTCGATGTCGACCACCGGATGCTCGATGACCGCCTGGGACAGGTCCAGGTCCACCTTTCCGAACTCGGACGCGACCTTGAGGGTCCGGGGCACCTGCCACGCGCCACGCCGTCGGATCCATCCGGTGGCGGCGCCGATCGTGGACGTGGTGCCCGCGTCCTTCCGCTCCGGGAGCGAGGCCAGGGCCTGTATGAGCTCGCCGTGTGTCTTGGCGGTGAGCGTCTGTTGAAGACGTACGTCCATCTCCTCGTGCGAGATGCGTCCTGCGGCGAACGCCTCCTGCAAGCGCTGCACAGCCGTGTCGCGGTCGTCGTCACCGATCAGTGTCGAAGGGTCTTCCGGCAGAGAAGTCACCGTTTCACTTTAGTAGCACACCGGAGTTGGTGCTCGCGGCGGCGATCTCGTCCAGGTCCCGCCGGGTCAGCGCCACGGAGTCGGCGCCGATCCAGCCGTCGATCTGCCCGGCCCTGCGGGCCCCGACGATCGCACCGGTGACACCGGGCCACGCCAGCGCCCAGGCGATCGCCACCTCCGCGACACTCACACCGTGCCGGGCGGCAACGGGCCTGAGCGCTTCGACGAGTTGAAGGTTGGCGGCAAGCCCGGTGGTGAAGTCATGGTGGGCGGAACGCCAGTCGTCGGCGGGCAGACTCGCCACGCGCTCCGCCGAGAACGCACCGGTCAACAGCCCCGACTGCAACGGCGAATACACGATCACCCCCGTACCGTGCGCATGCGCCCACGCGATCTCCTCCGCGGCGGACCGGTTGACAGCCGAGAACGGCGGCTGAACCGCGTCCACATGGGCAACCCGCTCGGCTGCCTCCAACTGCTCGGCCGAGTGGTTGGACAGACCGATCGCCCGCACCTTGCCCTCGGCCTTCAGGTCGGCCATGACCTGCCAGTACTCCTCCAACGGCGTGGCCGGGTCCGGCCAGTGCACCTGGTACAGGTCGATGTGATCGGTGTTCAGCCGTCGCAGTGAGTCCTCCACCTCGCGGCGCACGCTCGCGGGCCTCATGACCTTGCGCGGCGCGGCGTGCGGGTCCTTGGGATCCCCGACCATGCCCGCCTTGGTGAAGACGTACGGCCGGTCCGCCTCCGGCAGACCGGCGATCGCCTTGCCGACCAGTTCCTCGGAGTGGCCGAGCCCGTAAACAGCGGCAGTATCGATCCAGTTGACCCCGGAGGCCACCGCATGCCGGATCGCCGCGATCGACTCGGCATCGTCGGCAGCGCCTCTGCCGAAGCGCCAGCCGGAACCCGCTATCGCCAGAGCGCCGAAGCCAAGACGCGTGATGTCCATGCCGGTGCCGCCAAGAGGAAGAGTGGTGGTCATGTCGGGCTGCTCCCTGAAGAGTCCTGAAGAGTTCGGTGAGGTGCCCACCACTCTGATCGGTCCCCCGCAGCCCGTACCTGGGCACGACATGACCAGGCTGGCGCGCACAGCCCGTGAATACTGACCCCATGGCACTGGACAGACGCGCAGAACTGGGCGAGTTCCTCCGCTCCCGACGGGCCCGGCTGCAACCGGCTGAGCTCGGGATACCGGACTACGGCGGCGTCAGGCGCGTCCCCGGACTGCGCCGCGAGGAACTGGCCCAGCTGGCCGGGGTGAGCGTGGACCACTACGTACGCCTGGAACAGGGCCGCACCCTGCACTTCTCCGAGTCCGTACTGGACGCGGTGGCCGACGCACTGCGCTTGAACCCGGTCGAGCGGAAGCACCTGTACCGGCTGGCGCGGCCCGAGCGCAGGGACCCGGCCCCGCAACCGCAGCACGTACGGCCGGGGTTGCGCCGGCTGCTGGACGCGGCGGCGGGCGTACCCGCGTACATCGTCGGCCGCAACACCGACGTCCTGGCCTGGAACCGGCTCGCCGCCGCCCTCATCACCGACTTCGGCGCCCTGCCGCCACAACAGCGCAACCTGGCCCGCCTGGTGTTCCTCGACGCGCGCATCCGCTCGCTCTACGCGGACTGGCCCAGCAAGGCGAGCAACATCGCCGCCTACCTCCGCCTCGACGCCGGACGCCATCCGCACGACCCGCACACGGCGGCCCTCATCGACGAACTCGACGCCCACAGCCCGGAGTTCCGGGAGGCCTGGGCCGAACACCGGGTCAAGGAGCAGACCCACGGACGACGCGTCTACCTGCACCCCGTGGTCGGCAGGCTGGACCTCGGCTTCGAGACGCTCCGCCTCCCCGACGACCCGGACCAGGCCCTGATCGCCCACGCCGCCGACGGCGGCTCCCCGTCACAGGCCGCGCTGCACCGCCTGGCGGTCCGGGTCGCGTGACGCCGCCAGTCCCGCCTCGAGGTCGAGGTCCTCGAAGGACACCAGCTCCAGCCACTCCTCGAGGAGACCGCGGTCGCCGAACACCTCCACGCGGTCACCGGTGAGGGGAAAGCGGCGGTAGAAGATGCCGAGGATGTCGGTGAGCGGGGCACGCAGCGCCACGGCGGCCTTCTCGTGGGTGCGGCGGTAGGTGAGCGTGCTGCCGGTGAGGTCGATCAGCCACTCGGCCGTCAACTCCGGTGCGGTGTCCGTCGCGTGGAAGTGGATGGTACGGCCGGGGCTGAGAAGGCGGGAGCGTTCGGGGTGGAGTCCCTTGGCCTGGGCCAGACAGCACATCTGGATCCACTCCTCGATGCCGTCGGCGGCGACCTCAGGGTCGACCCGGAAGTCGGTGCCGGCCGCGAGCGTCGCGTCGAGGCGGTGGATCACGAACTCGTGCGTCATCCGCCGGGCCCAGTACCACGCCGGCCCTGCCGGCCCCAGGCGGCCAGAGGTCTCGGCATCCGGCCCGAACTCGAGCAGGGCGGTGACGACGGCCCGCTCCCCCGCCGCGAGCCAGGCGTCGAGCGCCGCCGCGTCATGGTGGTCCACGGGACCGCCCAGTCCGGGCGGGGGCACCGAGGGGTCCAGTCCGAGGGGCTTCATCCGCAGGGCGCGCTCGGTACGGCGGTGGTAGTCACCGACGTGGACGGCGAGGTCGGCCAGGGTCCAGCCGGGGCAGCTCGGCACGGCCGCGGCGAGGTCGGCGCCCTTGAGGACGTCCCTGAACCGATCGGTCTCGGCGGTGACTTCGGCACAGCAGCGTTCGAAGGAGAGGGAACCGTCAAGCGTCATGCCCGCAGGGTAGCGGGCACCGGTTCACCGCTCTTCTTCGGAGAGGGCGCTCCTCACTTCCTTCCCCGCCCGGTCGAGTTGCTCAGGAGTCTTCTCCCGCAGGGCCTTCTCGCGGTCGGCCCTGGTCATCCCGCTCAGGAAGAACCGGGCGTCGCCGGACAGCTTCCTCTGCTTGTCGTCGTCCGATTTGCCGGGCATGGGGCGTCCTCTCCGGTGTGCGGGTCGTCTCCCACCAGCCTCGCCGCTGGGCCGCGAGCCTGCGCGCCGACTGGCCCATCCGGGCGATGCGAGCTCCTCCTTGTGCGAGCTCCTCCTTGTGGGACACTTCCGCTCGACAGGCTGAACACGGGGGAGCATGCGGTGAGCACGGAGATCTACTTCGCCAACAACTACCGGGACATGTGCGAACAGCACGGCACGGCGGCCGGTTTCCAATTCGAGTTCCACTGCTCACGCTGCCAGGACACCTGGCGCTCCGCCTTCGAGCCCTATCACGGCGGACGGCTGTCCAGCTGGCTGAACAAGGGCATCAGCGCCGCGTCGGGCGTCCTCGGCAGCCTCGGGAACGACATATCCAGCGCCGCCGACGGCCTGGCCGGCTCCGGGTGGGGCAACGCCCGCGACGCCTCCTTCAAGCGGGCCATCACCGCCGCCGAGGGCCACTTCAACCGCTGCGGGCGCTGCGCCTCGTACGTCTGCGTCCGCTGCTGGAACCCCGAGAAGGGCCTGTGCCTCCACTGCGCCCCCGACACCGCGGGCGAAATGATGGCGGCTCAGCAGCGCGGTCTCAACGACATGGTGTCGCAGCGTGCGTACGACGACGGCCAGCGGCAGGGTCAGGAGTACGACGCGCAGACGGCCCGCCAGTTGGTGTGTCCGCAGTGCCGTGCCGAGACGCACGGCGGCCGGTTCTGCCCGGGCTGCGGCGTCCAGTTGGCGCAGCAGACGCCGTGCTCCGGCTGTCAGGCTCCGCTGCCGGAGGGCGCGACGTTCTGCCCGGGGTGCGGGCAGCGGCGCTGAGCGGTCTCGGGGAAGTGGGGTGCGTTCCCGCGTCGTCCGGTGCGTGCTCTCGGCGCGCCGGCCGATGGCCTTCGTAGTGGGCTACTCAGGTCATCGGCCGGTGCGGCGAGAGTACGTGCCGGGCGGCGCGGGGGGCGTGCCCCACTTCCCCGAGACCGCTCAGCAACGTTGGCGCAGGTTGCTGTCCCCGCAACTTCCGTGGCTGTGCCACACTTCCGCTGTCCAGTACGGAATCCACGGGAGCATGCGGTGAGCACGGAGAACTACTTCGCCAGCAACTACCGAGACATGTCAGAGCAGCGCGGCAACGCAGCAGGTTTTCAGTTCGAGTTCTCCTGCTCGCAATGCCGTGACAACTGGCGGTCCCCCTTCGAGGCCTTCCGGGGCGCCCAGATCGCAAACTGGGTCAACATGGGCGTTCGCCGCGCATCCGGGCGACTTGGGCGCATGAGGAATGAAATATCCACCGTTGCCGAGGGGTTGGCGGGCACCGGCTGGACCAATGCGCACGATGCGGCTCTGCAGCGGGCCATCACTGCGGCCCAGAACCACTACAACCTCTGCGAGCGCTGCGGCACGTATGCGTGCGGCCGGTGCTTCAATTCCGGCCAGGGGGCGTGCAACAAGTGCGCGTCCGGCGGTGGATCGTCGGCGCAGGGGTCGTACCAGCAGCGGGGCTTCGGTGACATGCCGTCGGCTGAGCGCTCGTACGACCGGCAGCCTTCCCCGGCTCCGTCCCCGTCGCCTTCCGCTCCGTCCCCGTCGCCTTCATCGTCGCGGAACGCGGCCTGCCCGCAGTGCCACAGCGAGACCCACGGCGGCAAGTTCTGCGCGAGCTGCGGCCATCAGCTCGACCAGCAGACGACGTGCACCTCCTGCCGGGCGCAGCTGCCGGCGGGTGCGTCGTTCTGCCCGGGCTGCGGGCAGCGGCAGTAGGAGGCGTACGGCTCGCAGTGGCCCGGCACCGTCATGCGTGTGCCGGGCCGTGTGCGGTCAGGCCGTCTTGGTGGCGAGGGACAGGACGACGGGCAGTGCGGGGTGGCGGGCGACGTCGTCCGGGGACATGAACAGAGGGGTGACGACGGCGTCGCTGTCGGGCAGCGGGACGGTCAGGCCGATCGGTGCCGGGCCCAGCCGCTGCCACAGCGCGGAGCTCGAGTCCGACGACGCCTCGACGTAGAGGCCCAGTTTGCCGTGGTACAGCTCCCTCAGCAGGTCGGCGGCGAGGAGCAGGAAGGCTCCGCGGCTCGGGGCTCCGGGGCGGGCGGCGGCCAGGGCTCCGTGGACGTGGGGCGGGAGGTCGGACGGGTAGTGCGCGTCGAGGATGTCGATGAGCGCGAGGCAGCTCTTCGCGGCGGGCCCGGTCGAGGCGGCCATGTCCGCGCGGAAGGCCTCGTTGTCCTCGTCGGTGATGGGGGCGCGCACGGAGGGCTCCCAGACGATGACGGCGTCGCGGGACGGCGAGATGAGCGCGACCCCTTCGTGCCGGACCATGAAGCGGACCCAGGCGGTCATGAAACCGGCGATCCACCGCTCCCGTTCCGGGAGTTCGAACGGGACCGCCCAGCCGATCACCGGGTCTTCGGTGAACGCGGCGGCTAATATGCCGGCGATCTCCTCGAAGTCCTCGGACACTTCCACGCCGTACGTCACTGTGCCTCCCGTTGCTGGTCGCCGCGCCGCTGCTCGTCCCGGTGGGCGGTGAGGAAGGCGGATACGACCGGTTCGACGGCGTCCCGGTCCGCGCGCCAGCTGCACACCGAGAGGCGCACGGCGTTCTGGCCCTTCCATTGGGTGGGGGTCACCCAGCACGTTCCCTCGGCGTTGAGCCGGGCGATCACCCGCTGGGCGTGGTCGTCGTCCCCGATCCGCAGCAGGATCTGGTTGAGCCGGACGGGGACGAGGAGTTCGACGCCCGGTTCGCGGGCCAGGCGCCGGGCGAGGTGGCGCGCCACGTCGCAGGTGCGGTCGACGAGCTCGGCGATGCCTTCGCGGCCGAGGTGGTGGAGGACGGACCAGAGGGTCAACGCGCGTGCCCGCTGGGACATTTCCATGCGGTAGTCGACCGGGTCGCGTCCGGTGCGGGCGCTGGTGTGGATGTAGTCGGCGTGGATGCTCACGGCCTGGCGGAACGGCGCGGGCTGTGCGCAGAACGCGAGGCCGCAGTCGTAGGGAGTGTTGAGCCACTTGTGGCCGTCGCAGGACCACGAGTCGGCGCGCTCCACACCGTCCAGCAGTCCGCGCAGCCGGGGGGAGGCGGCCGCCCAGAGTCCGAAGGCCCCGTCCAGGTGGAGCCATCCGCCGTGCTCGTGGGTCACGTCGGCGATCTGCCGCAGCGGGTCGACGGAGCCGGAGTTGATGGAGCCGACCTGGCCGCACACGATCAGGCCGCCGGAGGCCCGGGCGGACAGCTCCCGCAGATGATGGACGTCCATGCGGCCTTCGCCGTCGGCCTCGACATAGCGGACCTCGCCGCTCAGGCCCAGGAGGCGGAGGCAGCGCAGGACGGAGATGTGGGTCTCCTTGCCGAGCAGGACGGTCAGCGACGGCGCGCCTTGCATGCCCTGCTCGTTGACGGCCCAGCCCGCACGGTCCAGTTGGTGTTCGCGGGCCGCGGCCAGGCAGATGAGGTTCGCGGTCGTGGAGCCCGAGGTCAGCCCCATCACGGTGGTGGCGGGCAGGGTGAGCAGGTCGGTGAGCCAGCGTTCGCACACCTCTTCCGCCACGGCCGCCAGCGGGCTGAGGTCGTGGAAGACGGCGCACTGGTCCCACAGGCTGGTGAGCCAGTCGGCGGCGATGCCGACCGGGAGGGCGCCGCCGACGGCGTAGCCGAAGCTCCGCGCCGCGCCGGAGGCCAGCGCGCCCGCCTCCCCGGCGCGCATCAGCTGTTCCACGGTCGCTTCCGCGGGATTCCCCGACTCCGGCAATTCGCCGCCCAATAACTCCCCTAGTCGGCCGGGTTCGTGTGCGCATATCGGACGCTCGCGGCCGAGAAACGAATGCGCGTAGCGAGTCACTTCCGAAAGCAGGCCCAACTGATCCTTCACGATTCCCCCACACCCCGTCTCCAGCACACATTCCGGGAATGACAGAGCGGCGCCCCGACCGCAGCCACACACTATTCACGGGCCGGGCACGCGCCACAACCCACGAAATCACGCCATCTTGGCAGATTCGAACACGTTCCCATCGAACGCAGGAGCACTTGCACGTGCCCCTGTCACTCTGCTCTACTCGGGATCCGGCTGAACAGCGCTTCGACGATCTTGCAGGCCACGCCGGTCATGAAGGTGATGCCTCGGTGAATCACCAGTCCAATGTCATTCCGTTAACCGTGAATTCACATGCGCGGACGCCCCGTTCACCTTTATTGGAATTGATTCGTCCGCCACGCCCGCCTCCTCCTCGGCAGTCCTCCGCGAGATCACCGCATTCCGCGACTGCTCCCTCATTTCGTCACCCGAGGAGGACTCTTTGCATACAGAACCCATCGCCGTCGTCGGGGTCGGCTGCACGCTCCCCGGCAGCGTGCACAATCTGGAAGAGGCCCGCGCCGCCTTCGAAGAGGGCCGCGACTGCGTCCGTGAGATCCCGCCGGACCGGTGGGACGTGGACGCGTTCTACGACGCCGACCCCCTCGTCCCCGGCAAGACCTACGTCCGGCACGGCGGCTTCATCGACGATCTCGACCGGTTCGACGCGGCGTTCTTCGGCATCTCCGACAAGGAAGCCTCCCGCATGGACCCGCAGCAGCGCATGCTGCTCCAGACCGTGTGGCATGCCCTGGAGAACGCCGGGCAGAACCCCGAGGAGCTGGTGGGGAGCAACACCGGTGTGTTCCTCTCGCTGATGTCGTACGACTACAGCGTCCTCAAAGTACGCGCCGACTACGACACCATCACCGCGTACGAGGCGCTGGACACCGACAGCATCAGCGCCGGCCGCATCGCGCACTTCCTCGGCCTGGAGGGGCCGTGCCTCTCCCTGGACACGGCCTGCTCCGGATCGCTGGTCGCGCTCCACCTGGCCAGGCAGTCCATCCTCACCGGCGAGTGCGACGCCGCCATCGTGGCCGGGGCCAACGCGATCCTGGCCCCCCATACGCACATCTCCTTCTCCAAGATGGGCCTCTTCTCGCGCGGCGGACAGTGCCGCTCCTTCGACGCGGGCGCGGACGGCTACGTACGCAGCGAGGGCTGCGTGGCCGCGCTGCTCAAGCGCCAGTCGCTGGCCGAGGAGCACGGTGACCCGATCCTGGGGAGCATCCTGAGCACGGCGGTCAACCACACCGGCCGGACCAGGACTCTCACCTCCCCCGACGGCCGCAGCCAGCAGCGGGTGATCCGCACCGCGCTGACGGCTGCGGGCATCGACCCCGCCCAGGTCGGGTACATCGAGGCGCACGGCACCGGCACACCGGTCGGCGATCCGATCGAGATGGACGCCATCCTGAAAACATACGGCGCCGCCCGCACCAACGGGAAGCCGCTGTACGTCAGTTCCGGGAAGAGCAACGTCGGCCACATCGAGGCGGGCGCCGGACTGCTGGGCGTGGTGAGGGCGGCCCTCTCCCTGGACCGGGAGACCATCTACCCCAGCCTCCACCTGGACCGGCTCAACCCGAAGATCGACCTGGCCGGTGCGTCCGTCGAGATCCCCACCGAGCCGGTGGACTGGCCCCGGGGGGACGCCCCGCGGCTGGCCGCCGTCAACTCCTTCGGCTACAGCGGCACCAACGCCCACGCGATCCTGCGCGAGGCACCGCTCCCGAAACCGGCCGCTCGCACTGAGGGCAAGCGCTCCGAGGAACTCCTGGTCCTGTCCGCCAAGGCCCCGGAGTCCCTGCGGGAACTCGCCGTCCGCTGGGCTGACTTCCTGTCCCGGACCCGTACGCCCGAACTGCCCGCCGCGGTGTTCACCGCCGCCGACGGCCGGGCCCCGCTGCGCCACCGGCTGGCGGTGACCGGCCGGAACGGCACCGAACTCGCCAACAACCTCCGCCAGTGGGAGACCGGACGCGCCTCCGCCGCGGTCCGCACCGGACGCGCCCGTGGCACCGGGGCCGCCAAGACGGCCTTCGTCTTCTCCGGGCAAGGCACGCAGTACCCCGGGATGGCCCGCGAACTCGACGAGCAAGAGCCCGTGTTCGCGGCGGCGATCGACCGCTGCGCCGCGGTCATGGACGCCCACCTGGACGTCCCCCTGCGGCAGGCGCTCTTCCGCACCGACGCACCGGAGGAACTCCAGAACACCCGCCTCGCCCAGCCGGCGCTGTTCGCGGTCGAGTACGCCCTCGCCGAACTCCTGCGCTCCTGGGGCGTCGAGCCGACGGCCACCACCGGGCACAGCATCGGCGAACTCGTCGCCGCCTGCGTGGGCGGTCTGCTGACGTTCGAGGACGCGGCCCGGTTCAGCGTGCTGCGCGGCCGCGCCATGGGCGAACTGCCGAGCGCGGGACGGATGCTGGCCGTCCGCTCCGACGAGGAGACCGTACGGACGTGGCTCGCCGGCCAGGACGACCGGGTCTGCATCGCCGCGGTGAACGGACCGCAGAACGTCGTCGTCTCCGGCGCCGCCGAAGCGGTGGACGAGATCGCGGCCCTGGCCGAGAAGGCGAGGATCGAGACCGCGTGGCTGCGGACCTCGCACGCCTTCCACTCGCCCCTGATGGACCCGGCCCTGCCCGCACTGCGCGAGCACGCGGCCGCGTTCCGGTCCGGTACCCCGACCGTCCCCGTGGTCTCCGGCGTCACCGGCCGCCCCCTCACGGGCGACGAGGGCCCGGACTACTGGGCCGACCAGGCGCGGCAGGCGGTCCGCTTCCACGACGCGATGCGGACCATCGTCGAGTCGGGCTGCACCGTGATCGTCGAGATCGGCCCGCAGGCCGCCCTGACACGGCACATCCGGGAGGGCTTCGGCGACTCGCACATCACCGTGATCCCCACCCTGGCCACGGACCGCCGCGACGTACGCAACATGCTCACGACCGCCGGCGCCCTCTTCACCTGCGGGGCCGGCATCGACCTGCCGAAGCTGTACCAGGGACCGCGCTACCGGCGTACATCGGCCGCGCCGCAGTACCCGTTCCGCAAGGACCGCTACTGGTGGGACGAGCAGCCCGACCGTACGGAGGCGGCTCCCGCCCCCGCCCCTGCCACCGCGGCCCCGGCTCCACGGCCCGAGCCGTCGGTGCGCGAGCACCGGCTCACCACCGCCGCGCCCTGGTCCGACCACCGGCTGCACGGGGCGACGGTCTTCCCCGCAACGGGATATCTGGACCTGGTGGTCCGCGCCCACGCCGAGGCCAACGGCAACAGCAACGGCAACGGCCACGGCAGCGGCAGCGGCTCCGGCAACGGCTCCGGCCCGGTGGCACTGACCGGCGTCGGCTTCACCCGCCCGCTCGTCATCGAGCGCGGCGGGACCACCACAGCCCGGCTCGCCCTCACCGACACCGGGCAGGGGACGAACGGCGGCGGACGGCAGTTCACGATCAGTGCCGGCTCCAACGGTGCCCCGTGGGCCGACCACTGCCACGGCACGATCGCACACGCCGGGGACACCGACCGGTCCGGCCCGGCCCCTGAGGCACTGCGCGCGGAGATGCCCAACGCCATCGCGCCCGCGAAGCTGTACGGACTGCTGCGGGACGGCGGGCTGGAGCACGGGTTCCACTTCTCCACCGTCCGGGAGCTGTGGCTGGCCGACGCCGGCCGCGAGGAGGCCCTCGCCCGGATCACCGCCGTACCCGACGGCGCTCCGGCCGAGAAGCACGAGCACCGGACCGCCACCATGCTCGACGGCTGTCTCCAGATCGCCGCGGCCCTGTTCCTCTCCCCCGGCCCCGATCTGCTGCCGGGCGGCTACGTCCCGGTCGCGATCCGGCGGATGGTGCTGGACGGTCCCCTGCCGGACCAGATCTGGGCCCATGTACAGCGCCGGCCGCACGACGCCCGTACCGCGTTCGTCGTCGATCTGCGGGTCACGGACGACAAGGGCCGTGTCGTGGCCGCGTACGAGGGCGTCGAGTTCCGGCACTCCGGGATGCTGTCCGGCGGCCCGGCCGACGTGGAGGAACTCGGCCAGCACGGCGGCAAGTCCCGGCAGGAACTGCTCGACCAGCTCGCGCCGCTGGACCGCCAGCAGCGCCGGCAGGCGGTCATCCGGTGGCTCGCCGAGGAGGTCGAGGCAACGCTGGGCAAGGCATCCGCGGAACTGGAATTCGAGGCGGAACACCTCGACCCGTCCCTCGCGCTCCTGGAGATCGGCCTCGACTCGCTCAAGGTCACCGAACTCCAGCGCCGCATCCAGGAAAAGCTCGAATTCCGCTTCAAGGCGATGGAGACGATCGACTACCAGACCGTCGAAGGCCTGGCCGACTTCCTGCTCGACCGGGTACTCGATCTTTCCCGTGCCGACGACCGGGAATCCGCCGGCACGACCGCCTGAGCGCAGCCGCCCGAGCAGCCATCAGCGTAGGGAAATTGGAGCAGGCCATGCTCGATTCCGCATTCGTCAAGGACTACATCGACAGCCACCTCGAACAACGGCAGGTCAACAAGATCCAGCACGGCTTCCCCTCGCCGCGTTTCTGGAACGAGACGACCGTGCCCGTCGACGAGCTCACCGAGGACCGCCGCCGCCTGCAGAAGGACGCTCCGTACCTGAGGACCTTCTTATACGTCGGCGTGCCGTACTGCATCAAGACGAATCCCGGGAAGTGCGGCTACTGCCTCTTCCCCGTGGAGGAGTTCCAGGGGAACGAAGCGCTCGAGGACTACTTCGGCTACGTCGAGCGGGAGGCCGACCTCTACCAGGAGCGGGTGGCGGGATCCGTCCTCGGCTCGGCGTACTTCGGCGGAGGCACCTCGAACCTGTACCGGCCGCAGCACTACCACAAGTTGATGGACCTGGTCCGCCGCCTCTACCCGGAGATCGACGAGACGGCCGACCTGACCCTCGAGGGCATCCCCCAGCTGTTCACCCGCGACAAGATGCAGGCGATCCGCGACTCCGGGATGAACCGGATCAGCATGGGCGTCCAGCAGATCAACGAACGCCTCAACAGCTTCAGCGGCCGCAAGCAGACCACCAGGCACGTCATCCAGAGCCTCGAGTGGGCGCGGGAGTTCGGCCTGGGCGCCAACGTGGACCTGATCTTCGGCTGGCCGCAGCAGACCGTCGAGACCATGCTGGAAGACCTGCAGACGGTGGTCTCCTGGGGCGTCCACGACATCACCCACTACGAGCTGAACGTCGGCGGCCCGACCGACTTCGCGCTCAACCGCTTCCACGAACTGCCCAGCACCCTCAGCAACTTGGAGATGTACCACGAGGGACGGGCCTTCCTGCTCGACCAGGGCTACGAGCAGCACGGCGCCTACAGCTTCCGCAAGCCCGGAGACCCCACCAGCCGTGACTTCCGCGAGGGATACCGCCCCCAGACGGGCGACATCTCGGACGCCGTCGGCCTCGGATACGCCGCGATCTCCTTCTTCGGCGCGGCCGACCTGGGGCCGGGGCGCTCCTGGTCGTACATCAACCACCGCAACCTGCGGAACTACAAGGCCGCGATCGACGAGGGCAGGTTCCCCATCGAGCGGGCCTTCCGCCACGATCCCGAGGACTGGGTCCTGACCACCCTCTTCCGCGGCCTGCTGAGCATGGAGATCCACCGCGACGGCCTCAAGGCGGCGATGGGCGTGGACGTCTACGAGGAGTTCGCCACCATCTGGGACGCCCTGGCCGAGCGCGGCCTGGCGGAGATCGCCCCCGACCGGATCACCCTCGTCGGCGACGGCCCGTTCTACACGCCGATGATCTCCACCCTGCTGGCCGAGGAACGCTACCGCGCGCTGCGCTCGCGCGAGGTCGCCAGCAAGCGCACCGAGCTCGTACAGATCGGCGGAGGAGGACTGGACGATGACTGACGAACTCCCCCTCCACGGCCGGAAGTTCGTCATCACCGGGGGCGCACGCGGCATCGGCGCCGCAGTGGTCCGGCTCGCACTGGCACAGGGCGCCGACGTGGCCTTCAGCTACCACCGAAGCGCCGACCGCGCGGACGCGCTCTGCGACGAACTCCGCGCCGCCTACCCCGACCAGCGGTGCACGGCCCTGTCCGCCCAGGTCTCCGACGGCACCGGCGCGGAGAAGTTCGCCGCCGCGGCCCTGGATTCCCTGGGCGGGGGCCTGGACATCCTCGTCAACAACGCGGGCGTCACCCAGGACGTCACCTTCGCGCGGATGCGCCGCGAGCAGTGGGACGAGGTGATCGGCACCAACCTCGACAGCATGTTCAACGTCACCCGTCCCCTGGTGATGCCGCTGGTGAAGGGAGGCAAGGGCACCATCATCAACATCACCTCCGCCTCCGGCCTCCACGGCGCCCCTGGCCAGACGGCCTACTCGGCCTCGAAGTCCGGGATCATCGGCTTCACCAAGGCCCTGGCGAAGGAGGTCGGCGGCCGCGGCGTCACGGTCAACGCCGTCGCCCCCGGCTTCATCCGGACGGACATGACGGACGCGATCCCCGACGCCCAGACGCAGCACCTCAAGTCCCTCATCCCTGGTGGTGAGTTCGGCTCGGCCGACGATGTCGCGGCACTCGTCTGCTTCCTCGCCTCGGACCGGGCGCGCTACATCACGGGGCAGGTCATCGAGATCTCGGGAGGGCTGGTCATCTGACGCGGTTGGGGGTGGCGGTACGGAAACGGTCCGTACCGCCACCCCCGTGCTCAGACGGCACGACGGCGCCGGCGCATCATGGCGAGCCATGTGCCTACCGCCACGACAGCCGCCCCGGAACCGCCGACGAAAACCCAGGGCACCCAGGGGTCAGGGGCTTTCTCATCACCGTCCACCGCAAGGCTCGCAATTGTTGTCTTTCGGCCGTGGTGGCTGACGGCCGTGACGTCGTACGTTCCCGAAGCCGTGCCCTTCGGGACGGCGATCCGTGTGGCGTAGACCGTGGCGCCGTCATCGCACTTGCAGCCCGGATTCTCGGGACTGTCGGGCCCCGCTTCCTTGACGCGGCGCGAGCCGCCGAACGCACGGGAGTTGATGGTTATCGCGTGCTCATCCGGTGCTACGTGGTCGTCCGACAGAACGACCAACACCGTCTCACCGGGGCGGGCCTTCTTGCCCTTGGGATCGACGCGGAACCATCGAATCTCGGCCGGCCCCTGCGGTACGGCCTTCAGCCGCGCGGTCGCCACGGTCCGCCCGTTCAGCGTCGCGGTGACCGGGTATTCCCCCGGCGCGATGTCGCTGCGCACCCTGACCCACATTTCGGGCCCAATAGGTTCTGCGGAGCGCGAGTCTCCCCTGCTTTCGGGGTGCAGGTGCAGGGCCTTGACCAGAGCGGGCGACGTGACCACCACGTCATCCCACGGCTTGGTCATCCCCTCGATGACGGGACCAACGCCGGCTCCTACTTCAACGGAATTGTCATCGAGTACCAACCGGGGGCCGCTCGGAGTTCCGTCGCGGGGCACAGCCACCGCCTCCACCGGCGCAAGCACCAGTAGAGCCGTGAGTACAACAGCGCTCCGGCGCCAGAACACAACCCATCCCCAATGAATACGGGTCCGGCTGACCCACTGTCACAGTAACGGCCGCATACCCATGACGAACACGCCGTGTGATCACGATTACACGCAGGTGACACCGATACCCGAAAGCCTCCGAGACCAGGCGGCAATGTTGGAGTAGCACGTCCGTCCCTGGGCGGCCGAGCCGCCGAGGACGGCACCCAGAGCATGCGGAAATCGGCCCTTGATCAGCTCCAAGGCTTGGGTGGCCAGAGCGACTTGACCATTCATGGGCGATCACCGTGCCAGCCCTCGGCTGAGCATTCCAGGGCCGCCCCGTACTGACGCTACTGCTGCCGATGTCGAAGCCAGCGAGCTTGACCCGACCAAGGGCTCAAAGGCCGGAGGTTAAAAGCCAAGTTGAGCACCTGTTCTTGAGAGAGCCCCGGCCAACGCTCGAGGGAGAACGCCGACCGGGGCCGTAGCACCAGTTAGATCAACCGGGCTGGCAGACGAGCCGCCACGGGCGCACGATGACCTCGCTGTACGTGTGGTGACTCGGGTGCTTCTTGCCGTGCGCGATGACCCACGCTTGGGCTTCGGTGTGGTCCTCGAACCAAGGACTCTGCGCCTCGTTGCTGACCACCTCGCCACGCACAGGCCCGTGCTCCTGCACGTAGGCGCACACGTCACAGCTCATGGCGTACTTCACCGGCTGCGCGTCGGGCTCACGGTCAGGCGATAAGTTCAGCGTCTCGGGCCTGATGATCGTGTTGGGCCCCATCACTTGCCCGCGCATGCGCGTGCGCACTTCGTGTGCCGGTACATGACCACAGGGGCCGCTGACCCCCGCTCCGTGTCCGTTCGGTACGCAGGCTCATCCGACAAGACCGGTTTACCGCACAGGGTGCAGGTTGCCCCCGAAGGGGCGTAAGTCACGTAGTCGTATGGATGCCCGGTCTCGCGCCTTGCCGTCATCATCATCACTGTCCCCTCGCGTAGGTAGCGGAGGACAGTAAGCGGAACGGAGGTTCGTGAGGGGCCCATACTGTCCCCCTCAGCTCGCCAGTACCTGTACTTCCTCAGCGAGGGCCATCGCGTCCGACTTCAGCGGGCCCCGGGCTTCCTTCGACAAGTCATGGACCAGTCCCCGGGCAACCGGCGTGAACCTCACCGTCTCCGGCGACGCCTCCACCGCCCGCCTCATCCAGTGCAGCGCCCCGGCATGGTCCCTCCGCTGTTTCTGCGCCCGCCCAAGCTCAATCAGCACCCGCGAACGGCGCTCGGCGCTCGGGACCGTGTCCAGGTCCACCGATTCGGCCCGGCTCACGGCAGTGCCCGGCGCATGGAGGTCCGTGGCGACGCTGACGGCGTGGATGTCCACGTTTCCCCGACCGAACACCGTCCACGAGTGCGCGTACCCGGCGGGCAACCGGTCCGCCGTGCGGGATGCCTCGTCCCAGTGCCGCCACGCGTCGCCCTCAGCGCCCTCCCGGGCATGTGTGATGGCCGCGTGAAGGTGAAGGGCCCCGTAGACACCGCGGAGATCATCGGAGCCCGTCTCAAGATGTGGCTTGATGGCCTCGACGGCCTCCGTGACGACACGGATTGCCTCGTCGGCATAGCCGGACTCGCGGAGCCCGTTCGCCCACGTCCAGGACGCCCCGGCAAGGCACAGCGAGCTGTCGGCTTCCTGTGCGGCGTTCCTGCCACGGTCGGCAATCAGCCAATACAGCTCCGGCTCGACGGCGAACGCGGCGGCCTGCTGGGCAAGGTGGTAAACGTCGGCAAGGACGGCGTACGCCTTCCGACGCTCCGGCCCGTCCAGATGGCGAGGGAGCTCGGACGCATCCCGGATGAGGCTGGGGAGAAGGGCAGAGACCTCCGACCGCTGGAACCGGGACGAGTGCCACAGCCGCCATGCCTCGGCGACACGCCCCCGGAGCACGTCCACGCTCGGCGGCTCGTCCGGGACAGCGAACAGCGGCCCTCGCAGGGCATCGCGGAGCTCGGCGACGCCGGGCAGCACCAGCCGCGCGGACGGTCCGACCGGGGAGGGCACGGGGTCACCGGTAAGAGCTGTCAGGTCGCTGATCTTCAGCGCGGTTGCGAGCCTGACGAGGAGGGCGTGGTCTCGTACCTGCCGCTCGCCGGACTCAACCTTCTTCAGCCAGTCGGGGCCGCGCCCGACAAGGCCGGCGAGCACAGGTCGTGTCATCCCCCGTCGTTCCCGGTAGAACCGTACGCGCTCCCCGGTCGTCATCTCGGCCAGGTTGGTCATAGCTGTGCTCCTTGAAGGAAGTCAAGCCTTCTGGCCAGCGTACGCCGCGCGGTCAGCGCGAACGAGCCTTGTTCACCTGCAAGTTGACGCGGACCCAAGAGGGCGAACCGGAGAGCGGGAAGTGATGATCAAAACCCCCTGACCGTACGCGGGGGATTGCGCTACTGACCCCCGGCTGGGGTTGGCCAGCTTCGGAGCCCCACCGCACAGCGCGACGAAATCTGACCGAGCGGCCAGGACGCAACATTGAAGGGACGCCCCGGACCGGAACGCTCGGAATCAGGCGACTGCGCGACGGCGTCGATTCAGCGCGGCGAGCCATGTACCTGCCGTCACAACAGCAGTCCCGGCGCCGCCGACGAAGACCCAGGTCGCCCAGGAGTCGGGGGCTTTCTCGTCACCGGCCACCACAAGGCTCGCGACCGTCGTCTTCCGGCCGTGATGGCTGATGGCCGTGGCGTCGTACGTCCCCGAAACCGTGCCCTTCGGGACGGCGATCCGTGCGGAATAGACCGTGGCGCCGTCGTCGCACTTGCAGAACGGGTCGTCGGGACTGTCAATTTTGATGTGGTGGGAGCCGCCGAACGCACGGGAGTTGATGGTCACCGTCTCCTCGTCCGGTGCCGCGTGATCGTCCGAGAGGACGACCAGCACTGTCTCGCCCGGACGGGCCTTCTTGCCCTTGGGCTCAAGGTGGAACCGCCGAATATCAGCCGGTCCCTGCGGTACGACCTTCAGCTGCGTGGTCGCCACGGTCTGCCCGTTCAGCGTCGCGGTGACCGGGTAGTTCCCTGGAGCGATATCGCCGCGCGTCCTGACCAGCAGCTCGGGCTCATAAGGAGTCACAGAGCGCGAGGCTCCCTTGTGCTCCGGGTGCAGGTGCAGGGCCTTGATCAGAGCAGGCGAAGTGACCACCACGTCGTCCCACGGCCTGGCCATCCCCTCAATGGCCACGCCGACCTTGTCCCCCACTTCAAGCGACTTGTTGTCGAGCACCAACCGGGGACCGCCCGGCGTTTCATCGCGAGGCACAGCCACGGCCTCCACCGGCGCAAGCACAAGCAAAGCCGCCAGCATCGCAGGCCACGCCATGCCACGTGAACGCTGCACATTCGTGCCCCGGCACCAGAACACAATCCCCCCAGTGACTGCGGGCCCGAGGGACCCACCGCCACAGTAGCGGTCGCATGTACATGACCGACACACAATGCCATCACGACTACGGCCACCGACGTCCGACGCCCGAAGCTCGGCCCGACTCAACGGACCTCCATTACCTGGGTATTTGAACGGCGAACCGCTCCGGGGCTTGAGCTTCGGGTTTCGGGGCTCGGGATTCGAGTCCTTTATCCAAGGAATGGTTGGTTGGAGTCTTTCCCGCCCACCCACCCAACTCCCTTGCGCACTCGTACGGATGACATTTCGCGATCGGGGCGTCGCGGCCCGCCGCATCCGTATAGCGTGCGGAGCAAACAAGCGGCCCCCGCCGGTGCGCCAACACTCGACGAGGGCCTGACCACGCAAGATCGCAGATCGGAACGATCACATGGCTGTCGCCCAGCTTATCGCCACCGTCCCCATGGCCGCACCCGGCTACGGCAAGCGCACCGCGCCCGAGCAGGCGCCCCGTACCGCGCGCGACTTCGCGCACCTGCCCGTCCGCGAGGCGGCCATCGCGGCGCACATCGACCGGATCCCCGACGGGGCAGCCATGGACGTAAAGACCCTGGCCAAGACGATCCCCGCCTACGGCCAACAGGCCATCCGCACCGCCCTGAACAACCTCTCCGACGCCGGGCACCTCCGCCGCGTCCGCGAGGTCCTCGGTACGCAGTGGGTGACCCGCACCGTCTTCAGCCGCACCGCACGAGACGACACCTGGTGGTCAACCTTCCTTGCAGGCGATGCCCCGAAAGAGCCCGCGCCCATCACCCCCGTGGACAAGCCCAGCCGCTCTTCCGGGTACACCGCTCTCGCCGCGCTCGGCCGCACCAACCCCCGCATCACACTCTCCGCGGCGGAGTGCCAAGCCCTCGAACCACTCGCCGCCGAGTGGTTCCAACGCGGCGTCACCCCGCAGGAGTTCGCCCGTATTCTCACCACGGGCCTGCCTGCGGAACCCATTCACTGCCCCGGCGCTTTCATCCGCCGACGCCTCAACGACAAAATGCCGCCGGAAGCGGTCGAAGCAGCACCCGCCCGCATCATGGAATGCACCAACTGCGGAATCCCAGGCCGCCCCGAAGCTCTCCCCGGTGGCCTCTGCCGCGCCTGCCACAGCAGCGCCACCACAAACCCGGACCCGACCGTCACCGCCGAATTCCGCGCCCGCGTCGACGAACTACGAGCCGTCGTCCGCGACCGGCCACGCCATTGAGGCCTGCGCGCCTACACGAGGTCGAACAGCACCGGGGCATGCCCTTCCCAGATCCGGCGGGAGGCCTGTTCGGGATAGGGCACGGTCTTCGATTCGGCGTCCAGGACGTGCGTGAGCTGCCGGCCGGAGTCGTAGGCGGGCCAACCCGGGTCGCCGGTAGTGACGAAACCGGCCCATGCCCGCTGGAGTTCATGCGAAGCCGCAATGACACCGGGGGTGGGCCGGTCCCCGAGGAATTGCTTGCCGGCGGGACTGTCCAGCGTGCCGAATGCCAGGGGGACGTCAAGACCGTGGCAGGCGCCCAGAGCCTCCCCGAAGACCGGCGAGGTCAGTTGGAGTTCGGTCAGGTACGAGGTACCGCCGGCTGCGACGTTCGCCTCGGCCAGCAGCAGCGAAGACATCCGGAACGTGGCATCGGAGTACACCGTTTCCCACAGCTTCTCCGCAGTGGCCTGCGGGTACGCGGCGCGGTAGGCATCCGCACCGTCCGGCGCCGGAGCGAACAGGTCCAGAGCGGTGCGGGCTTCCTCATCGGTGATTTTGCCCTGCCGTCCGGCCAGGAAGCTGAACAGCCGGAATTCATCGCGGGTATGGCCGACGAGGAGCTCGATTCCACTTGCGCGGCCACTGGCCAACGCAGGCCAGGGCGCCTCGGGGAGGACGTCGCCGTCGACAACGGGAAAGACGGCGATACCGGTGTGCGCAAGGCGTCCCCAGCGCTCTGCGTGCTTGGGGAGGTCGGCGTTGAGAGCGGTGAGTTCATCGGCCAGACGCCAAGGGTCGATGCCGGAGAGGCCCGCGGCGGTGGGCACTGTGCCGAGCCGGTCCGCGAGTACGGCAGTGACCTCTTCCGCCAGAGCGGGGGTGCAATGCCAGACGCCCACCGAGTGGGCAATACCCCGTCGGAACAGCCCACGCGCCGACTTCATCGTCAACAGGGCGGCGACCGACGACGCCCCGGAGGACTGCCCGGCCACGGTGACCTGGCCGGGGTCCCCTCCGAAGGAGGCGATGTTCCGCTGCACCCACTCCAGCGCCGCGATCTGGTCGAGGAATGCACGGTTGGCCGGGGCGCCGTCAATGAGTGCGAAACCTTCCACGCCCACCCGGTAGTTGATGCTCACCACGACGAGCCCGGCCGCGGCCAACGCTGCCGGTTCATAGATCGGGTCGCTCGAGGCCCCCGACATATATCCGCCTCCGTGGATCCACACCAGCACCGGCAGCCCCGCCGCGCCCGGATCCGGAGTGCAGACGTTGAGCGTCAGCCAGTCCGTGCCCTTGACCGGAGGCGCGGGCAGCGGACCGGACTGCGGTACCACTGGCCCGAACTCCACGGCCTGCCGTGTCCCTTCCCAGGGCTGCATCGGCGCGGGCGCGGCGAAGCGGAGTGCTCCCACTGGTGGCTGGGCGTACGGGATGCCGCGGAACACCGCGTTCCCCTGACTCCAGCAGCCCTGCACAACACCCTCTGCCGTACGCACCGTTGGCTGTTCAGGCATGTCGCTTCCTTCCTCCGAAGGCTTGCAGCGTTCGTTGCAGGACAGGTGTATTAGGACAGCTGTATTATGTCAACCGTATTGAAACGAGAGTCACAAGGAAGCCGACGATGCCGAAGCAGGTGGACCATCGCGAACGCCGCGAAACGATCGCCCGAGCACTGTGGCGGGTGGTGGAGCGGCACGGCGTCACGCACCTGACCATGCGCCGGGTCGCGGAGGAGGCGGGCATCTCCCACGGGCAGTTGCAGCACTACTTCGCTTCCCGGGAGGCCATGCTCGCCTTCGCCATGGACTTCGCGTCCGAGCAGGCCTCACTGCGCGTCGGCCGAGGCCTCCAGGAACTCGGCGACCAGCCGCACCCCCGCGACGTGCTCCGCGTGATGATCACGGAGATGCTGCCCCTGCACGCCGATGCCCGCGCGACCAGCCGGATGAGCGCCGCCTACGTGCTGGAGGCACTGCACAACAAGAACATCCACGCGCGGGCCCGCGGCGGGCTGATCCAAGGCCGCGTCATCGTCGAGCAGCTGGTCCGCCAGGCAATCACCGACGGACACATCGACGCCGACCGCGACCCGGCGATCGAGACCGACCTCCTCCTCGCCCTCACCGGCTTCACGACGCTCCTCGAGCTGGACGTGCTCAACCCCGAGGACGTACTCGCCGCCGTCGACCAGCACTTGAACCGGCTGTTCACCAACGCGAGCGGGGCGTGAGACACCTGGTCGTCGTTCGTGGCCGTCCGCCGCGGGTTCCGGCACCTGCGCGCCAAGATCTCGACGCCAGTCAGAGTGCCGAAACCCTCCAGGCCCGGCCCTGGCCGCCCGATAGGCTCGAAGAACCGCCGCCCCGCCGAACGCTACGACGTGGGTCTACTCCTGGTCACCGGCGAGCTCCACCGCCGACCGACCCATCACAAAACCGGCACCAAACCATGCCGCACGGGGTAGCTGACGGAGCCTAATCGGCCGATTCCCGGTCCTCGGAATAGATCACCAGCGTCTGTTCCGGCTGTTCGGCCAGGTGGAACGCGGTATAGGCGAAATCGACCGCCCCGCGTCCCGGGCGCCGTAGCCGTTTCCGTCCACCGTGCCGGGCCTGCACGTCGTACTGCGGCCACCAGGCACGCACTTCCGGGCTGCCCGCGTTCAGCTCGTCGATCTGCCGGGTGTATCGGACGTCGCCGGGGTGGCGTCCGGCCAGCGTCCGCAGCCGGGCGAGCAGGCCGCGCGCCTCGAGCTCCCAGTCGACCAGAACGTCCCGGGCCGCAGGTTCGAGAAACACCCAGCGGGCGAAGTTCGCCGGCCGGTCCGCCGCCGCGGTGAGGTGCGGAAACAGCTCGTCGGCCGCCTGGTTGCAGCTGAGCACGTCGTAGTTGCCGCCGATGATGTACGCCGGGTGCGGCTGGAGCAGGAGTGGGACGGCCGCCACCTCGACGGCGAGCGGCTCGGGTTCTTCGGCGTCGGCCGCAGGCGCGTGACCGGCGAGCCGGAAAAGATGACCTCGCTCGTGCCGGTCGAGCTGCAGCGCCGAGGCGAGGGCGTCGAACACCTGGTACGAGGCGCGGACGTCCCGGCCCTGCTCGAGGTACGTGTACCAGGTTGCGCTCATCCCGGCGAGCAGCGCGATTTCCTCCCGGCGCAGGCCCGGGGTCCGGCGTCGGCCCGTGTGCCGCAGTCCGACCTGGTCAGGGGTGATCCGCTCTCTGCGGCTGCGGAGGAAAGCGCCCAGCTCACGGCGTTGGTCCGACTGCTGCTGCATGGTGAATGGCACCTCTGGTTCCAGAATAAACACGCTCTGGATACCAGGCTAAAGGCATCGCAGACTGAAGCCCGAGTGGGGGTGCAGCTCTCACCGATGGCCTGCGTCCCAGCGCCGCAGGCGCCCCGGGGAGCAGACGCGTTCCAGGCGATCACCGGGAACCGGTACCGAGAAGGAAAAAGGAGAGGAACACATCATGTCGGGAATCGACGGCAAGGTAGTGGCGATCACGGGAGCCAGCAGCGGCATCGGCGAGGCGACCGCACTGCTGCTTGCCGAGAGAGGCGCGCGGCTCGTCCTGGGTGCGCGCCGCTCCGACCGTCTCGCGGAGTTGGTGGCGCGGATCGAGAAGGCGGGTGGCGCGGCTGTGCAGACCCGTACGGACGTGACCCGACGGGACGACCTGCACACCCTGGTCGCCCTGGCCGGCGAGCGATTCGGCCGGCTCGACGTGCTGGTCAGCAACGCCGGGGCCGGCACGATCTCGCCTCTGGACGATCTGCGGGTCGACGAGTGGGACCAGATGGTCGATGTCAACGTGAAGGGTGTGCTGCACGGAATCGCTGCCGCGCTGCCGGTCTTCCGGGCCCAGGGCACGGGCCATTTCATCACCATCGCCTCCACGGCCGCATTTCGCATCGTGCCGGCCATGGCGGTCTACGCCGGTACAAAGTTCGCGGTCCGTGCCATCTGCGAAGGCCTGCGTCAGGAAGCCGGCGACTCCCTGCGGGTGACCACCGTCTCGCCCGGCGTGATCGGCACCGACTTCGCTGAGGCATCGACGAATCCGCAGGTCCGAACGCAGATCACGGAGATGCGGGACCGGATCGCGATCCCGCCCGCTGCGATCGCCCAAGCCATCGCGTTCGCAATCGAGCAGCCTGCAACCGTCGACGTGAACGAGATCGTCGTCCGGCCCACCGCCCAGAACTGACCCACGCTCAAGTTCCAGTTAAATCACAAGCTCAAGGGCGGGGAGCTGCCCGCACGTTGACGCGATCAGCGCCCGATCGCGCCGTCGATGCGTTCGCGCAGCAGGTCGGCGTGACCGTTGTGGCGGGCGTACTCGGCGATCATGTCCACCATGATCCTGCGGAGCGATATCGGCTCGCCGGTGCTCTTGCGTATGCCGGTTTCGTCCAACGACGCCGCAGCAGCCGTGATGCGCCGCGATCGTTCGCACTCAGCCCGCCAGACGGTGAAGGCCTCGTCGACGTCGCCGCCCAGACGGTCGAAGTCCTGGTCGGGGTCGTCGTCGGAGTAATAGAGCAGCGGCACGTCCTCGCCGGCGAACTGGATGCGGAACCACCAGCGTTCGGCGCCGGCCAGGTGTCGTACCAGGCCGTGCAGGGACAGCGTGGACGGCGGCACCGCACGTTCGGACAACTGCTGCGGGGACAGGCCCGAGCACTTGAGCTCGAAGGTCGCCCGGTGCCAGTCCAGGACCGCGCTCAGCGTTTCCCTCTCACCGCCGACGGCGGGCGGGGTGGGTCGGGTGTCGCCGTTCCACATAGGTGAGTAAGTCATCGTCCGAGTGTGGCAGGCAGCACTGACATTCAGCTCACCACTTCACGGCCCAGTGGTCGCTGCCCCCGCTCTTGTCGATCTTGGCCTTCCACTTGGTCGTGGTGACGTTGGAGACCAGGTAGTCCAGGGTGCCGCCGCTCTGCTGGGTGGCCCCCTTGGGGGCGTAGATCTTCGCCGAGGCCGGGAGGTTCTTGTCCTTCTTCAGGTCGGCAGGGCCGCGGTTGTAGTCGCCCAGTACCGCCCAGCTGGGAATCTTGTTCTGCGACGCATAGTTGGCCGCGTACTTCACCAGCGTCGCGGCGTCCCCGCCGCCCTTGGCGCTGGCGTGCAGGGAGCAGAACAGCGTGGAGTTGGCCGTGTCGTTCACGCACAGCAGCGGCCGGTACTTCCCGGGAATCTCGATGACGTTGGCGGCGGCGGGAGCCCAGTCGGTGACGATCGCCAGGTTCTTGGACGGCGTCGTCAGCATGTGCAGTTTGCGGTAAACGGGACGGGACTTCGTCCCCACGTTCCACTTCCAGGCGAAGAGGTTCGGGCGGATCGTCTCCTTGCGCTCCACGTTGGCCGGTGGTTGTTTGGAGACTTCCTGAAGCGCGACCACGCTCTGGGTCCTCGCCAGCTTTCCGGCCGCGTCCCACCGTGCGGCCGAACTCTGGACGTTCCACGTCGCCAATGTTCGGGCGTCCGCGGCCGCTTGTGCCGGTGAGGACACCGTAGCCACCATCGTGAACGCCGCGCCTGCCACGGCAGCGAGACGCCCTCTCCGGCTCCAGCGTGCGACAGTACGACTCATCGTCAGCTCCTCTCGTACCGGGGATCCTGGCTACAGGACTGACCGCCGTCCCCGCCGCACATGCCGCGTCTCTCCGGAATCCACCGCACGAGGGGCAACGGGAACAGCAGAACCACCGGACCATCGTCGACTGTCGTGATCAGCGAACTCAAGCGGAATCAGGCCGAGTTGGACATCATGAGCTCCATCTCAACCAACCGGAGAGGAACGCGCCATGAGCAACAAGCGCAAAAGAATCCCCCGGCTCCTGGCGGCGCTGTCGGCCGCCCTCATCTGCTGGACGCAGTTCACCACCGTCCCCGCCCTCGCCCAGCCACCGGCGCCCGATCCCGTTGTCTTCGTCCACGGCCGCAACGCCGACCCCGGCGTCTGGGGCACCATGAAGGCCGACTTCATCAGGGCCGGCTACCCCGCCGACCGCCTCTTCGCGTGGTCGTACGACACCACGCTCTCCACCAATGAGGTGCTGTCGGGTCAACTGGCCGGATACGTCGATACGGTGCTGAAGCGGACCGGTGCGCAGCGGGTGGACCTCGTCGCGCACAGCCTGGGGAGCCTGCCCACCCGGTGGTACGTGGAGTTCGGCGGCGGGCTGGAGAAGGTTGCGCACTGGGTGTCGCTCGGCGGCCCCAACCACGGTACGACCCTGGCGTATCTGTGTGCCCTGTGGGACCAGGGCTGCCGGGACATGACCCCGGACTCCTACGTCCTGCGGCACCTCAACTCCGGCGGCGGGACACCGGCCCCGGTGCGCTATGCGACGTGGCGCTCCTCCTGCGACGAGCAGATCCTGCCCACCGACAGCACGGCGCTCGCCGGCGCCGCGAACACGGTGGCAGCTGCCTGTCTCAAGCACAACGACCTGCTGACGGACAGTGCTGTCTCGGCACAGATACGGACGTTTCTGTCGCCCATCGCCAAGTAACCGGCAGGCCCGAAAGCGGGCAGGTAGCGGGGCCCGATTGCAGTGATCACTCTCACCAGGCCGATGCGACCGTTCCACGGGAGACTGCCGTCATGTGGACACAGACCGCGGCGACGGGCTGACGGTAGGCGTTGCGGAACGGAAGAGAAGACAGGAGACATGAGCGACTTCACCACCACCCCCACGACCGCCCTCGCCGAGATCCTGGGCCGCGCCCAGGTCATGGACATCGGCATGCGTCCCCTGTGGACCCCGGTCCCGCGCGTCGCCGGGCCGGCCTTCACCGTGAAGTGCCCTCCGGGCGACAACCTCATGCTGCACAGCGCCATTTACCGCGCGGAGCCCGGCTCGGTGATCGTCGTCGAGTCGGGCGACGTCGACTATGCCCTCGCCGGCGGGAACGTCTGCGCCGTGGCCCAGCGCCGCGGAGTGGCGGCGTTCGTGGCGGACGGGGTGATCCGCGACCTCGCCGAGGTCCGCGAGGCGGGCTTCCCCGTCTTCGCCCGCGGCATCATCCCGATTCCGGGCACGAAGGCGGCAGTTGCACCGCTCAACGTCGATGTGCGGTGCGGCGGTGTGAGCGTGAGCCCCGGGGACATAGTCGTCGCCGACGAGGAGGGGATTGTGGTCGTCCCCGCAGCCCGCCGAGAAGAGGTACTGCTCGCCGCCCGGGCGAAGCTGGCCAAGGAGGCCGAGCAATCCCTCGACGACTGGGAGGCGGCACACCGCGCCCGTATCGACGCCGCGCTGCGCGAGAAGGGCTTCGAGGGCTGATGGAGCAGTAGCCACGGCCCCCGCACGCGGGATGAGGTGCGGGGACCGTACGGGCAACTTCGGTCAGCGGCTCACGCGTTCGCCGACCACCACGTCTGGTAACGGTTGTTGGGGTTGCACCCCTCCTCCCTGAAGAGGAATGCGCCCTGACCGGCGTCCAGACAAGAGCGGCTGTCGAAGTTGAAGAACTGCCAGCCGTCTTGCTGCGAGCTCCAAGTGAGGGCCCAGATCTGCCCCTTCTTGGAGCGGTCGCAGCCGGACATCTTGACCCGCCAGCCGCCGCTGTTCACGGCAGTGAGACAACTGCCGCTCCACAGGTTCTTGATCTTCACGTTGGAGTAACCGGTATCGGGCGCCGCGGACTGGACCGCCCACTGCATCCCTCTGGGAACCGGGCGTGCGCCTCGCTGGCACACGTTGTAGTTCGCTTGCAGATGGGGGACGTTCGCGCCCCAGTCCTGGGCCAGGCAGACGTTGCCGTTGTTGCGGGGGATGAGTATCACGTCCGGCCAGGCCGTGTAGGCGTGGGCGGTGCCGCTCGTGGCGGTGGCGAGGGTGCAGGACAGGGCGGCGGCGGCCAGGCCGACCGCGGCTCGTCGCGTCCTGCGGCCGAAGCGGAGATGTGTCATGGCCATCCTTGCGTAGCCGGTGGTCTCGGACGGTTGGAACCATGCTGGGGGAACGCCCCGTACCGCCATTGACGGGGTTGACATGTTCCGGTCCAATCTCGCCTCGTGATAACACACTTGGCGTTGGACGGCGTACTGGAAGGTGCGCTCGGCATCGGGATCGATGTGATCGATACGGCCGCCTTGCTCGCGGGCAGTGATCGGCTCCTGTCCCAGAGGGTCGTATCGCTGGATGGCGCGTCGGTTCGGTCCGGCACCGGGCGGCCGATCCCGGTCACGGCCAGGGCTCCGCTGCCGCCCGAGGGGTTCGGCCCCGATGACGTACTGGTGATTCCGGGGCACTCCGCGTCCAGCGGGCCCGGCGGCGTCGAGCGTCTCCTCGCCCGGCCCGACACGATGCGGGCCGTCGGTGTGATCCGGCACGCCGCGGCGGACGGCGCGACGGTGGCGGCCTCGTGCTCGGCCACGTTCGTCCTCGCCTCGTCCGGTCTGCTGTCGGGGCGGCAGGCGACCACGACGTGGCGGCTGGCCCCGCTCTTCGCGCGGCGCTTCCCGGACGTCACCTTGCTCGCCGACCGCATGGTCGTCGACAGCGGGAACATGCTCACAGCTGGCGCCGCGTTCGCGCACACCGACTTGATGCTGGCGCTCGTCGCCCGCCTCGCGGGCCCCGAACTGGCCCACCGCGTGGCCCACTACCTCGTGCTCGACGCGCGCATGTCGCCATCGCGCTCCACGGTGCTGGAACGCCTACGCACCACCGACCCCACCCTGCGCGCCGTCGAGCTCCATGTCAGGGCCAACCTCGACCGGCAGCTCACACTGGGCGAACTGGCCGATGCCGCCTCGGTGTCCACGAGAACCCTCGCACGGCGCACTCAGGAATGCCTGGGGATGTCGCCGATGGAGTTCGTCCACCGCCTCCGGGTTGGTCACGCGGCCGATCTGCTCGTCACCACACGACAGCCCGTCGACGTCATCGCCGCCGCTGTCGGCTACTCCGACGCAGCCGCGTTCCGGCGTGTCTACCGCAAACACACGGGCGAGGCACCCAGTTCCACCCGGTCACGGTCGCAGGGCCAGGCGCGGCTGCGGCCCGTGCGGTAGTCGTGCAGCCAGGGGGCTCCTGTTGCTCCGATGAGGTGTCCGCGGGATATGAGGCTCTGCCCGGCGTCTACACATCTGACGTGCTCCCGGCCCGGCCAAGGGGTGAGTCCTCGACGGTGCGCGCCCCACGGCATGTCCGGCACTGGGCCACCCTGGGGCTGGCCCTGGTGTTCGCTGTGGCCGGCGGCTGGTGGGGCGCCTCGGTCCACCAGCGGCTGTCGCCCGGTGGCACGGTGCCGGCCGCCGCCGAGGCGGCTCGCGCCGAGCGGGTGCTCGACGACGAGTTCGCCGCCGCGCCACCGGATCTCGTGCTGGTCGCCCGGGTGCCGGGCGCGACAGGGTCCGTGGACGATCCCGAAGCGGCCGCCGAGGGCGAGCAGCTGGCGCGGCGGCTGGCCGCCGATCACTCCGTTTCCCGGGTGGACTCCTACTGGCAGTCGCACTCCCCGTCGCTGCGCTCGAAGGACGGGGACGGCGCCCTGGTGCTGGTGCGGCTGCGCGGCCGCGAAAAAGCGGCGACGCGGGCCGCGGAGCGTCTGGTGCCGGAGCTGTCCGGCCGTCACGGTCCGCTGGACATCATGGCCACCGGAGAGGCCGTGGTGCGCGCCGAGCTGCTGCGGCAGGCCGGGCGCGACCAGCTCCGGGGAGAGGCGCTGGCCCTGCCGCTGACCGCGCTGCTGCTCCTCCTGGCGTTCGGCTCGGCGGTGGCCGCGCTGCTGCCGGTCGTCGTGGGCGCACTGGCGGTGCTGGGCGCCTTGGCAACGCTGCGGCTGCTCTCCGTGTGGACCGACATCTCGGTCTACGTCAGCGGCATCTCCTCCGCGCTCGGCTTCGCCCTTGCCGTCGACTACAGCCTCTTTCTGCTCGCCCGCTATCGCGAGGAGCTGGCAGCGGGCGCGGGCACCGAGGCGGCCCGGAACACGGCGCTGCGGACAGCGGGCCGGGCCGTGGCGTTCTCCGCCGCCACGGTCACCCTCTCCCTGGCCGCGCTGCTGGTCTTCCCGCACACCATCCTGCGCTCCATCGCCTACGGCGGTATCGCCGTGACGGTCTTCGCGGCGCTCGGCAGCCTCACCGTGCTCCCCGCCCTCCTGGCCGTCCTGGGTGAGCGGATCCGGTGTTTCGACGTCTTCGCACGCTGGCGCCGCGGCCGGCCGGGAAGGCACGCGAGGCCGCGGCCGCCGGACCGGCTCGGCTGGTGGGGACAGCTGGCGCTGGCGTCCATGCGCAGACCGGGGATGGTCACCCTCGCCGCCGCGGCGGCACTGCTGGCGCTCGCCCTGCCGTTCACGCACGTCCGGTTCGCCCTCTTCGACGACCGCGTCCTGCCCGCCTCGTCCACGGTGGGGCGGGCCGGGGCGCTGCTGCGCGAAGGCTTCCGGGCGGGCGCCGTGGTCACCCCCACGACCGTCGTACTGCCCCGGTTCGACGCCCGGGCCCGGGCCGCCGAACTCGACGCCTACGCACGCCGTATCGCCGCCCGGCCCGGGGTGGTGCGAGTGGAGACGACCACGGGTTCCTACGCCCACGGCAACCGTGTGGAGCCGGATGGCGCCACCGCGGCGGCCTTCGCATCGCGGCATGGCGCCTGGCTCTCCGTTACCACCACCGGCGAGCCCTATTCCCCCGCCAACCGGGACCTCGCCCAGGCCCTGCGCCGGCTTCCGGCCCCCGCTCCCGTCCTGGTCGGCGGCCCCGGCGCGACCCTGGCCGACGTCCAGCGCGCGCTCACCACGCGGCTGCCCGTCGCTCTGGCCCTGGTGACGGGCACCCTGCTCGTCCTGGTGCTGGCGCTGACCCGGCGACCGCTGCTGGCCGTCAAGGCGCTGCTGCTCAATGCCCTGAGCCTGTGCGCCGGCTTCGGTGCCCTCGTGTACGTCTTCCAGGACGGCCACCTGACGGGTCTGCTGGGCGGCTTCACCGTCACCGGAACGACGGACGTGCTGATGCCGGCCCTCGTCTTCTGCATCGCCTTCGGCCTGTCCATGGACTACGAGATCCTGCTGCTGGCCCGCATCTGCGAGGAGTACGAACGCGTCCCCGACGGGGATGGCGCCGTGGCCCGCGGTCTCGACCGCACGGCGCGCCTGTTCACCTGGGCGGCGCTCACCCTGGCCGTCGTCATGGCGGCGCTGGCCACCTCCGACCTGGTCCTGCTCAAGATCATCGGCCTCGGGCTGGCCCTCGCCGCCCTGCTCGACGCCACGATCGTGCGCGGCCTGCTCGCACCCGCCGTGATGGCGCTCGCCGGGCGCGCCACCTGGTGGCGCCCGTCTCCCTTCGGCCGAGGATCCCCACAGCGCGGGAGCAGCCGACCGTCACACCGCCCACGACCGGCGAAACCCGCCCCAGGACAGCTCCGATAGCATGTTCGGGCTCACGACGATCACGCCCATCACCCGCCCTTCACCGGAAAACGCACTGTCCGGCACGACGAGTAGCCCGTTCACCCATGTCTAGTAAATCGGCCGATTAATTGATACCTATATCGCGAATAAACCGCAGAATTACGTTCGCCGCATGGCGTCAACCACGGACGATACTGTGGGCCGCGGCGGGTGTGGTAACCCTCGCATTCCTTGTCGCGCTGGAAATCACCGCTCACCATTACGGCCTTCGGGGGCCGCTCACCAACCAGGTACGGGAGCTGGTTTTCGCCCCCAAGTCGCCGGCACTGCTGTACACCAGCATGGCGTTGATGATGGTGGTGTTCACCTGGCGGCAACGGCTCATCGCGGCTTGTACCGCAATCGGAATCGACATCGCCTTCTTTCTGGTGCGGTGGGCGGCCGGCGCCCACGGGCTGGGGCTGATGCCCGGCAACGGTGCGTTGTGGGTGATTCTGGGCTGCGGGGTCATCGCCGTCACGCGCCGCACCGGCCGGGAACGTGTCCTGCTGCTGCAGGGCGTCGGGCTGGGCCTGCTGATGGTGACCGCGCGCAAGGTCGGTGACATCTGGCTGCTCATCACGGCGAAGGCCCGTCCGATGGTGCTCGACCAGTACGTGGCGACCGCCGATCACGCGCTGGGCAACCCGTCGTGGCTGGTGGGCCGGATCGTCCGGGCCACCGATCCGGTCGGCCCCTGGCTTCTCCACGCCGTCTACGCCCAGCTCGCGGTGGCCGCGGTCGTCGTCGCGCTGTACCAGCTGCGCAATGTGGCGGCCGAGCGCCGCTTCCCGGGCCACTATCTGGTGCGCACCTTTCTGGTGATCGGCGTCCTCGGGCCGGGCATCTACATGCTCTTCCCCGTGGTCGGGCCGATCTTCGCCTACGGCGCCGACGGCGGGCACTGGGCGGTGGCCAATGTGTGGCCGGACACGTCGTCGATCGCCGTGCCGCACCACATGCCGTTCGACGAGTTCACCCCGCGCAACTGCATGCCCAGCCTGCACACGGCATGGGCCACCGCGATCTTCATTCACACCCGCAAGGGCTCCCGGATTCTGCGATACGCGGGCACGTTCTGGCTGATCGCCACGCTCGGCGCGACGCTGGGCTTCGGCTATCACTACGGCACGGACATCATTGCCGGCGTGGTGTTCACGCTCACGATCGAGGCGGCACTGCTCTCGTTCGACCGTGGCTGGGACCGGCCGGGAATCCTGCTGGTCGCCTATGGCACAACGGTCTTCACCGCGTTCCTGGTGGCATATCGCTATCTGTCGACGGAGCTGGCCGACTATCCGTGGGTGTTCGGGCCGCTTCTCGTTCTGGCGATGCTCTCGGTGATCTACGGCTACATACGGAACAACCGCCGGTGGGCGCCGAAGGCCGTACCGGCGCCGCGATCGGAGCCGCAACCGGAACCGCAACCGCAGACCGAACTGGTCTGAATCACAACGCATCGGAAGCCACCACCCGCGAGGAAGCGGGCGGTGGCTTCCGGCCGTTGTGGGCCGTCGAGGAGGTGGCCTGTCGAAGAGGTGACCTGCGGTCTTGACCCCGCCGACGTGCGACATGTGTGATGCGATAGATGTTCATGACACAACTCCCCACTCCTGTGAGGCAACATGAGCCCGTCGCGAGCCGTCGTCATCGGTGCCGGAATCGGTGGTCTGGCGGCTGCCGCCGCGCTGGGGCGGCGCGGGTGGGAGGTCACCGTCCTCGAGCGGGCGCCGGCTCTGGAGCCCGTCGGGGCCGGGATCGGGATCGCGCCCAACGCGCTGCGGGCGCTGGACGTGCTCGGCCTCGGGGATGCCGTCCGTGCCATGTCGGCGATCCAGGGGGAGAGCGGACTGCGGCGGCCCGACGGGCGATGGATCTCCCGTACGTCGGGCGAGGCCGTGGCGAAACGGTTCGGCGGGTCGGTGGTCGTGGCTCACCGGGCGGATCTGGTCGAACTGCTCGTGAGTGCGCTGCCCGAAGACACGGTACGCACGGGTAGCGCCGTGACCGGTGTGGTGCCGGGCGGGGCGGGCGGCGAGCTCGCACGGGTGACCACCGCGGACGGGGAGTTGGAGGCCGAGCTGGTCGTCGCGGCGGACGGGATCCATTCGTCGACGCGCTCGGCGCTGTTCCCGCGCCACGGGGGTCCGCGGTATGCGGGGGTCACCAGCTGGCGGATGGTCGTCCCGGCGCCGGCCGCACCGTACCGGCCGCACGAGACGTGGGGGCGCGGGCTGTTGTGGGGCACCCTGCCCCTCTCCGACGGGCGGGTCTACTGCTACGCGACCGCGGTCGCCCGGCCCGGCGGCCGGGCAGCCGACGGGGAACGGGCCGAGCTGCTGCGGCTGTTCGGGGGCTGGCACGAACCGATCCCCACGCTCATCGAGGCCGCGGGGGACGGCGACATCCTGCACAACGACATCCACTCGCTGGCCGAGCCGCTGGCCGCGTTCCACCGGGGCCGTACCGCCCTGCTGGGCGACGCGGCGCATGCCATGACGCCGCACCTGGGCCAGGGCGGCTGCCAGGCCATCGAGGACGCGATCGTGCTGGCCCATCTCGCCGCGCCGGACGGGGACATCGGGGTGGCGCTCGCGGCGTACACCGCGGAGCGGCTGCCCCGCACCACGGCGGTGGTGCGGCGGGCGCAGCGGATCGCAGGGCTCACCACCTGGGCCTCGCGGCCGGCGGTGGCCCTGCGTACCGGGCTGTTCGCCACGGCGGGCCGCCTGGGCCCGCACGTCGCGCTGCGGGCGCTCGACGGGATCGCGGACTGGCGGCCGCCGGTGGATTGACGGTCCGTCAGCTGTCGGCGGGAACCGTCTTCGCGCGGTCGGCCCAGCGCTGTTCGACGTCGGCGAAGCGCCAGTACGCCAGGGCGGCGGCCCACACCACCACGAACAGGCCGACGATGACGAAGCCGACGTTGTCGAGGTCGAGTCCGGCGACCCAGCTGGTGACCGCGTCGTTCATGCCGAGCTTCTCGTGGAGCACGCCGACGAGTTCGATGGTGCCGATGAGGAAGGCGACGGCGATCGACAGGCCGGTGATGGTGAGGTTGTAGTAGACCTTGCGGACCGGGTTGGAGAACGCCCACTGGTAGGCGAAGTTCATGAACGTGCCGTCGAGGGTGTCGAACAGGCTCATGCCGGCGGCGAACAGCAGCGGCAGGCAGACGATCGCGTACCAGGGCAGTCCGGCGGCGGCACCGCTGCCCGCCATCACCATCAGGGTGACCTCGGTGGCGGTGTCGAAGCCGAGGCCGAAGAGGAAGCCGAGCGGGTACATCTGGCCGGGGCGGCTGATGGAGCGCGTGAAGCGGCCGAGGAGGCGGTTCATGAACCCGCGGGAGTCCAGCTGCTTCTCGAGCTCGGCCTCGTCGTAGCGGCCCTCACGCATGGAGCGGAAGATGCGCAGGATGCCCGAGAGGGCGACGAGGTTGAGGGCGGCGATGAGGTAGAGGAAGCCGCCGGAGACGGTGGTGCCGACCACGCCGAGGGTCTGGTGGGTGGCGGAGTCCTCGTTCATCAGGGTCCCGGCCAGGTGCGTACCGCCGGCGACGAGGGCGGCCATGACGACGACAACGCTGGAGTGGCCGAGCGCGAACCAGAAGCCGACCGAGACCGGGCGCTTGCCGTCGGCCATCAGCTTGCGGGTGGTGTTGTCGATGGCGGCTATGTGGTCGGCGTCGAAGGCGTGCCGCATGCCGAGGGTGTAGGCGGTGATGCCGAGGCCGACTCCGTAGACCTTGGAGCCCACCGTGTAGTGGTTGGGGGCGACGAGCAGGAAGAGCACGCCGAAGGCGACGACGTGCAAGGCGGCTATGACGGCCAGCAGGCCGGCGGTTCGTATGGTGTCCTCGCGGCGCCATCGGAAGGCGGCGGGCACGCCGGCGGGGGTATCGGTGGGCAGGGTCATCTGCGGATCACGCTCCAGCACCTCGTGGATCGATTCGTGAGATGCCGTGGCCGGTCTCCTGGCTTACGGGTCCGCATGCGCGACCGTCCCTGCCTTCCCAGCAGCCGGCTGCTGCCAGTGGCTCCGCGCACCGCGAAGGGCGTGCGGAACGGGACGGTGACTTCCCGATCACAGTGGCGAGGGCCGCTCCGGAGTCGGACCTCGAAGGTCCCCACCGGTCTTCCCGAACACCACGGCCGGGCCACTGTAGCGCCTCGCCGGGGACGGGGTGGCCGGAAAGTGGCGATTGTCATGGCCCGTTCGAGCGGAGGGCGGCCATCCGCCGCTCTCGAACGGTCCAGGTGATGGACGTGTCCGGCGCGCCGGTGCTACGAGTGCGAGTGCAACCGATGACGACGAGAGGTTGACCGCCGTGGCAATTCCAGACAACGAGCCGGAGAAGCCGGTCGGCTTCGTCCGCCGTATCGGCCTCTTCCAGGCCACCGCCATCAACATGACGCAGATGTGCGGGATCGGACCTTTCATCACCATCCCCACCATGGTCGCCGCCTTCGGCGGGCCGCACGCCGTCATCGGCTTCGCGGCCGGTGCGGTCCTCGCGCTCGCGGACGGCCTGATCTGGGCCGAGCTGGGTGCGTCGCTGCCCGGGGCGGGCGGCAGTTACGTCTATCTGCGGCAGGCGTTCCAGTACCGCACCGGCAAGTTGATGCCGTTCCTGTTCATCTGGACGGCGATGCTCTACATTCCGCTCGCGATGTCCACGGGCGTCATCGGCTTCGTGGCGTATCTCCAGTATCTCTGGCCGGATATGACGCAGACTCAGGGCGACCTCGTCGGCGTCGGGCTCATCGTGCTCGTGGTCGCGATGCTGTGGGGGCGGGTGGACAGACTCGCGCGGATCGCGGCCGGGATGTGGTGGGTGATGATCGCGTCGATCGGTCTCGTGATCGTCGCGGCCTTCAGCCACTTCAGCCCCGACCTCGCCTTCACCTACCCCGCACACTCCTTCGATCTGACGACCAATCACTTCTGGATCGGCTTCGCCCTGGGGCTCACCATCGGCATCTACGACTACGGGGGCTACAACACCACCGCCTACATGGGCGCCGAGATCAGGAACCCGGGGCGCGTCCTGCCGCGCTCCATCATCTACTCCATCCTCGGCATCATGGTTCTGTATCTGCTGCTGCAGATCGGCACCCTGGGGGTCATCGACTGGAACGAGATCGTCGACGAGAAGAGCCTCGCGCACACGTCCGTCGCCTCCGCCGTGCTCGAGAAGAGCTGGGGCAAGGGCCCCGCGGAAGCCGTCACGGGGCTGATCCTCGTCACGGGCTTCGCCTCGGTCTTCACCGGGCTCCTGGGCGGCTCCCGCATCCCCTACGACGCCGCGCGGGAAAAGGTCTTCTTCCGTGCGTTCGGCACCCTGCACTCCCGCCACCGCTTCCCCGTGGTGGCGATGCTGACCATGGCGGCCGTCGGCATCGTGGGCACCCTGATCGGGCGTCATACGGACCTGGCGACGCTCATCCAGCTGCTGACCACGGTCATGGTGCTGGTGCAGGCCTTCGGGCAGGTCGCGGCCGTGACCGTCCTGCGGCGCCGCCAGCCGGCGCTGCGGCGCCCGTACCGCATGTGGCTCTACCCGCTGCCCAGCCTGGTCGCGCTCGTCGGATGGGTCGTCATCTTCGGCTACGCGGACAAGGCTTCACCCGGCAGGCACCCCATCGAATGGTCGCTCGCATGGGTGGCCATGGGCTGCGCGGCGTTCCTGCTGTGGGCGCGCTACGAGAAGATCTGGCCTTTCGGGCCACGGGAGATCAGCGAGGAGTATCTGCACGTGACCGCGTCCGGCACGGACCCGGACGGCGATCCCGACCCCGGCCCCATGGAGCCCGCGCCGGTCTGAAACGGCGAACGGTGATAAAACGACAACCATGCCTTTGACCACAGCATCCGCCCCCCACTCCCCTGCCGCCAAGCCGCGCCGACTGCTCTGGCACCGGCTCATATTCGGGCTCTGGTACCGACCCGTCGAGGTGCTCGACGAGGCGCGGGACCGGAGCGTCTGGGGGGCGGCCGCGCTGCTGTCCCTGGTGTGCGGGGCGCTGGGGACCCTGGCCAAGGACTCCTTCTGGGCCCAGTGGGACGTGAGCCAGGCCCTCGCCCTGGAGGCGATGGCCATCGGGGCAGGCGTCATGACGCTCGCGAGCGCGCTGCTCGGCGCGGTCACCCACGCCATTGCCCGCCGGCTGGGCGGCAGCGGCCGGTTCGGGCCCACGGCCAGCCTGTTCGTCCTCGTCTTCTGGGCGAGCGATCTGCCGCGGCTGGTACTGGCCACCTGGCTGCCGGCCTCGTCCATGCCGGTGCGGGCCGCGGCCTGTGCCACGGCGGCCCTCGGCTGCGCGCTCGCCACGCTGCTGATACGGGGTCAGCACCATCTGCCCACCCACAAGGCGGTGGGCGCCGTGAGCATCCAGATGCTGGCGGCACTCGCTCTGCTCAAGTTCCCGCCCGGCAGTTGGTGAGACGACAGCGGCCCGCCCGGTGCGACGGGGGATGCACACCGGGCGGGCTCGAAGACAGTTCTACCTCATCAAGGATGGGTTATGCATCAAAAACCCGTTCAGCTTTTCGACGACCAGCGAACGGGCAGTGATTTCAAGCCACGTGCGCGGATCGACGGACGCCAGCCCAGTTCCGCGCGCGGCACGGCGAGTTCCAGCCCGTCGAAGCGCTCGAGCAGGGCGGCGAGGGCGATCTCGGACTCCATCCGTGCCAGCGGGGCCGCCAGGCAGTGGTGGATCCCATGGCCCAGCGCCAGATGGCCCGACCGGTCCCGTTCCAGGTCGATGCGGTCGGCATCCGGGAACTGGCGCGGATCGCGATTGGCCGAGGCCAGGGAGAGCAGCACCGTCTCCCCCGCCGGGACCGTCACTCCGCCGATCTCGACGTCCTCCCGCGGGAAGCGGCGAATGGCCAGCGGATACGGCCCGTCCCAACGGTTGATCTCGTCCAGGGCTGTCGCGAGACTGTCCGGATTCCTTCGCAACTGCCGCATCAGCTCGGGGCGGTCGAGCAGGGCCAGCACCGCGTTCCCGATGAGGTTCGCCGTGGCCTCGTAACCGGTGAGCAGCAGGAGGAAGGCGAGCGAGGTCAACTCGTCCTGCGACAGCGCGTCGTCATCGTCGTCACGGACCGCGACGAGATCGGAGAGCAGGTCGTCGCCTGGTTCGGCGCACTTGCTCGCGATCAGCTCGGCGAAGAACCGCATCATGGCGACGACGGCTTCCTTCAGCGCCTCCGGCCGCCCGGGGTCCGGGGTGAACATGGCGTCGGTCCACTGCCGGAAGTCGAGCCGGTAGCGTTGCGGGACGCCGAGCAGGTCGCAGATGACGCCGACCGACAACGGGCTCGCGTAGCCGGCGAGCAGGTCGGCGCGCCCGTCCGCCTCGACCGCGTCCAGCAGTTCGTCGGCGCTCTTGCGAATCGGCTCCCGGAGCTTGTCCACCCGGCCGGGCGTGAACGCCCTGACCACCAGCCGGCGCACCCGGGTGTGGTCCGGCGGATCCATGTTGAGCAGGTTGGCGTCCAGCGCGGGAGGCAGCGAGAAGCCGCTGTAATGGCCGGGCAGCGCATGGCGCTTGTCCAGCGAGAGCCTGGGGTCGTTCAGAGCACCGCGCACGTCCTGATAGCGCGTCACCAGCCAGGCGGGCCGGCCGTCGGGGCCGGTGATCCGGTGGACCCCGCCCTCGTCACGGAGCCGGGCGTACGTGGCGTGCGGATCGGCGACGAGCGGTGCGATGTCAATGGGTTCGGGTGGCATTCCTCGACCTTAGGGTGCGTCCGGGTACGGGCGGCGTCGGGGCGGTACTCGCGTACGGCCCCGACGCCGGCCCGTTTCTCAGGCGGCCGTGACCCCCGTCCACGGCCGCCCTCGGTGACGGTTCCTCAGAGCCGGTGTGCGGCGCTGAGGTCCCGAAGTTCGTCGAGCACGGTGTCGACCAGGTCGTGGTGGTAGACGTCCGCGACCTGTGCCAAGTGCTCGTGTTCCTCCCGCGGATCGGAGCTGACGGTCATGACCACGCTCTCGGCATGCGGGGAGGGCACATGGCCGGTGGCCTGGTTGGCCAGACCGCGGCGCAGAGCCGCGGCCTCGACCAGTGCGGCGACGGCGCGTTCGTCGAGTGCCGCCTCCGTCGCCCTGCGGCGGGCGACCTCGAGGACGGCGGGCTCGACATGGCGCCGTACGCCGCGCTGGATGTCGCGGATCTCCGCCATCTGCCGGTTGGCCCGCCACTCGAGGTCGGCCAGCGGCCAACGGCCCGTCCAGCGGGACCCGATGGTGACCTCGGGGACATGGGCGGTGACCTCCCGCCACAGCGGGTCCAGCCGGCGCAGCCGGCGCCAGGCCGCGGCGCGGGGCCCGGCGGCGGGCAGCGAGAAGCCGAGGAGGACCAGCACGGCGGCCACCGAAGCGCTCATCGGGGCCACGCCGTTGGAGAGCCAGTACACGTCGTGGCCGGCCCAGGTCAGGACGAAGCCCGCCAGTTTGCACACGCAGTACAGCAGGCCCAGCCAGCAGCCCGCGGCGAGCGTGCGCAGGCCCTTGGACAGCCACGACGGCCCGAGGGTGACGGCGTAGCGCGGGCACAGGACGCCGAGTCCGGCGAGGCTGGTGCCGAAGATGGCCAGGTACAGCGCCAGGAAGGCGACCACTCCGGGTGCGTTCGCGTAGGCGGTGCTGAAGTCCCTTGGATGCTCGACGCTGTCGGGGCGTCCGACGGCGAAGCAGACGATGGCCGCGGTCCAGGCGACCAGCACGGCGGCGACGGCGACGCGGGAGCGTACGGCCGCGCGGGCGTGGGCGGCCTCGTCGCTGCGGCTGGTCCAGCGCAGCAGCAGCACCGTGGCGCCGGAGGCGAACAGGACGACCGCCGAGTACAGGAAGACCATCGCGAGGTTGGCGACGCCGGTCAGCCGGTCGAAGGCGCGGTAGACGCTGGGTGCGGAGAAGAGGAAGACCACCGGGACGCCCGCGGTCATCAGGGCGGTCAGGCCGAGGTCGATGTTGCTGCGGTCGCGGAACCAGGCGGCGGCCTTGTAGCCGACGATGACCCAGGTGATCGCGCTGAGGGTCAGATAGAGGGCGTCAAACACCGGCGTCCTCCTGCCCGTCGGCCGCACTGTCAGCTGCACCGCCGGCCGCGCCGCGGCGCCGCATCTCGCCGCGTACGTGCTGCAGGGCGGGGCCCAGCGAGGCGGCGAGCTCGGCGGCCTGGCCCTCGGCGGGTTCCTGGCCCGGGGGCGGCGGTACGACGCGGGCCATGAGGAGGGTGCCGAGGATCTCGGTCTCGCGCTCGGTGAGGTCGTCGTAGCAGTGGTGGCGGGCCAGGCCCATCGTCAGGCCCAGGCGCCGCATGGCGGTGGCCACGTCGACCGACGGGGTCCACACCTTGAGCGCGTTCTCCGTCACGGTGGGGTCCTGGTCGTGGCCGAGGAGCAGGTGGCCGAGCTCGTGCAGCACGATGTGGACTTGGTGCCAGGGCGAGGTCCGCGTCTCGTGGACGATCCAGTAGGCGTCGTCGGTGGTGGCCGTCATCCCGGAGACGACGCCGTCCAGGCTCATCGGCACCAGGTGGATGGGGCGTCCCACCCGCTCGGCCACGACGGCGCACAGGCCCTGCAGATCGGTCGTCGCCGGCAGCGCGAGCTCGGAGATGAGTTGCTTGCACCGGCGGCGTATCCGCCCCACCCGCATGCCTGCACCGTCCTCGTTTTCGGTACGCCGCCAGTAGGTGAAGAGCCGGTCGTCGGCCATGACGGTCACGGGCGTTCCTCACCACCCGCGTCGGGAGCGTCGGCCGGGAGGTTCATCTGCTGCCGGAACTGGCCGATGATCGTGGTGAGGCTGTCCTGCACCTCGGGGGGCAGGCCCACCGAGCGCAGGGCGATGGCCCGCACCCGCTGGTCCCGCATCGCGACGAGGAACCTGACCTCCTCCTCGACCCGGGCCGCCTGGGAACCCGACAGGTCGCCCAGGAGATAGCCGACGGGCACGGCGAAGAACTTCGCCAGCGCGCGCAGCACCTCCGGACTGGGGTTGGCGCGCCTGCCGTTGCGCAGCATCGACAGGTACTGCTCGGTGAGCGTGACCCCGCCGTACTCCTCGGTCCCCCGGCTGATCTCCTCCGCCACATGGGCGTTGGTGTACGGGGCGCCGGGCGGGTGCATGTTCGCGAACAGGTAGTTGAGCCGCCCGGCGAGCGGACTGCCCGCCTCCCCGGCCGGCCGGTCCCTCCTGACCGCCATCTGCGCCCCCCGCCGTCGCGTCATGTCTCCCCCGGCAACATCACGGCCGGTTAAGCCCGATCCTGCCTCGGTGAGCATCCTGTCATGCGTGGCTGCCGGGCACCAGACCGCTCCGGGTTACGAGCAGATGACGGAACTTAACCCTGAGTTGTGTGCGGCGTCCTGGTGAATCCTGTCGCGTCCGGCTCTCACCACCGGCCCGGTGACCGTAGGACGATGGCACGCTCACCCCGTACGTGTTCCGGCGCACCAAGGGAGGAACCGCTCATGCGCAGACCCTTCGCCGTACGCGGCACCGTCGTCCTCATACTGAGCGTGCTCGCCATGAACCTCTCCGGACCCACGGCCTCGGCGGCCGGCGGGTCGCCTTCCGCGGCCCTCGCGGCCGACGCCTACTGGACGCCCGACCGCATGCTGGCCGCCGTTCCGTCCGCGGACGAGCGGCGCTCGGCCGAGCCCTCGCCGACCGGGTCCGTACCGCCGAGCCACCCCTTCGAGGGGCTGCCCCAAGTGGGCACGTTCTTCTGGACCGACGGGCACGGCCAGGGCCGCTTCTGCGGCGGCACCGTGGTGCGCAGCCCGTACCACGACCTGGTGGTCAGCGCGGCGCACTGCCTGCGGCGGCCGGACCCGAAGAAGCACCTGTCCTTCGTGCCGCAGTACCACGACGGCGTCAAGCCCCACGGCATCTTCCCGGTCGAGCTCATCTACATCGACCAGCGCTACTACGACCTGGGGACGGACGGCGGCGCCCAGTGGGACTACACGGTCGTCCGGCTCGGCCACCGCTCCGACGGGACCTCGGTGGAACGCGCCGTCGGCGGCTTCGACCTCGCCGTCCACACCGGGTACCGGCACAGCGGCGTACGGCTGATCGGCTACCCGGGCAGCAGCGACGCCAAGTACCCCAGGCCGCTGGACTGCACCTCCTCCACGCACCGGTACACCAGCACCGACCCGAAGGCGCCGGGCGACTTCCTGGAGATCGCGTGCGCGGGGTACATCGGCGGCACGTCGGGCGGCCCGTTCCTGGTGCGCGACCTCACCGGGTGGGCGCTGATCGGTGTCATCGGGGGCTATCACACGGGCGGCGACACCCCGGACATCTCCTACAGCTCGTACTTCACCGAGGATCTCTTCGACCTCTACCTGAGCGCCGTGCGCGGTGACCCGCCGGCGGAGTAGCCACAACGGCGAAGGCCCCCGCCGTATATGGCGGGGGCCTTCGGCCGCTCGCTACTGGCCGAACCAGCGGCGCGGGTGGCGGGTCAGGACGTACCCGCCGATGGCGGCGAGTGCGCCGAGCACCGCTCCGCCCACGGTCCACAGCCAACGGTCCGACCACCAGCTGCCGTTCCAGCCGTCCTTCGGCTCGGCGACGGCCCCCGCGTGCAGCGGGGCGCCCAGCGAGCCGCCCTCGGCGTGGTTGCCGCCGGTGTCCTCGGCACTCGCCTGGAGCTCGGCCCGCACCGGCAGGCCCTTGTCCTGGTCGGGGCCGTCGGCCACGGTGAGGCGGACGTAGTACGCGCCCGGCAGCGGGTCGTTGGCCCACCGCTCGGACCAGGGCCGCACCGTGCGCAGGGTGCAGGTCAGGGTCACCGAGGCATCCTGCTGCGACGCCTTCTTCAACGGCTCGCCGGAGGCACAGGCCTGACGGCGGCGCAGGCCGTCGAAGACGTCCAGCCGCCAGGTGGCGGCGCCGTGCCGCGCGGAGGCCTCCGGCAGGTTCACCGTGGCCGTCGCGGTGGCCCGCTGGCCGGCCCCGGCGGGGAACTGCCAGTAGAGGTAGTCACCGGCGGACGCGTCGGCGGTCGCCTTCTGGCCCTGCTTGACCGCGGTCGCGGTACGGAAGGTCGTACCGGCCTCGGTCGGGTTGCCGTCCTCGCCCTTGCCGCCGTCCGCCACCGCGGCGGCGGAGGAGGTGAGTATTGCGGACGCGGCCAGCAGCACCGTGGCCAACACACGCTTCGTACGCATCAGTTCTCCCTCCACACCGCGACGCGCCAGCGGGCCAGCCAGCCCCACAGCAGACCGGCGATCAGGCCGGTACCGCCCAGCACGAGGAGCAGGATCCAGCCGCGGCCCAGGCCGAAGGCCGCCATGTCCGACGGGTTGTCGGGGGCCTTGACGAGGTCGACGGCCAGCTCGACGGGCAGGCCGGGGTCGCGCTTGACGGAGTCGGGCGCGGAGAAGGAGTTGGAGACCTCGAGGCAGACGCTCCGGGCTTCTCCGGCGTCATCCTTCTTCGCCTTGCCGACGGGGTATCTCAGCCCCGACGACATCACGTCGGTGCGCCCGCTGCCGGCGTCCGAGCCGCGCACCAGTTCCTGGCCGTCCTCCCCCACGGCGCGCACCAGCACGCCGTAGTCCAGGTTGACCTGACGGTCCGCGCCGACGCTCGCCGCGGCGCGCAGTTCCTGGCCCGGCTTGACCTTGACGCGGTACCAGCGGTGCTCGCCGAACTTCTCGCGGTCGGTGAAGATGCCGCCGCCGATCTCGGGCGCGGACGCGCAGTCGTTCCCGCCCTGCGTGGGCTTGGGCTGCTCGACCGGTGTGTCCGCCCGGCGCACCAGCTGCTTGACGCGGCTGGAGAGCTCCTTCTTGTGCCGGATGGTGGTGTAGGTGCCACCGGTGGCCTCAGCGATGCAGCTGAGCTGTTCGCGGGTCTTGTCGTCCTGGACCAGGCTCAGCGTGTCGACCGTCAAGTGCGTGCCCTTGGCGGCCAGTTCACGGGCCACCTCGCACGGGTCGGGCTGGCCGCAGGTGTCCTCGCCATCAGTGATGAGCACCACGCGGCGGGTGCCGCCGTCCGTGCCCAGGTCCTCGTCGGCGCCGCGCAGCGCGTACCCGATGGGCGTCCATCCGGTGGGCTGCAGGGCGGCGACGGCGGTCTTGGCCTCGGTCCTGTCGACCTGGCCGACCGGGTACTCCGACTTGCTGTCCTTGCAGCCGATGGTCTTGTCGTCGCCGGGGTAGTGGGCGCCGAGGGTGCGGATACCGAGCCGCACGCCGTCCGGCACGGCGTCGATGACTTCGTCGAACGCCTGCTTGGCGGCCGCCATGCGCGATCCGCCGTCCACGTCGCGGGTGCGCATCGAGCCGCTGACGTCGAGCACGAGCTCGACCTTCGGGCTGTCCTTGGGGGGTCCGTCGGCGGCGCTCGCCGGTGCGATGCCCCCGGCGAACGCGGCGAGCAGGGCGCACACGCCCGCCGCGAGCCGTCTTGTGATGATCATTCGAGCGATCTTACTGAGCGGCAGCAGGCCGACTCAAAACGGGAGTTGCGGCGGGGCGCACGTACGTGCCGGGCGCCCCGCCGGCGCCCTTGAAGCCCTGCTTTAGAAGCCCTGCTTCATCTTGTCGATGTCGATCGTCTCGTCCGGCGACGGGGTCTTCGTCGGGACGGGCTTGTCGAAGTCGGAGAAGGCCACCGTGCCCTTGCCCTTCTTGACGAGGAGGACCGGGTACGGCTTGCCCGTCGCGGCCACGTTGATGGTCGTGCCCTTGCTGCTGGTGACCGGGATGACCTGCTGGCCGTTGACGGTGGTGGGCGCGCCCTTGGTCATTCCCGCGTCGCCCCCGGTGTCGGTGCTCATAGACGCCTGATGCACTGTCAGGTTGCACATCTGGGCGAAGTCCTTGAGCTTCGGGTTGCTGGTGCCGCCGGTCATGTAACGCCCCTTGAAGAGCTTGGCGCCCTCCTCGCCCGCACCCTGCTGCTTCCAGAACGCGTCGTCGGGCTTCATCCAGACCCGGTCGCCGACCTTGATCACCTCGATGTTGGCGCCGCTGTTGGACATCGTCCCGGCGCAGTTGCCCTGGCGGTCCATGGCCAGGTCGGCCTTGATCGCCTTGGTGCCCTCGGTCTGCTCCATCTTCATCCGCAGGGACTGGGCCGACATCAGCTCTTGCTTGGCCTTGTCGGATATCTCCTTCGCGGAGAGCTTGTCCAGACCGCTGTCGGCCGGCTTCTGCTCCTGCTGAGCGGAAGCCGACGGGCTCGCCTTGTCGCTCGCGGACGACTTGTCGCTCTTGCCGCCGCACGCCGAGAGCCCCACCACCGCTGCCGCCACGCAGGCGGCGGCCATCACGACGCTGTGCTTACGAGCCATGGTGCTCAATCCCCGTTCCCCTGTTACAGACTGTTGTTCCTTCCCGATCACCCTACGGGCTGCCACCGACAGCGGGACCGGCGGGCCCCACTGTCGGTGACGGGAAGGGCCGGGTCAGTCCTCGCCCTCCAGCTCACCCTCCGTGTCCAGGAACACCTGCCGCAGCGCCTCCAGCGTCTCGGCGTCGGGCTTGGCCCACATACCGCGGCTCTCGGCCTCCAGCAGCCGCTCCGCGATGCCGTGCAGCGCCCAGGGGTTGGCCTCCTGGAGGAAGGCGCGGTTCTCGGGGTCGAGGACGTAGGTCTGGGTGAGCTTGTCGTACATCCAGTCGGGCACGACGCCGGTGGTGGCGTCGTAGCCGAACAAGTAGTCCACGGTGGCGGCGAGTTCGAAGGCACCCTTGTAGCCGTGGCGGCGCATGGCCTCGATCCAGCGGGGGTTGACGACCCGGGCGCGGAAGACGCGGGAGGTCTCCTCGACGAGCGTGCGGGTGCGGACCGTCTCGGGCCGGGTGGAGTCGCCGATGTACGCGGCCGGGGCGGTGCCCTTGAGGGCCCGTACGGTCGCGACCATGCCGCCGTGGTACTGGAAGTAGTCGTCGGAGTCGGCGATGTCGTGCTCGCGGGTGTCGGTGTTCTTCGCCGCGACCGCGATGCGCTTGTACGCGCTCTCCATCTCGGCCCGCGCCGGGCGGCCCTCGAGGCCGCGGCCGTAGGCGTAGCCGCCCCACACCGTGTAGACCTCGGCGAGGTCCGCGTCCGTGCGCCAGTCGCGGCTGTCGATGAGCTGGAGCAGGCCGGCGCCGTACGTGCCCGGGCGGGAGCCGAAGATGCGGGTGGTGGCGCGGCGTTCGTCGCCGTGCTCGGCGAGGTCGGCCTGGGCGTGGGCGCGGACGAAGTTCGTGTCCGCGGGCTCGTCCAGGGAGGCGACGAGCCGGACGGCGTCGTCCAGCAGGCCGATCACATGCGGGAAGGCGTCCCGGAAGAAGCCGCTGATGCGCAGGGTGACGTCGATGCGGGGACGGCCCAACTCCTCGGGGGTGACGGGCTCGAGCCCCGTCACCCGCCGCGACGCCTCGTCCCACACCGGGCGGACGCCCAGCAGGGCCAGCGCCTCGGCGACGTCGTCGCCGGCGGTGCGCATGGCGCTCGTCCCCCACAGGGACAGGCCCACCGACTCGGGCCAGGTGCCCTCGTCGGTGCGGTAGCGCTCCAGCAGGGAGTCGGCCAGGGCCTGGCCGGTCTCCCAGGCGAGGCGGCTGGGCACGGCCTTGGGGTCGACCGAGTAGAAGTTGCGGCCGGTCGGCAGCACGTTGACCAGGCCGCGCAGCGGCGAGCCGGAGGGGCCGGCGGGTACGAAACCGCCGTCGAGGGCGTGCACGGCGTGGTCGAGCTCGTCGGTGGTGGCGGCCAGGCGGGGTACGACCTCGCGGGCCGCGAAGTCCAGGATGGCGGCGACCTGTTCGCCGTGCCCGGTGGGCACGGCGGCCGGATCCCAGCCCGCGTCCTCCATGGCCTGGACCAGGGCGCGGGCCTTCTCCTCCGCCTCGTCGGCGGTGGTGCGGGTGGCGGCGGACTCGTCGAGGCCGAGGGCCTCGCGCAGTCCGGGCAGGGCGGTGGTGCCGCCCCAGATCTGCCGGGCGCGCAGGATGGCCAGCACCAGGTTGACGCGCTCGGGACCGGTGGGAGCGCCGCCGAGGACGTGCAGACCGTCGCGGATCTGGGCGTCCTTGACCTCGCACAGCCAGCCGTCGACGTGCAGGAGGAAGTCGTCGAAGCCGTCGTCCTCCGGGCGGTCGTCCATGCCCAGGTCGTGGTCGAGCTTCGCCGCCTGGATCAGGGTCCAGATCTGGGCGCGGATCGCCGGGAGCTTGGACGGGTCCATGGACGAGATCTGGGCGTACTCGTCGAGGAGTTGCTCGAGGCGCGCGATGTCGCCGTAGGAGTCGGCGCGGGCCATCGGCGGCACGAGGTGGTCGACGAGCGTGGCGTGCGCACGGCGCTTGGCCTGGGTGCCCTCGCCGGGGTCGTTGACGAGGAAGGGGTAGACGAGCGGCAGGTCGCCGAGCGCCGCGTCGGGGCCGCAGGCGGCGGACAGGCCGGCGTTCTTGCCCGGCAGCCACTCGAGGTTGCCGTGCTTGCCGAGGTGGACCATCGCGTCGGCGCCGAAGCCGCCGTCCTCGCGGGAGGCCGCGATCCAGCGGTAGGCGGCCAGGTAGTGGTGCGAGGGCGGCAGGTCGGGGTCGTGGTAGATGGCGATGGGGTTCTCGCCGAAGCCGCGCGGCGGCTGGATGAGGATCAGCAGGTTCCCGCGGCGCAGGGCGGCGAGGACGATGTCGCCCTCGGGGTTGGCGCTGCGGTCGACGAACATCTCGCCGGGCGCCGGGCCCCAGTGCTCCTCGACGGACTCCCGCAGTTCGGAGGGGAGTTCGGCGTACCAGCGCCGGTAGTCGGCGGCCGGGATGCGGACGGGGTTGCGGGCGAGCTGCTCCTCGGTGAGCCACTCCTGGTCATGGCCGCCGGCCTCGATCAGGGCGCGGATCATCTCGTCGCCGTCGCCGGACGCGAGACCCGGGACCTCCTCGGTACCGAAGTCATAGCCTTCCGCGCGCAGCCGGCGCAGCAGCGCCACCGCGCTGGCGGGGGTGTCGAGGCCGACGGCGTTGCCGATGCGGGAGTGCTTGGTGGGGTACGCGGAGAGGACGAGCGCGATGCGCTTCTCGGCGGCGGGGATGTGGCGCAGCCGCGCGTGGCGGACGGCGATCCCGGCGACGCGGGCGGCGCGTTCGGCGTCGGCGACGTAGCAGGGCAGGCCGTCCGCGTCGACCTCCTTGAAGGAGAACGGCACCGTGATGATGCGCCCGTCGAACTCGGGCACGGCGACCTGGGTCGCGGCGTCGAGCGGGGAGAGCCCCTCGTCGTTCTCCTCCCACGCGCTGCGCGGGCCGGTGAGACACAGGGCCTGGAGGATGGGGACGTCGAGGGAGGCCAGGGCGCCGGCGTCCCAGGACTCGTCGTCGCCGCCGGCCGATGCCTCGGCGGGCTTGGTGCCGCCCGCGGCGAGGACGGTGGTGACGACGGCGTCGGCACCGCGCAGGGCCTCGATCAGCTCCGGCTCGGGGGCGCGCAGGGAGGCGACGTACAGCGGGAGCGCCCGGCCCCCGGCGTCCTCGACGGCGCCGCAGAGGGTTTCCACGAAGCCGGTGTTGCCGCTCATGTGGTGGGCGCGGTAGTAGAGCACGGCCACCGTCGGGCCGCTCGCCCCGGGCTTGGGGGCGCGCTCGAGCTCGCCCCATGAGGGGGCGGCGGCCGGGGGCGCGAAGCCGTGGCCGGTGAGCAGCACGGTGTCGGAGAGGAAGCGGGCGAGCTGCTCGAGGTTGGCGGGGCCGCCGTGGGCGAGGTAGGCGTGGGCCTCGGCGGCGATGCCGACGGGGACGGTGGAGGCCTCCATCAGCTGGGCGTCGGGGGCCTGTTCGCCGGTGAGGACGACGACCGGCCGCGGGCCGGCGAGCAGTTGCCCGAGCCCCTCCTCCCAGGCGCGGATGCCGCCGAGGAGTCGGACGACGACGAGCTCGGTGCCCTCCAGCAGGGCGGGCAGTTCGTCGAGTGGAAGCCGTGCGGGGTTGGCGAGCCGGTACGGGACCGGGCCTTCGGCCGCGCGGGCGCTGAGCAGGTCGGTGTCGGACGTCGACAGGAGAAGGATCACGCGGCGCTCCCGAGTGCGAGTGCTTCGAGGGTCGTCCGTGCGCGGGACCGGAACATGCGCATGCTGCGGCAGGCCTTCCTCGGGGTCCGCGCCCCGGGCAGTGGGAAGACGGCGGGAGTTCCTGACTCGCGCGGCATCGCTGCCGTGCTCACAGTGGCGGGACCGTGCCGGAGTCTCACCGGCTTCCTCCCCTGGCGCCGTCTTGGGCGATGAGCGCCATAGTAGCGATCCGCGGCGCGGGCCCGGGCGGGCCCGCCCCCGTGACCAGGGCGTCCGCCGGAGTGCCTCGGTATGCTCGCCGCCATGTCCGTCTCCCCCCAGCCCCCCGCGGACCGGGGCGAACCGACCGTCCGCGAGCGCGGTGACGCATGCCCCGGTGCGCTGCGGCTGCACGCCGCGGACGACGGCTCGCTGGCCCGAGTCCGGCTGCCCGCAGGCTTGTTGACGCCACGTCAGGCAATGGTGCTGGCGGACGCCGCCGACGAGCTGGGTGACGGTCGGCTCGACCTCACCTCGCGCGGCAATGTGCAGCTGCGCGGCCTCGCCGACGGCTGCGGCGCGGACCTCGGCGGGCGGCTGCGCGCCGCCGGGCTGCTGCCGTCGGACCGGCACGACCGCGTCCGGAACATCCTGGCTTCTCCGTTGTGCGGCCTGGACGGTCCGACTCCCGTGGACGCAGCGGATGTACAGGCGTGGGCACGCGCCCTTGACGCACTCCTGTCCACCGACGAAGCCGAACTGTCGGCTCTGTCCGGCCGTTTCCTCTTCGGCCTGGACGACGGCCGCGGCGACATCGCCGCCCTCGCCCCCGATGTGACATTGATCGCAGACACGGACGGCCGCGCCGTCCTCCGCCTCGGAGCGACGACCCTGCGGATCGCCGCCGAGCACGCGCCCCGCGCCGCCGCCCTGGCCGCGGGCGAGTTCCTCGCCGCGCTGCGCGAGCACGGCAGCAAGGCCTGGCGCGTACGGGAGCTGCCCGCCGAACAACGGCCGCGCACCGACCGGTTGACGGACCGGCTCGCGGCGGCAGGCATCCCCTCCTCACCGCTCCCCTCCACTGACCTACCTGTAGGCTCCCCACCCGAACCGGGCGTCGTCGCCCGCGCCCTGTACGTGGCCGCGCCGCTCGGCCGGCTGACCACCGCGCAGTGGCGGCACGTGATCCGCGCCGCGCACGGTGAACTCCGGGTGACCCCCTGGCGCGGCATCGTCCTGCCCGGCGCCGACCCGGCCCGCCTGGCGGACCTCGCGGCCGCCGGCCTCGTCACCTCCCCCGCCTCCCCGTGGCACGGCGCGGGCGCCTGTGCCGGACGGCCCGGCTGCGCCAAGTCCCGCGCGGACGTACGGGCGGACGCGACCGCCTGTCTCACCGCCATGCGCCCTGGTGGGACGGGCGTACTGCCGGTGTACTGGTCCGGGTGCGAGCGGCGCTGCGGCCACCCCGGTGGCGCGTGGGCCGACGTACTGGCGACCGGCGACGGCTACCAGGTCACCGCGCCGGACGGGACGGCGCGCACGGTGACGGCAACAGACCTGGCCGACGCGGTGGCGGCGGCCCGTACCACACGATGAACGAGGGCACAGTGTTCGACTACGACAAGGACGGCGCGTCCATCTACCGCCAGTCCTTCGCCACCATCCGCGCCGAGGCCGACCTCGGCGGACTGCCGCCGGACGTGAGCCGGGTGGCGGTCCGTATGATCCACGCCTGCGGGATGACCGACCTCGTACGGGACCTGGCCTACTCCCCGCAGGTGGTGGCCCGCGCCCGCGAGGCCCTGCTGGCGGGTGCGCCGATCCTGTGCGACGCGAACATGGTCGCCAGCGGTGTCACGCGCAAGCGGCTGCCCGCGGACAACGAGGTGCTGTGCACCCTCGCCGACCCGTCCGTGCCCGAACTGGCCCGGCGCATGGGCACGACCCGCAGCGCCGCCGCGCTGGAACTGTGGCGGGACCGGCTCGACGGCGCGGTCGTGGCCGTCGGCAACGCCCCCACCGCGCTCTTCAGGCTGCTCGAGATGGTGGCCGAGGGCGCACCGCGCCCGGCGGCGGTGCTCGGCATCCCGGTCGGGTTCATAGGCGCCGCCGAGTCCAAGGAGGCGCTGGCCGAGAGCCCGTTGGGGCTGGAGTACCTGGTGGTGCGGGGGCGGCGCGGCGGCAGTGCGATGGCCGCCGCGGCGATCAACGCGATAGCGAGCGAGGAAGAATGAGCGAGCAGCCTTCGACCACGGGACGGCTGTACGGCGTGGGGCTCGGCCCCGGCGACCCGTCCCTGATGACCGTACGGGCGGTCGAGGTCATCTCCTCCGCCGACGTCGTCGCGTACCACAGCGCCCGGCACGGCCGCAGCATCGCGCGCTCGATCGCCGAACGGCACCTGCGCGCCGACCACATCGAGGAGCGGCTGGTCTACCCCGTCACCACGGAGACCACCGACCACCCCGGCGGCTACCGGGGCGCGATGGAGGAGTTCTACGAGGAGGCCGCCGCCCGTCTCGCCGCGCACCTGGACGCGGGCCGTACGGTCGCGGTCCTCGCGGAGGGCGACCCGCTCTTCTACAGCTCGTACATGCACATGCACAAGCGGCTCGCGCCCCGCTACCCGACGGAGGTCATCCCCGGCGTCACCTCGGTGAGCGCCGCTGCGGCCCGCCTCGGCGAACCGCTCGTCGAGGGCGAGGAGGTGCTGACGATCCTGCCGGGCACGCTGCCCGAGGAGGAGCTGACGGCGCGCCTGGCCTCGACCGACTCGGCGGTGGTGATGAAGCTGGGCCGCACCTTCCCGGCGGTGCGGGGCGCGCTGGAGCGCTCGGGCCGGCTGGCGGAGGCGCGGTACGTCGAGCGCGCGACGATGCCCGGCGAGCGCACGGGCAAGCTCGCGGACGTGGACCCGGAATCGGTCCCGTACTTCTCGGTGGCGGTCCTCCCGAGCCGCGTGGACGGCCGTATCACCTCCGCCCGGGGCGAGGTCGTGGTCGTCGGCCTCGGCCCGGCGGGCCCGCTGTGGCTCACCCCCGAGGCACGCGGCGAACTGGCCGCGGCGCAGGACATCGTGGGTTACAGCACCTACGTGGACCGGGTGCCCGTACGCCCGGGCCAGCGGCGCCACGCCTCCGACAACAAGGTCGAGTCGGAACGCGCCGACTTCGCCCTCGACCTCGCCCGCCAGGGACGCCGGGTCGCCGTCGTCTCCTCCGGCGACCCGGGTGTCTTCGCCATGGCCACGGCCGTGCTGGAGGTCGCCTCCGACGACCCGTACCGCGAGATCCCGGTGCGCGTGGTCCCCGGCATGACCGCCGCCCACGCCGCGGCCTCCCGCGCCGGCGCCCCCCTGGGCCACGACTACGCGGTGGTCTCCCTCTCCGACCGCCTCAAGCCCTGGGAGGTCATCGCCTCCCGCCTCCGCGCCGCCGCCGAGGCCGACTTGGTCCTCGCCCTCTACAACCCCGGCTCCCGCAGCCGCATCTGGCAGGTCGGCAAGGCCCGCGACCTGCTGCTGGAACACCGCGCCCCGGACACCCCGGTGGTCCTGGGCCGCGATGTGGGCGGCCCGGAGGAGAGCGTACGCATCGTCCGTCTCGGCGAACTCGTGCCGGAGGAAGTCGACATGAGGACGATCCTCCTCGTGGGGTCGAGCCAGACGCGTGCGGTGTCACGCGCGACCGGGGAAATCGTCTGGACGCCGCGGCGGTATCCGGAGGAGTGAGCGAGCCTCGTTGCTCCGGCGGCGGCAACGGCCGCCGGAGCAACGGGCACGGCTATCTCACAGCGTGGACCAGTGGGTGACAGGCCAGGCGACGGCGACGGCCCTGCCAATCACATTGTCCACGGGCACGAACCCACCGCCCGGCTCGTTGACGTGGGCGCGCGAGTCCCGTGAGTCGTTGCGGTGGTCACCCATCACCCACAGGTGATCCTTGGGCACCTTGACCGTCCCGACCGGCATGTCGTCGCACGGGGTGGCACCCGAGTAGATGTACGGCTCGTCCAGAGCCTTTCCGTTGACCTTGACCGGTTCACCACTCCTGCACTCGATGGTGTCGCCGCCGACCCCGATCACCCGCTTGATCAGGTCCTTCTCGTCCGCCGAGGGCATCAGGCCGACGAAGGACAGCGTCTTCTGCACCCCGCGCTGCAGGGAGTTGGTGTGCTCTGCGGGCTGTCCGTCCGACCAGCCCCCGGGGTCCCGGAAGACCACGACGTCTCCACGGTCCGGCGTCCCGCCGAACCAGGGCGTGAACTTGTCGACCAGCACCCGGTCACCGACCTGCAGCGTGTTCTCCATCGAACCGGAGGGGATGGAGAACGGCTGCACGAGGAACGTCTTGATGCCGAGCGAGAGCACCAGGGACACACCGATCAGGATGGGTATCTCCCGCCACATCGACCGCTTCTTTTTCTCTCGCGTGACGCGCGCGGCCCTCCCCTCCGGCGTCGTCACGCTCTCCTCGGTCTCCCCAGCGGCCATCGTTCGTCCCTCTCCCCTCGGTCGGTCACGCCGGGGCCTTGATCAACGCCCGGCAGAGACTCAACGAACAGATGTTCCCGAGGGCCTGGAATGAGGTAACCTCACCAAGGTTTTCCCAAGTATTGACAAAGGTGGAGTTTTGCGAGCGATCCGCAGAGGCGTTCTGGCAACCGCGACGGCCGCGCTGGTGATGAGCGTGGCCGCGTGCGGAGGCGGCGACAAGGCCGACCCGGCCGCCGAGCTGAAGGCGGCCGCGGAGAAGGCCTCGAAGCAGAACTCCTACAAGGCCAAGGGAACCAACAAGGACCAGGACGGCCCGAAGTCGTTCGAGGCCGTCTATTCCGACAAGCCGAGGATCTCGGACCTCAAGGGCACCACCCCCAAGTCGGCCGCCAACCCCACCGGGGAGGTCCGCATGCTCCGGGTCGGTGACGACCTCTACATCAAGGGCGCCGCCGCCCTGCCCGGCAAGCCCTGGATGAAGGTGGCCAAGGTAGGCCAGTACGACACCCAGGAACGCGATTCCCTGAAGTCCGCAGGGCTCGACACCGCTGTCCTCGCCACGTCCAAGGACGTCAAGAAGGTCGGCGAGGAGACGGTGGGCGGACAGAAGGCCGTCCACTACCGGGGAACGGTCGACATCTCGGAACTCGCCTCCTACGACGGCGACGTGCTGAACAAGACGCAGCGCGACAGCTACGTCCGGCCGCTGAAAAGCACCGGCGTGAAGTCGGTCGAGCTGGACGTCTGGGTGGGCAAGGACGGACTCCCGGCGAAGACCACGGAATCCGCCAAGGGCTCCAAGGGCGAGAGCACCACGACCCTCGAGTACCTGGAGTACGGCCTCGAGGTGAAGGTGCAGGCGCCCCCGGCCGGTGAGGTCGCATCGGTGGCGGACATGATGAAGGGGCTCGGCAAGCAGTAAAGCGCTCTCCCTTGTGAACTGGGGAGATTCCGTCCGGCCGACGGGGCGCATGATACTGGAGGGCGGTGTGGGCAGCATGCTCCAGATGGCACGCTCCGACCTGCGCAACATCACGCGCCCCTAGCCGACGACACGCGGGACACCGTCACCGGCGTTACGGTGGGGACGAGGGTGTACACGACAGGCACCCAGTGACCCCCGTCCGTTGGAGGTCGTCACCATGGACATCCTGGTCCTCATCGGCCGCATCCTCTTCGCCCTGCTCTTCCTGATGTCCGCCCTCGGCCATCTGACCAAGACGAAGGCAATGGCGGGCTACGCGGCGGCCAAAGGGCTGCCCGCCCCGGCCCTGGCGGTCGCGGGCAGCGGACTGCTGATGCTGGCCGGCGGCCTGAGCCTGTTGCTCGGCGCCTGGGCCGACCTGGGCGCACTGCTCCTGGCGGTCTTCCTCATCCTGGCGCCCCTGACCATGCACCGCTTCTGGCAGGAGACGGAACCCATGGCCCGCCAGCAGGAGATGATCCACTTCCAGAAGGACATCGCACTCGCCGGCGCGTGCCTGATGCTGCTGGCCTTCTTCTCCTACGTCGGCCACGACCTGGGGCTGACACTCACCGGACCGCTCTTCGACATCGGGTGACGCCGCCGGAAGGGGAAGCACATGCCCAGCATGAGCGGCACCGCCACCGTGCACATCGACCGTCCGCCGGAAGCCGCCTACGCGGTCCTGGCCGACCCGGACAACTGGTCCCGCGTCAACGATGTCGCGCGCCGAACTCGGCCCGAGGCAGCACTGCCTGCAGACCATCGCCTTCGAGTTCGCCCCCTCGGGCCCCGGCACCGCCTACACGCGCACATTCGCGTCAGCTTCCCCGACGGACTCCTCGAAACGGCCCCGGCGGACCAGGCCGACGCGTTCCAGGACTACGTCGCGCGGCAGTACGCGATGGCGGTGAAGCTCAAGGAGTACGTCGAGGGGCAGGACTGATCCGTCATCCGTGCTCGAACCGCTGATGACGGGCGAAGGCCATGGCCCATGACTCGGCCCCTTCCCTGTCCCCGGCGCCGGCCGCCTCGGCACGCTCGCCCTTGATGCGCCCGCACTCGGCGCACGCCCGGCGAGCCGGAGATGCCGCCCGACCGACGGGGTGAATGTCCTGCGGAGCCGCGTTCCACTCGATACCCCCACCGGGCGGGCGGAGTTGATAGCGCGACCACCGGTTGTCAATGACCTCGCCGAGACGCTTCGCGGCGGCGTCCCAGACGAGCTCACCGATGATGCGCGACCGCAGCTCCGGGGCCTCAACTGTCAAGGCTTCGTCGCCCTGTTGGGGGGTATGGGCCATGGCGTCAGAACTCCAGTTTCCTTGTCACTCACGCGAGCGATGTTCACTGTTGGTGCCTCCAGCATCGCGCTCCGCACGTAGCGTCGGGAAGGTCTGCGGCCACGCCGAACGATCTGGGGTGAACGAACCATGCAGGACGAAGAGACCGAGCCACCGACCGGAGCCGCCTACTTCGGGACCGAGGTGCGGGCCTGGCGCACGGCCCGGGGCATGAGCCAGCGAGAGCTGGCGAAGGAGGCGAACTACGGGCAGCAGTACGTGGCGAAGGTGGAGGCGGGAGAGCGGCTGGCCAGCCGGGCATTCGCCGAGGCCTGCGACAGGGTCTTCGGTACGCCCGGCACGTTTGCGCGCTTGCGGAGGCGGGCCGCGGAACGGGATTACCCGAACTGGTTCGAGCCGTATGTGCGGATGGAGCAGCGCGCTACGACGATCCTGGACTACAGCCCCAACCTCATCATGGGTTTGCTGCAGACCGAAGGGTACGCACACGCCATCTTCCGCAAGGCTCATCCAAGGGACGACCTGGAAACGACCGCCGAAAGGGTCGCCCGAAGGCTCAGGCGCCGCGAGGTGATGGAGTGTCCAACACCGCCACTGCTGTGGGTCGTTCTGGACGAATCATGCCTTCGCCGAATGATCGGCAGCCCTGAGGTCATGCGTGAGCAGATGGAGCACCTGCTCAAGTCCGCGGATTCGCCGCACATCACCCTTCAGGTACTTCCCTTCACCTCCGGGGCCGCCGCATCGCACTTGGCCTTCGATGTGCTCAGGTTCGACGGTGACGAGCCGGACGCCCTCTATGCGGAGAACCCGTTCTCGGGCCAGGTGATCGACTCCCATGAGATCGTCGCGGACGCAATGGAGATCTACGATCGACTGCGCGCCGACGCACTCTCACCAGAGGCATCTTTGAACCTGATTCATCACGTGATGGAGGAATGGTCCCCATGAGCACGCCTGACATATCCAGTGCGGAATGGATCAAGTCCAGCCACAGCGGCGGCAACGAAGGGCAGTGCGTCGAGTTCGCCAGAAGCCTGGCCCATACGGGCCTCGTCCCGGTCCGCGATAGCAAACGCCCCCACCGGACCGCTCTGCTCCTCCCCGCCCCCGCCTGGACGGGCTTCCTCTCCGCACTCCGCGAGGAATCACTCCGACCCTGACAGCCACAGCAGTTCACCATCCAGTGAATCAGCCCGCACATGCCTCGTAGTTGCCGTCCGACCAGCCCATCGCCCCGCTGGGTCGAGCGCGACGGAGATGCCTTCAAGCACCGACGGGCGCCGCAACGCCTCGCGCAACGACAAGCCCAGCGACCGCCCGTCAGCTTGGGCACCCTCAGGCGTCTACGCCGAATAGCGCAGACACAGGTCATCGAATTGACTGGTTAGGCGGTCGACTCCGCCGAGGTTCGCCCGGTGCTGCCGCACCAACAGGCACGGGCGAAGCAACTGGTGAGCTGCTTCAGCTCGTTGCGCCATAGATCACTTCTCCTTGTTTTGACTTCAGCTGATGATCGCCAATGCTTGCTGCCCGAGATTTCGATTGCTCGGCACGAGGGACCAATGGTGTGTACCTTGCGTTCGATCTGGACGGGAGACATGGGGCTCACGAGTGACCTAAGAGGATGTCTCACGTGGCGCTGTGGTGACGTGCGGCATCATGGTCGCTTGTGAGTGTTGATCTTTCGCGGCGGCTGGTTCCTGACGGGTTGTGGGAACTGGCCGCTCCGTTGCTGCCATCGTTCAGGTCCCGTCCGCAGGGCGGT